>JAUCSE010000135.1 GCA_030445275.1 Mucilaginibacter sp.
GGAGCGCGTTGAAAACGCCCTCGGCGAAGCTGTCCTGAGCCGCGACAAGGCCCGCCGCGAGGAAAGCTGGATCAAGCTGGAAAAGGCCTTCAACGACGTCACCCGCGTCACCGGCGTGATCTTCGGCCGCGTCAAGGGCGGCTTCACCGTCGATCTCGACGGCGCCGTTGCCTTCCTGCCCGGCTCGCAGGTTGACGTCCGCCCGATGCGCGATGTCGGCCCGCTGATGAACCAGCCGCAGCTGTTCCAGATCCTCAAGATGGATCGCCGCCGCGGCAACATCGTGGTCTCGCGCCGCGCCGTCCTGGAAGAGCGCCGCGCCGAGGAACGCACCTCGCTGGTCGCCTCGCTGCAGGAAAAGCAGATCGTCGAAGGCGTGGTCAAGAACATCACCGACTATGGCGCCTTCGTGGACCTGGGCGGCGTTGACGGCCTGCTGCATGTCACCGACATCGCCTGGCGCCGCGTCTCCCACCCGACCGAAGTCCTGTCGGTGGGCCAGACCGTCACCGTGCAGATCATCAAGATCAACCACGAAACCCAGCGCATCAGCCTGGGCATGAAGCAGCTGCAGACCGATCCCTGGGAAGGCGTCGCCGCCAAGTATCCGGTGGGCGTGCAGTTCAAGGGCAAGGTCACCAACGTTACCGACTATGGCGCCTTCGTGGAGCTGGAACCCGGCGTCGAAGGCCTGGTTCACGTCAGCGAAATGTCGTGGGTCAAGAAGAACATGGCCCCGTCCAAGCTGGTCACCCCGGGCACCGAAGTCGATGTCGCCGTGCTGGAAGTCGATTCCAACAAGCGCCGCATCAGCCTCGGCCTGAAGCAGACCCAGGAAAATCCCTGGAACAGCTTCACCGCCAACCACCCGGCCGGCACCATCATCGAGGGCGAGATCAAGTCGATCACCGAATTCGGCCTGTTCATCGGCCTGGATTCGGACATTGACGGCATGGTCCACCTGTCCGACCTCAGCTGGTCGGAATCGGGCGACGAAGCCATCAAGGCCTATGAAAAGGGCCAGGTCGTGAAGGCCAAGGTTCTGGACATCGACATCGAGAAGGAACGCGTCTCGCTCGGCATCAAGCAGCTCGAGAACGATCCGATCGACAAGGCCGGCGCCCAGGGCGGCGCTCTGCGCAAGAACCAGGTCGTGACCGGCGTCATCACGGAAGTGAATGACGGCGGCATCGAGGTGGAACTCGAGGGCGGCATCAAGTCCTTCATCCGCCGCGCCGACCTCAGCCGCGACCGCAACGAAGCCCGCCCCGAGCGTTTCGCCAAGGGCAGCAAGGTGGACGCGCTGGTCACCAGCGTCGACAAGGCCAGCCGCAAGGTCAGCCTGTCCATCAAGGCCCGCGAGATCTCGGAAGAGAAGGATGCCGTGGCGCAGTTCGGGTCTTCGGACTCCGGCGCCAGCCTTGGCGACATCCTGGGCGCGGCCTTGAAGAAGAAGACGCCGTCCAAGAAGAAGGGCGAAGAGGAGTAATTCTCTCCCTTTTGAACAAATCAGGCGCGGAGCAATCCGCGCCTTTTTTGTTGCTTTAACAGAATCACTCTAATTGTTGCGCTTCAATGATGAGGAGTTGAGTCATGGCGAAGAAGAAGGGTGCGCTCGCGAAGCGCGCCAGTGAGTTGGAAGCAGCGGTCGTCGGCCTGTTCACCGGCACCCCCGCGAAGAAGAAGGCCAAGAAGAAGAAGGCCAAGAAGGCCAAGGTCGTGAAGAAGGCGAAGACGGTCGCCAAGAAGGCCAAGAAGGCCGTCAAGAAGACCGTGAAGAAGGTCGCCAAGAAGGCCAAGAAAGCCAAGAAGAAGTCGAAAAAGAAGTAGTTTTCGGCCCTTTGGGTGAATTGAAACGGGGCGTCGTCCACACAGGCCGGCGCCCCTTTCTTTTGGTCCGCGTCCCGCTAGAGTTCCCCAACAACAAGAACAGGGGAACGCGCATGACATGCCGCAAATACCTCGCCGCCGCCGCTGCCCTGGTCCTGGCCGCCGGGCCCGCCCGGGCCCAGCACCAGATGAACCCCACGCCCGATCTGGCGCCGCCGGAAAAGTCCTTCCACATGCCGGCGGACAAGCTGCTGGCTTCGCCGGTGGAACTTCACAAGGGGGGAGGGCTCTCGACCTATCACCTGTCGGATCATGAATTCTACTATGTGGAGCAGGTGACGCGCACCAAGAGCCAGGGCGCCGAGCAGCACAGCCACTGGGCCGATTACATGATGGTGCAGAAGGGCGACGCCACCCTGGTGATGGGCGGCAGGATGACCAACATCCAGGAGCCGCGCCCCGGCGAGTTCAAGGGCGACGCCATCGCCGGCGGCGAGAAGATCGCGTTGCATGCCGGCGATTACATGATGATCCCCTGGGGCACGCCGCACCAGTTCCTGATCGCGCCGGGCGGCAGCTTTCACTATCTGCTGGTCAAGGTGATCCGCTGAACCGTCCCATTTCTCAAGAAGGAACCATACCCATGCGCATGATGCTTATTGCCTCTACTGCCCTGATGCTGGCGGCCCCCGCCTTTGCCCAGGTCCGCGCCACCGCGCCGGATGCCTACAAGTTCGTGTCGGCGGGGGAGATCGACAAGCTGATCTCCAAGCCCGAAGAAGGCCGCGTCTATGGCGCCACCTTTGTCACCGACCATGAGAACCATTATATCGAGTTCGTGAAGCGGCTGGATCACGGCAATTCGGCCGAGCTGCATCCCCACTGGATCGACCAGATCACCATCATCGCGGGCGAGGGCGTCTTGACCTTCGGCGGCACCCTGACCGGCGGCACCGTGGCGGCAGGCGGCGAAGTGCGCGGCGGCACCCAAGCCGGCGCCATCACCCAGAAACTGGCCCCCGGCGATTTCGTGCTGATCCCGGCCGGCAGCGCCCACAAGTTCGACGCGGCTCCCGGCAAGTCGCTGACTTATGTGGTGAGCAAGGCGCGGCAGTAGCTAGCAGGGTTCGCCTTCGACCGTCCGCTTCCTGGGCCGCCACAGCAGGTTCACTGCCAGCCCGGCCATGATCAGCAGCGTGGCGCCGATCTTCCACAGGGGCAGGGGCTCGCCCAGCAGCAGGGCGCTGGCGCCGAAGCCGAAGATCGGCACCAGCAGCGACATGGGCGCGATGGTGGCGGCGGGATAGCGCGAGATCAGCCAGGCCCAGCTGGCATAGCCGAACATGGTGTTGCCGACGCTCTGCCACAGCACCGCCGCCCAGGTCAGCACACTGGCTTTCGCCAGCCCGGCGGCAATGGCGGCAGGGCCTTCCAGCAGCAGCGACAGGATTGCCAAGGGCGGAATGGAGAACAGCGCCGCCCATACGACATAGGCCAGCATGTTGCTGGCGCCGGCCTCGCGGCTGGCGGTGTTGCCGAAGGCCCAGCCCATGGCCGCCACCAGCACCAGCGCCACGCCGCCCAGCGTCGCGCCGTCGCCGTTATGGGCGGCGATCACGCCCATGCCCGCCAGCGCCAGGGCAAAGGCCGCCAGCCGGTGCGGCGCCAGTTTCTCGCCGGACCGCAACATGGACAAGCCGATGGTGAAGAAGACCTGCATCTGCACCACCAGCGAGGCCAGCCCGGGCGAGATGTGTCCCTTCATGGCGATGAACAGCATGCCGAACTGGAACAATCCGATGGACACGCCATAAATCGCCAGGTTGGCCCAGGGCACGAAGGTGCCGTCGCCGCGCCGGGGCCGCTTCAGGAACAAGGCGGCGGGCACGAAGACCAGGCTGAAGCGCAGGGTGGCGAAGAACAAAGGCGGCAGCGCGTCCAGGCCCCAGCGGATCACCACGAAATTGGTGCCCCAGACAAAGACGATGGCCAGCGCCAGCAACGCATCGCGCACGGATAGATGAGATTTCGCCATGGCAGGGCCCCCGGTCCGGCGCCACTATAGCGGGACGGCGGGCGCCGCGACCTGCAAAGGCCGCATGGCAGAAGTCAGTGATTGGCGTCCTGCACCGCGGCGCGGATGCGCGCCATGTCGTTGTTCGCCTTGTCGGCATAGGCCTGGATGCAGGCATTGAAGGCCGGCGCGGCCTGGTTATAGGCCGCAACCTGCTTGTTGTAGGCGTCCACCGCCTTGATGTCCCGGATATCGCCCGGCTTGCGGCCGATCATGGACATGTCCGGCTTGGCACAGCTGCTGTGCGGATAGAAATCCGGCGGCAGGTTGCCGGGGCCGATCACGGGCGTCTGCGCGGCGGCGGGCAGCGAAGCCAGCAGTGCGATCACCAGCCACCTCATCGGCACACCATCCGGTCCACCGCCGGGACCTTGTCCAACGCGATCCAGTGCATGCGGTCCAGGCTGGTGGCTTTCTCGCGCGCATTCTGGCTGTCGATGAAGCGGTCGCCGAAGCGGCGATGGGCACAGTCCACCGCGAACTTGCGCGACACGAAGAACAGCCGGTCATTGATGGTGTAGGTCATGGGCTGCTTCTTTTCCACGATCCATTCTCGAATCGAGAAGGTGCGATACGGACCTTCCTGCCGGATGCTGTCGCGGTCAATCTGGTGCTGCACCACGCCATAGCTGCTGTCATGCCCAGTCTTGAAAGTCACCCAGCGATCGCTGTCGCCGCGCGCCTGCGCCGCCGTGGCGCACAGGCAGGCCATCATCAGAAGCTTTTTCATGCCGCCCTCCTACAACGATAGTAGGTTAGTCCGGGCTTTGCGACAAAACAACGACGAGGCTTTGCCGCGCCGCAGCATTGAAGAAAGTATACAGAGCTTGCCGTCCGGCGCGCTCCCACTTACGGTCACGCAAAACAAAACAAGCTGCCAGGGGAGTATCACAATGCGTAGACGTGACATGCTGGGCGCCGCCGCCGGTGGCGCCGCTGCCGCCGCCACTTTGCTGTCGGCCCGCGAAGCCAGTGCCCAGGAAAAAGTCGCCCGCGCCGCGCGCGGCATGCCGTCGCCAAAAATTACCGATGTCAGCGTGATCGAATGCGCGCCCCAGGGCTCGCGGCTCACGGTGGTCAAGATCACCACCGACCAGGCCGGCCTGTTCGGCTATGGCTGCGCCACCTTCACCCAGCGCGCCGACCTGATCAAACCCGCCGTCGAGAAATATCTGCGCCCGCTGCTGATCGGCAAGCCCGCCGACCGCATCGAGGACACCTGGCAGATGTGCTACGACTCTTCCTATTGGAAGAACGGCCCGGTCGAGAACAACGCCATCTCCGGCGTCGACCAGGCGCTGTGGGACATCAAGGGCAAGATGGCGGGCATGCCCGTCTATCAGCTGCTGGGCGGCAAGGCCCGCGAGGCCATCGACACCTATGGCCACGCCTCGGGCAACGAAATCTCCGAATGCATCGACAGCGCCAAAAAGTATATCGCCCAGGGTTTCCGCCATGTCCGCATCCAGGTCGGCGTGCCCGGCCAGGCCGGCTATGGCGCGCGCGGCGGCGGCGGCAAGCGCATGCCGGCGCTGCACGATGCCCCGGTGTTCGAACGCGAAGGCGCCATGCGCCGTGCGCTGGCGCTGTTCGAAGCCGCCCGCAAGGAGCTGGGCCCGGATATCGAGCTGCTGCACGACGCCCATGAGCGCTACACCCCCACCCAGGCGGTGCAGTTCGCCAAGCTGCTGGAACCCTATCGCCTGTTCTTCCTGGAGGACGCGCTGTCGCCGGAAGACATTTCCTGGTTCAAGAACATCCGTGCCCAGTCCACTACGCCGCTGGCGATGGGCGAGCTGTTCAATTCGCCGCATGAAATCATTCCGCTGATCGAAGGCCGGCTGATCGATTACATGCGCATGCACATCTCGCAGATGGGCGGCATCACGCCCTGCCGCAAGATCGCGGCGATGGGAGAGCTCTACAATGTGCGCACCGCCTGGCACGGCCCGGGCGACGTGTCGCCCATTGGCCATATGGCGATGACGCATCTGGATCTCTCCATCACCAATTTCGGCATCCAGGAATATTCCGAGATGAACGACGCCACGCGCGAGATCTTCCACGGCGTGCCCGAAATGAAGGGCGGCTATCTCTATGCCAATGACGGCCCCGGCTGGGGCATGGAGATCGACGAAGCGGCAGCGGCGAAGCATCCCTTCGACCGCAACAGCCCGCTGAATGGCGGCTGGGGCGAGGTTCGTTTGCCGGACGGCCAGATCATCAAGCAGTAGGGAACTTTTTCGCAGCCGTCCCGTTAACCCGGTTGGGGTGCTCTGTTTGAGCAGGATTGGCCGGGGACTTTTTTGACGGACTTGCGGGACGGCGAAGGCTTTCTGTCGGGAGGCGGCGAGATGGGCGCGTTGATGCGCGCCCATGACTGGTCGGATTTCCCGCTGGGGCCGCCGGCGGGCTGGCCGGAAGGCCTGAAGATCCCGCTGCGCATGATGCTGTCTTCGCGCTTCGAGATGTGGCTGGGCTGGGGCCCCGATCTCAACTTCTTCTACAATGACGCCTATCGGCCGACGCTGGGTATCAAGCATCCGGCCGCCCTGGGCCGTCCGGTGCGCCAGGTATGGGCGGAAATCTATGATGCCGTGCGCGAACGCTTCGACTCGGTGATGCGGGACGGCGTGCCCACCTGGGACGAGGCGCTTCTGCTGCTGCTGGAGCGCCGCGGCTATCCCGAGGAGACTTATCACACCTTCTCCTACAGTCCGCTCTATGGCGGCACGGGCGCCGTCGAAGGCCTGATGTGCGTGGTGTCCGAGGAAACCGAGCGTGTCGTCAGCGAACGCCGCCTGGGCACGCTCAGCACCCTGGCCGGCGGGTTGATCGGCTTGCGCAGCCGCGACGCGGTGGCCGCCGCGGCGCTGAAGGCGCTGGGCGAAAACCGGCGCGATTTTCCGTTCAGCCTGATCTACCTGTTCGACGCCGCAAAGACAGTGACCGGCGCCTACGCTCCTGCCGATGTGCAGGCGCTGCTACCGGTCTTCCAGGATCAGGCGGCGTCTCTGGCCAGACCCATGCGCGTTGCGCTGTCTGGCAACGACCTGCCTTGCGGCGACTGGTCCATTCCCCCGCGCGAGATGCTGCTGGTGCCCATCGCCAAGGCCGGACAGGGCAGGCCGCTCGGCGTGCTGGCGCTGGGCCTCAACCCTTATCGTCCGGGCGATGCGGACATCGAAGGCTTTGCCGGCCTGGTGGCGGGCCAGCTGGCCGGCGCCTTCGCCGAAATCGAGGCGCGGGATTCCGAGCGCAGCGAAATCGCCCGCCTGCAGGAAATGTTCGCCCAGTCGCCCAGCTTCACGGCGATCCTGCGCGGTCCCCAGCACCGCTTCGAACTGACCAACCCGGCCTATATGCAGCTGATCGGCCACCGCGACGTGATCGGCAAGCCAGTGCGCGAGGCGCTGCCGGAAGTCGAGGAGCAGGGCTTCCCAGCGCTGCTCGACAATGTGTTTCGCACTGGCGAGACCTTTGTCGGACGATCCATGACCGTCCTGCTAGTACGCACCCCGGGCGCGCCGCCCGAGCCGCGCATCCTGGACTTTGTCTTTCAACCCATGCGCGACGCAGCCGGCTCTGTCAGCGGCATTTTCGTGGAAGGCATCGATATCACCAGCGCGCACGAAGCCGATGCCGCGCGGCAGGAAAGCGAGGCGCAGTTCCGCACCTTCGCCCAGGCGATGCCCAACCATGTCTGGGCCGCCACGCCGGACGGCCAGCTTGACTGGTTCAATGAACAGACCCTGGCCTATAGCGGGCTGCGCCCCGAAGACCTGGTGGGCGATCGCTGGGCCGGCATCGTCCATCCGGGCGACCTGGAGGCCGCCGCGGCCGCGTGGGCGGATGCGCTGGGCAAGGGCCGGGACTATGAGACCGAATTTCGCATCCGCCGCGCCGACGGCGTCTATCGCTGGCACCTGGTGCGGTCGTTGCCGATCCGCGATGCGCAGGGCGCCATCATCCGCTGGGTCGGGACCAACACCGACATCCAGGACCAGAAGGAAGTGGCTGCGGCGCTCGAGGACATCAACACCACACTGGAACAGCGGGTGCAGGAACGCACCGGCCAGTTGCAGCAGACCGAGGAAGCGCTGCGCCAGGCCCAGAAGATGGAAGCGGTGGGCCAGCTGACCGGCGGCATCGCGCACGACTTCAACAACCTGTTGCAAGGCATCACCGGCGCGCTGGACCGGGTGCAGCACCGCATCGCCGAAGGCCGGGTGAAGGAAGTGGACCGCTTCCTCAAGGCGGCGGTGGATTCGGCCAATCGCGCTGCAGCACTGACCCACCGGCTGCTGGCTTTCTCGCGCCGCCAGACGCTCGACCCGCGCGCCCTCGACCCCAACCGCCTGATCGCGGGGATGGAAGATCTGATCCGCCGCACCATGGGACCGACGGTGCAGGTGGAAGTGGTGGGGGCGGGCGGGCTGTGGCCGATCCGCGCTGATGGTTCGCAGCTGGAGAATTCCCTGCTCAACCTGTGCATCAATGCGCGCGACGCCATGCCCGACGGCGGACGCCTCACCATCGAGACCGCCAACAAGTGGCTGGACGCGCGCGCCGCGAAGGACCGCGAACTGCCGCCGGGCCAGTATGTCTCGCTCTGCGTCACCGACAGCGGCACCGGCATGGCGCCGGAGGTGATCGCGCGCGCCTTCGATCCTTTCTTCACCACCAAGCCGCTGGGTCAGGGCACCGGGCTTGGCCTTTCCATGATCTATGGCTTTGTGCGCCAGTCCGGCGGCCAGGTGCGGATCTATTCCGAAGAAGGCAAGGGCACCACCATGTGCCTCTATTTTCCGCGCCATCTGGGAACGGTGGAAGACGAGGTCAGCGAAGCCAGCCAGATCATGGAGCGCGGCTTTGGCGAAACCGTGCTGGTGGTGGATGACGAACCCACCGTGCGCATGCTGATCGCCGAGGTCCTGTCGGAAAGCTATTACCGCATCCTGGAAGCGGGTGACGGCCTGGCCGCGCTGAAGATCCTGGAAACCGGCCAGCGCATCGATCTGCTGATCACCGATGTCGGATTGCCGGGCGGCATGAATGGCCGCCAGGTCGCCGACGCCGCGCGTGTGCTGCGCGGCGAGCTCAAGGTGCTGTTCATCACCGGCTATGCGGAGAATGCCGCGGTCGGAAACGGCCATCTCGACCCCGGCATGGAAATCCTGGCCAAGCCCTTCGCCATGTCCACCCTGGCGAACAAGGTGCGCGAGATGATCGAGCGCTGAACCCGCTTTTGTCATTCCCGCAAAAAGCCGGTAATCCAACTTTCCTAGAGGAGAGCATTGCTAAAGTTTAATGCAAGATACCTTGCGTCACACGGTATCGTGCGGTACACACTAGCTACCCCAACGAGCCGGGAATTATCCCGGTAGAACAACGGAGTAGCCCCATGAAGTCCCTGATCCTTGCTGCCTCATTCGTGACCCTGGCTGCCGCCGCGCCCGCGATCGCCGATACCGAAAGTCCCGCAAGCTGCCGCGATCTCGCCAAGCAGACCTCGGTCGCGCTGTCCGGCGCCGCGGGCGATGTGAACGAAGCCAAGTCGGAAAGCCGCGCTGGCCTGCAGGCCTGCAACTTCGGCCTCTACAAGAACGGCGCCGATCATTACCGCAAGGCGCTGAGCCTGCTGGGCAAGTAAATCGCCGCGTTCGAACCTCGAAAGGCGGCGGATCAAAGGACTGGGACCCCTATCAGTCTTTCCGCCGCCTCTTTTTTGCATTGCCCCTCCGGCCTTCGCTGGCTAGAGAGCCAGCTACGGCCACCTCCCCAATTCAAGCGCGCTATCGCGCGCAGGGGAGGTCAAGGCGCCCGCAAAAACAGCCCGATGGTCAGCGCGACGCCGATCAGCACCGCCGCCGCGCGCAGGACTTTCTGGTTCACCCGGCTGACCATCATCCCGCCCAGGACGCCGCCGATCGCAGCTCCGGCACAGGCGATGGCCGCCTGCAGCCAATGGACCTGGGGCGAGAATACGAAGATCAGCACGGCGCTGGCATTCATCACCCCGGCCAGCACATTCTTGGTGGCATTGGCGTTGCGGATGGCCAGTCCCGCCGCCGTCAGCGCCGCCAGCATCAGGAACCCGATGCCGCCGCCGAAATAGCCGCCATAGATCGCGATGCAGAACTGCGCCACGCCGGCACCGATGGCGTTCAGCCCCGGCGGCCGTTCGGCCTTGCGCGGCATGAAGCTGCCCCAGGCGAAGACCGATGTGGCGAACAGCACCAGCCACGGCACCAGATGCTGGAAGATCGAGGAGGGCGTCACCAGCAGCAGGATCGCGCCCAGGATGCCGCCGGCGAGGGAGATGATGACCAGCGCCCGAAAGCTCAGTCCGCCCGCGCCGGAGACGTGACCGCGCCCGCCCCAGCTGGAGGTGAGCTGGCCGGGAAACAGCGCGATGGTGGAGGTGATGTTGGCGGCCAGCGCGCTCATGCCGGTCAGCATCAGCGCGGGCAGGGTGATGAAGGTGCCACCGCCCGCCAGCGCATTCTGGATGCCGGCCCACAAGGCGGCGATGAACAGGATCCCATAGGCCGTCGTCATGCCCGCCTCCCTTTTTTACGGGGATGCCACGGTCTCAGCCGAAGGTAAAGGCGAAGGCCTGCACGCCGGGGTCGGCAAACCTGATGACGAAGGTATGATCGCCCGGCGCTGTGGCGCGGATCAGCTGGTACAGCCGCTGGCTGGTGACCGTGCCATTGCCGGCCGCGTCGATGTCCATGCCATGGCTGGTGCCTGGCGGCTGGCCGTCCAGGGTCACTTTGAAGCGCACCGGTTTGCCGTCGCTCGCCGGCCCCAGCACCAGATGCAGGTCACGGGCATGGAAGCGATAGGTGATCGAACCGCCCGCCGCATCCAGCGCCGACTTTTCCCCGGCCACGGTCCAGCGTCCACCCAGGCCCCACTGGTTCAGCCGCAGGGGGAACGCGGTCTGGTAGGCGAAGCTTTCATCCATATGCACATTGCCCGCCGCGAAATTGGTGCCGCGGCCATAGCCGACATAGGTCTCGGGCGATGTCTG
>JAUCSE010000060.1 GCA_030445275.1 Mucilaginibacter sp.
TTGAGGAATAGGTGTTGGTCAGGTAACCGTAAACCAGGAGCTTCAGCATTAGCCTTGGATGAAAACTTGACGCGCCGCCACCTTTGTACTTGCGGTTGATCGGTTTGGTATCGATCTTGTCGATCACTTCTTTTACGATCCGAACTGGGTGGTTCGCTGGTACCAGTTCATCTAACTTATAGGGCAATAAACTTAGCTGATCAGGATCATATGGCTTAAATACTACTTTCGCTCCCATGATCTTAAAATACGAAAATATCACCTCAAAAACAAAAAGAGGCTGCTCTTGTGACAGCCTCTTTTTGTGGTGCCAAATCAGTAAAGTTTAGCCAGTGAATTTGCCGGTAATATCTTTTACTTTATCAGCAGCTTTGGCTTCAAGGTCACTTGCTACCTCTTTTATTTTGTCGCCTGAAAGAGTTGATGCTTTTTCTTTTAACTCGTCTATTTCCTCTCCAATTTTGTCTTTTGCATTATCCCATAGGTCTTCAGCTGATTCTTTGATCTTATCGAAAAATCCTTTTTCTTCTGGTTCATTTGGTGTGCTCATGATGCTTTTCTTTAGATTATAAACAATTGAATTTATTTGGTTGAAACGTTAGTAATTAAAGTTAAGAATTGTTTCTCAGTTAATTAACTATGTTTTTATATTTTTTAGTATTTATAGATGATATGAAATGCTGGGTTGTTAATTTTAAGTATACGGTGCCCACCCCATCTATAAAAAGAAGGCTGCTTTTCAGCTTACAGATAACCGGGTTTACTTACCTGCGGTAGCTTTTTTCTTAATGGCAACAGGGGCTTTTTTTAATACTTGTGAGTTTTTATTATTACGTATTGTAATTAATAGTTGAATACTTAACCAGTAAAATGTTAATAATACATTATATTTGTATAACTAAACCGAGTCCGTACAAATGAAACGCTATATACCATTTATTATCTTACTGTTTTTATGTCTAACGGGATGTAAAAATGATAAACAAAACACCCCATCGCCTTCGGGTAAAACGTATAAGATTGTTTTTAACGCATCCAGTTCAAGCCAGAGTATTAATTCAACGGGAGCTAAGGTGGTTAATAGCCTGAAAACCAATGCTGTTGGGCCAGTAAGCAGTAGCGCTAAAAGATTGTATTATATAGTTTATGATTCAAGCGGTAAGCTGGTTCATGAGATTGGGCAGGATTCAACGGTGTCTGATTTTGGCAGAATAGCTGATGATTTACCCGCCGGCACTTATACTTGCTACTTTGGGGCTGGCCAGAACTATTTTTACTCAACAATTGCATCAAGTACTTTTTTAAATTATCGTGGATTGGGTATACCTCCTACCTGGGAAGACTGGTTTTACAAAAAAATTACGCTGACAATTACAGATTCAAATATAAATCAAGATGTAGTTCTTGAAAGAATGGTTGGTCAGCTTCAGTTAAATATTGAGGATGCTATACCTGCAAGTGTACTTAGTATTAGTATCACTACAATTGGTGAATTGGCATTTTATGATTATTTACAAGGCGCTTTCACTCATTCTCAGGACATTGAAACTTTTGTTGGAATACCTACAGCCAATTATAAGCCGACACTCCTTATAGGAAATACGGCTACACCAATATCGATTAAAATAACCTGTTATGATAGTAAAGGGGTTGTGGCACAAAGAACTATCAGCAATGTACAATTCACCAAAAATGTAAAAACCATTTTATCTGGCAAGTTATTTACAGCATCAAAAGGCGATTTTGCTGTTGGAGTAAATGACACTTTTGACCCGACGCCTTTTGTAACCGTTAAATTTTAATTTAATATCAGAGTTGCTTTTAATTTGATGAAGCACGACACTGTAAAATTATCCGTAATGAAAAGTATTATACCTGTTTTAATATTATGTTTATTGGTTTGTAACTCCTGTAAAAAGGATCATTCAAATAATACAACCCCAGATAGTAAAAGTTACACTGTAACCTTTAAGCTTTCAGGCTTTTCACAAACAGATACGGTTTTTGAAGCCGGCAAGCGGGTTATTAATGGTGTTAAATCAGTAAACGATGTAATAACACCCAGTATAGCTGATGTGCTTTACTGTAATGTTTACGATGCTAACGGAAAGTTTGTAAGCTCAACCAAACAGCTATCAACCTACCTGACTTTTGGTACTATATCTTTTGGAGCGTTACCGGGTAATTATACGGTAGTTTTTGCTGCAGGTAAAACAGGGCTTATTATTGATAAAAAAGCGGCGGCAAATGTAAATTCCTTAAATGATGATTTTCTAAGGTATTCTACAATCCCCCCTGGGGGCAATGAGGACAATACCATTAAGGATACGTTTTATAGAAGAGTAAGTATAACGGTAGATAAAGATTATAATCAAAATATTGTTTTAGACAGGATTGTGGCCCAGGTATTAGTAACAATTGAGGATGAATTACCACCTAATGTGATTTCAACCAGTTTAGTGGTAAATCCTGTAATTAATGCATATCCGGTAAATGGCGATAAACCATTTACAAACACTGCCACTAAGCAAAATCAAGTGGTAGTTCCCATACCTCAATCACAACTGGGCACGAGTAACTATATTGCAAAAACGTTAATTTTTACTGACGGCTCTCCTTTTACACTTACTATATTCGCCTATCCCGTTAAAAAAATAAATGACAGTACTATAGGCTTAAACAATACTTACTTTGCAAAAAAAGATGTGACAGGTGTAACAGCAGCAGCCAATAAAACAACCGTTGTAACAGGAAAGCTTTTTGAGAATTATCATAGTGATGGAGGCTTTCATATATCCATTAACCCTGACTGGAACCCTACGCCTGTAACTGTACCATTTTAAAAGTCCAATTTAATGAGTGGAACAGGTTGACAGTGTTTAATTACCGTTCAACCTGTTATACTCCTATAGTTTACTTACCTGAGGTAGCTTTTTTCTTAATGGCAACAGGGGCTTTTTTTAACACTTGTGAATTTTTATTATTACGTATTGTAATTAATAGTTGAATAATTAACCAGTAACTATTAATATATATTATATTTATATAACTAAACCGAGTCTGTACAAATGAAACGCTATATACCAACTATTATCTTACTATTTTTATGTCTAACAAGATGTAAAAATGATAAGCAAAACACCCCACCGCCTTCGGGTAAAACGTATAAGATTGTTTTTAATGGATCCAATTCAAGCCAGAGTATTAGTTCAACGGGAAGTAAAGTAGTCAATAGCCTGAAAACCAATGCTGTTGGGCCAGTAAGCAGTAGCGCTAAAAGATTTTATTATATAGTTTATAATTCAAGCGGTAAACTAGTTCATGAGGTTGAGCAGGATTCAACAATGTCTGATTTTGGTACAATAACTGATGGTTTACCCGCCGGCACCTATGCTTGCTACTTTGGGGCTGGCCAGCATTATTTTTACCCGGAAATTTATTTAAGTGCTTTTTTAAATTATCGAAAGGGTGAACTTGATACTTGGGAGGACTGGTTTTACAAAAAAATTACACTGACAGTTACAGATTCAAATATAAATCAAGATATAATTCTTGAAAGAATGGTTGGTCAGCTTCAGTTAAATATTGAGGATACTATACCTGCAAGTGTATCTAATATTACCATCACTACAATTGGTGAAATGCGGAATTATGATTATTTGCAGGGTGCTTACACTTATCCTCAGGACAGAGAAGTTTCCGTTATAGTACCTTCGCTTAATTTTAAGCGGACACTTCTTATTGGAAATACGCTTACACCAATCACGGTTAAAATAACCTGTTATGATAGTAAGAAGAATGTTGTGGCACAAAGAACTATCAGCAATGTACAATTCACCAAAAATGTAAAAACCATTTTATCTGGCAAGTTATTTACAGCATCAAAAGGCGATTTTGCTGTTGGAGTAAATAACACTTTTGACCCGACGCCTTTGGTAACCGTTAAATTTTAATTTAATATCAGAGTTACTTTTAATTTGATGAAACACGACACTGTAAAATTATCCGTAATGAAAAGTATCATACCTGTTTTAATATTATGTTTATTGGTTTGTAGCTCCTGTAAAAAAGATCATTCAAATAATACAACCCCAGATAGTAAAAGTTACACTGTAACCTTTAAGCTTTCAGGCCTTTCACAAACAGATACAGTTTTTGACGCTGGTAAGCAGGTTATTAATGGTGTTAAATCAGTAAACGATGTAATAACACCCAGTATAGCTGATGTGCTTTACTGTAATGTTTACGATGCTAACGGAAAGCTTGTAAGTTCAACCAAGCAGCTATCAACCTACCTGACTTTTGGTACTATATCTTTTGGAGCGTTACCGGGTAATTATACAGTAGTTTTTGCTGCAGGTAAAACAGGGCTTATTATTGATAAAAGAGCGACGGCAAATGTAAATTCCTTAAATGATGATTTTCTAAGGTATTCTATAATCTCCTCCAATGATGAGGACAATACCATTAAGGACACGTTTTATAAAAAAGTCAATATAACGGTAGATAAAGATTATAATCAAAATATTGTTTTAGACAGGATTGTAGCCCAGATTTTAGTAACAATTGAGGATAAATTACCACCTAATGTAATTTCAACCAGTTTAGTGGTAAATCCTGCAATTAATGTATATCCGGTAAATGGCAATACACCATATTTTCAAGACTTTGGATATAAGCAAAGTCAAGTGTTCGTTCCAATACCTCAATCACAACTGGGCACAAGTAATTATACTTCAAAAACATTAATTTTTACTAACGGCTCTCCTTTTACACTTACCATATTCACTTATTCATCTGTTTATTCAAATTACTATGTAAAAAAGGATGTATCAGGTGTAATAGCGGTAGCCAATAAAACAACTGTTGTAACAGGAAAGCTTTTTGAGGATTATCAGGGCTTCCATATATCTATTAACCCTGACTGGAACCCTACGCCTGCAACTGTACCATATTAAAAATGCAATTTTTATTAGTGCAACAAGCTGAAAGGTATATAACTATTGTTCAACTTGTTGCACTCTTATAGCTTACTTAGCCCCTGTCGCTTTTTTCTTAACGGCGGCGGCAGCTTTAGCTGTTTTTGCAGCAACTGCTTTTTTAGCCCCGTCGGCTTCTGTTTTTGCTTTGGCAGTAGTATCCTTTGCCTTGTTTGCTGCTTTGGTCTTTACATCGGCCGCTACAGTTTTTGCTTTGGTTACAGTGTTCTCTGCTTTTTTCACTACGGCTTTTTCCTTGGCCATAACCTTCTTAGCGATCGCTGTTTTTTTATCTTCGGCTTTATCCTTTATCGCTTCTATTTTATCTTCGGCTTTATCTTTTAGTTCTTCGGCTTTGTCTTTAGTGTTATCCCAAAATTCTTCAATCGTTTCTTTAACCTTTTCAAAAAATCCTTTTTGTACAGGTTTTGTTGCTTTGTTGCTCATAGTTGTTTTATAGATTTATAGATAGGTGTGTATATAACTACGCTATTAAACCATTGCGGTTAATGTTTGTTTTACAGGGTATTAACAATTGATGCTTTAATGGGTTATTGTATTCATAACGGTTTAAATTATAAACCGTATTTTTGTCGGCTATATTTAAAATATGAAGTTTCCGAAATTTGCCGACCTGATATTGTTTGAGAATGATGATGTGATTGTAGTGAACAAGCCGCCTTTTTTAAGTTCACTTGATGAACGCGAAGGAGGAGAGGTTAATTTACTGAGGCTGGCCAAAGCTTACTGGGACGATGCGCAGATCTGTCACCGCCTGGATAAGGAAACTTCCGGAGCGCTTATCATCGCTAAAAATCCCGAGGCTTACCGTATGGTATCTATGCAGTTTGAAAAGCGCCAGGTAAAAAAGGTTTACCATGCTATTATTGACGGTACCCATACTTTTGATAACTTGCTGATAGACCTGCCTATTTTAAACGTGGGTAAAGGCAACGTGACTATAAGCCGCCAGGAGGGCAAAAGGGCCGAAACCTGGTTTCAATCATTAAAATACTTTAAGCATTATACGTTGGTGGAGTGCCGGCCGGTAACAGGGCGTATGCACCAGATACGTATACACCTGGCCACACAAAGAGCATCTATTGCCGGTGATGATATGTATAAAGGCGAACCTGTTTTTCTGTCCAAAATAAAACGGAAGTATCATTTAGGTAAAGACCAGGAAGAACTGCCTATTATGAAACGTTTTGCATTACATGCTTACGAAGTTACTTTCCGGATAAATCCAGAAACTGAAATTACCATCCATGCCCCTTATCCAAAGGATTTTGAAACATTGCTAAAGTTGCTGGAAAAATTTGACAGTTAACATTAACAGAATGCATGCCATTTGCTTTTACCGTGAGTAAGCGTAAGTTTATAGAAAATATGCCCGCTTGCTGAAAATGCTACGCTTATCCCTGTTATTTTTATTTACAAGTTTTTAATTGAGGAAGAATTACATAAGTACTTATGTAAATTAGTATTTTTATGCATTTTGCCTGTTTTTTATTACTGAGAGTCCTCTAAAAACGTCCGTTTTCTCAATGTTTTACGTTTTTGGCAAAAAAATAATATTTTTTGTGTCGAAAAATATGAAATTGCTAAAGTTGAATTTTGTTGACCTTGATTTTACGTATTTTAGCTTTAAAAGTGGTGTTTGTGGAAAAAAATTATAAAAATTTAACATTTTTGTAATGATTTTTATAAAAATAATTTAAATTCGCCTTAATAATTAGTCAGATTAACAGAAAAACTATAATTAGAACCACAACTTTACAAATTAATTAAAAAATGGCAACAAAACTCGAGTACATTTGGCTTGACGGCTATAAACCAACACAAAGCCTGCGTAGCAAAACAAAAATCGTTAAATCATTTAGCGGTAAAGTAGAAGATCTGGAAAACTGGAGCTTTGATGGTTCGTCAACTGAACAAGCACCGGGTGGTTCGTCAGATTGTATATTAAAACCAGTATTTACAGTTCCTGATCCTCAAAGAAAAGATGCTTATTTAGTAATGTGCGAGGTATTGGATTCAAAAGGCAAGCCTCATGAGTCAAATGGCCGCGCGCTTATTCAAGATGATGATAATGATTTTTGGTTTGGTTTTGAGCAGGAGTACTTTTTATGGGACCCTAAAACCGACAAACCTCTTGGTTTCCCGGCGGGTGGTTACCCAGGCCCACAAGGTCCTTACTACTGTTCAGTAGGAGCAAACAACGCTTTCGGTCGTGAGATTGTTGAAGAACACCTGGACGTTTGTTTAGAAGCTGGTTTAAACGTTGAAGGTATCAATGCCGAAGTAGCAGCAGGTCAGTGGGAATTCCAGATCTTTGCTAAAGGCGCGAAAGAAGCTGGTGATCAAATTTGGGTTGCCCGTTACTTGCTTGAAAGAATTGGCGAAAGCTATGGCGTTGCCATCAACTGGCATTGCAAACCATTAGGTGCATTAGACTGGAATGGTTCAGGTATGCATGCTAATTTCTCCAATACATTATTGCGTACAGCAAATAGCAAAGCGAAATTTGAGGCCGTTTGCGAGGCTTTCCGTCCTGCAGTAGCTGAGTGTGTTGCTGTATATGGTGCTCATAATGAATTACGTTTAACAGGTAAACACGAAACTGCTTCAATCAATGATTTTAGCTATGGCGTGTCTGACCGTGGTGCTTCTATCCGTATCCCACTTTATGCTGTTGATCATAACTGGAGTGGTTACCTGGAAGATCGTCGTCCTAACTCGGCTGCCGATCCATATAAAGTAGCTGCAGTTATTATCAAAACTGTGAAATCAGCGAAAGTTTAAGCCCCTCTTAAATAGTTTTTAAATTACTTCTTTTCCCCCGGTTCAAAAAGCCGGGGGATTTTTTTGTCTCTCTTCACGCGTCATTGCGAGGTACGAAGACAACCGACCGGAGGGAGCTCATTAATACCTATTAAAAACAAACACAACATTAATAATCTCTATGCTTTACAAAGCGAATGGATTGAGGTGAACTTGCTTGATCGACCTGCCTATTTAGAGATTGCTTCGTACCTCGCAATGACGCGTTTTTGAAGGCCATCCGCTGACGCACGCGTGCCGCGTATCAAATCATTTTATATTACTACTTTTAAAATAAAAAAAGAAGTACACGTGATACGCGCACACCGGTAAAGGTAGTCGCAAAAACATGATAGATATGCTTCATTTTTCGGCAAAGGATCGTATTGAGAGTGCTGTGGAGGTTATGCTATTCGCTAAAATTAATGAAGCGATAGAAAAGGTAAGGGCGGGAAAAGGCAAAATTCGGTTAATATCAGAGAACCAGGAGTAAAATGAATTCACAGGAAAAAATATTAAACTGTTACAATACAGTGGCCAACGACTATGCAGCTGAGCGTTGGGGCGAACTCTCCAAAAAACATTTGGACACCTTGTTATTGAAGGAATTTGCAGCTGTTAATAAAGACAAAGGACTATGTGCCGACTTTGGCTGTGGACCCGGACAAACAACAAGATTTCTGTACGACAATGGTTTAAAAGACATCATCGGCATTGATCTGTCGCCAGAGATGATCGACGCTGCCCGACGGCTTTCACCTCAAATTAAATTTGAAACTGGGGACTTGTTGAATATCAGTTATTCGCAGGGGTATCTTGGAAGTGCCCTTGCATTCTATTCGATAGTACATTTTACCACTGACCAAATCAGGAAGTGTTTCGGAGAAATAAACAGGGTATTGAAAACAGGAGGAGATTTTTTACTTGCCTTCCACGCCGGAGATGAAATAGTTCATTTTGACAAAGCTCATGACAAAGAAGTGGATATCGATTTATACTTCTTTAAAACAGATGACATCATAGCGTTACTCAATGAAGCGGGTTTTAATATAATTGAAGCCATAGAAAGGCGTCCGCATGAAGATGCGGAATTCCAAAGCACGCGGGCCTATATCTGGGCCGTGAAAAAGTAAAGGATGTTCCTTTCCCCACGCGTCATTGCGAGGTACGAAGCAATCCCTGATTGGTATAGCGGCTTTGTTGGTTTACTTTGTAAGTAGGGGATCGCCGCGCTACGCTCGTAATGACGTGGTTTAATATTTTAATAACAGTTACTTTATATACTTCCCCAATCTTATCCACAACAAACCATCAACCGGCAAATTGTAAACATAAACCCAACACTCAACTGGGCTGTCAATGGTTTCAATGATCGTCAATACCCTTAAAAATAAATTCGGTTGTTCTTGATCATCGCCAAAACCTTCATAATCGTCAATAAATTCCAAAACTTTCGCTGGCTCATCCATCAGGTAAATACTGCCGTGCACATATTGATCAATGTTGGTATCTATGACAGCCCCCGGGTATTCACCCGCATTATAAAGCTGACCTTTAAATTTGCCCTGTTGTAACAAGGTACAATGTTGCTGCAAATAAGCGCCGTAGCTGTTGTCACTATTCAGCAGGGTACCGTAAACAAACAGATATGGGTTGATGTGTTTCATTGATTTAAACAAAGATAGGGGTAAACGCATATGAATAGCTGCTAACAATGGCAGCAAATTTTTTATTGTTTACACCTTTATAACTATCTTGCTTGCTGTAACCGCCCTATCCATTGTACCATGAACGAGGAACAGATTAAAGCATATATAGAAGAAAATAAAATAAAGAAGATCAAATTCGCTTTTGCCGATATTGATGGTGTTTTGCGTGGCAAAGTGATCCATCCAAATAAGTTTATTGATGGCTTGCAAAGCGGCTATGGCTTTTGCGATGTGGTTTTTGGCTGGGACAGCAGCGATGTTTGTTATGATAATGTGCAGTTAACAGGCTGGCATACCGGTTATCCAGATAAACTTTGCCGTATTGATCTTTCTACATTGCGCAACGTGCCCTGGCAAGATAATATCCCCTTCTTTTTGGCCGATTACAGTGATCCACATGGCGATGGTCTGCCTGCCTGCCCGCGCAGTTTGCTGAAACACATCACTAAGCAGTGTGAAGATTTGGGCTATCATGCCGAGTTTGCACAAGAGTTTGAGTGGTTCAATTTCAGGGAAACGCCGCAATCCATCAACGATAAAAATTTTACCAACATCAATACCCTTACACCGGGTATGTTTGGTTACTCCATACTGCGCACATCAGAGAACAGTGATTTTTATTATGATCTGTTTAACCTGCTTACTCAGTTTAATATACCTATTGAGGGCCTGCATACCGAAACAGGTCCGGGGGTATATGAAGCTGCAATAGCACATGACGAGGTGTTGAGTGCTGCCGATAAAGCGGTGCTATTCAAAACCGCGGTAAAAGAGATTGCTTACAAGCATGGCATTATGGCATCGTTCATGGCCAAATGGAACGAAAGCCTGCCCGGCTGCAGCGGACACATACACCAAAGCCTGTGGAGCAAGGACAAAAGCGAGAACCTGTTTTTCAGTGCCGCTGACGAGCATAAAATGAGCGACTTACATAAGCACTATCTTGCCGGACAACTGCATTGCATGCCCCATCTGTTGCCTATGTACGCCCCAACCATTAACAGCTATAAACGCCTGGTTGAAGGGGCCTGGGCGCCAACTACCCTTACCTGGGGAGTGGAAAACAGAACAACCGCATTGCGCGTCATCAACACCACACCTGCATTAACCCGCCTGGAAACTCGTATTCCGGGTTCTGATACCAACCCTTACCTGGCCATGGCCGCCGCATTAGCTTCGGGCTTGTATGGTATAAAACATAAGCTGGGGCTAAAAATACCTCAAACTATCGGCAATGGTTACCAGGATAAAAAGAATGGTGTACTGGCAACTAATCTGCATGATGCCGCTACAGCTATGCAAAACTCTGCCCTGGCTAAAGAGCTTTTTGGCGAAGGTTTTGTAGAGCACTTTACCCAAACCCGCTTCTGGGAGCACCGCCAATATGCCAAACACGTTACCGATTGGGAGTTGAAAAGGTATTTTGAGATTATTTAGCTTAGTTGTCTGAACCGGGATTAAGCGGATTGTTTGGATTTTGATTTGCAAGTAAAAATCATGGTTAATCCTTTAATCTGATGAATCCCGGTTCATACAAAAAGTAATTCAGACAAAAACAAACAAAACTACATGGATCAACTGAAACATGATGAGATAACACGGCGGGTGATTGGATGTGCCATGAAAGTTCATGCGGTACTTGGTAATGGATTTCAGGAGGTCATATATCAACGGGCACTGGAGCTGGAAATGGCTTTTGAAGGACTTATTTTTGAACGCGAAAAAGAAATGCCGATTTACTACCGGGATGAGGAAATCGGAGTCCGCAGAGTTGATTTTTTTGTTGAGGGGTTAATTATGGTAGGATTAAAAGCCATTATTGAACTAGAGCCAGTTCACTTAGCTCAGGGCATTAACTATCTTGAAGCTTATAATATGGAAATCGGTTTACTCATAAATTTCGGCAGTAAATCATTAATGTTTAAACGATTGTTGAACAAAAAGTTTAGAGAAGATTAAAGTTAAGCTGTCTGAACCGGAATTAAGTGGATTTATCAGATTTTTAGGATTTGATTTGCAAGTAGCTAAATTGTCTGAACCGGGATTAAGCAGATTTGCCAGATTTTTTTGGATTTTGATTTGCGGGTAAAAATCGTGGTTAATCCCTTAATCGGAGAAATCCCGATTCAGACAAAAAAGTTCAGACAAAATCAGGCCGTACAAAAATTCGTTATTCCATAATATTATTTAATCTTTGTAGCCTAAATTATGTAAATGGACTATTCTGTCATTGTTAGAAAAGCATGGGAGGGTTATGATGCTTCAAAAAACATCAAGCTTATTGAAGATATCAGCGCCATGGTATCAACCAATCATGTTTACCGCATCACCTTTGATGACGACGATATAATTATTGCCAAGTTATCCTACTTTGGCAAGTTTGAGCATTTTAAAGAGGATCACCGCATTATTCAAACCTTAGCCAATAACCTGCTTTATCCGTTCGAAAACCTGCTGGCGCGTTCTTTATTAAAAAATAACCGGGTTTATATTTATCATTACAAGCATGGCAAAACCGATGCCTGGGTAGTATTTTATAATCCTACACGGATCTTACAACGCCTGCCGCGCAGGCTCGATGAAAACC
Organism: Mucilaginibacter sp.; assembly: GCA_030445275.1. Lineage (GTDB taxonomy): Bacteria > Bacteroidota > Bacteroidia > Sphingobacteriales > Sphingobacteriaceae > Mucilaginibacter. The sequence goes on from JAUCSE010000060.1 coordinate 12,099, forward strand.
ATATCAAAAAACTAGGGCAGCAGGTAGGTAAATTCCATAAAGCCTGTTCACGGGTTAAAAATGTGCTGCCCAAATCGTCAAAAACGCTGCGTACCGATATATCCTCGCTGCTAACTCAGCTTAACAGCAATGAACAGGACTTTGGTACAGGAATGCAGGCCGATTTTTTAAAATATCATTGCGAAACCTTTTTAAAGAATCGCTCCAAGTATAACATGAGCTCGTTCGAGATCATCCCGGTATTTATTGACTGGAATATCGGCAACTTCTCGGTTACCCCAAACCTGGAGCTTTATTCGCGCTGGGATTATGATTGGTTCAGGATGAGCTACCGTGTACTTGACTTTTACTTTTTTAGCCGGGTAGTATCAGATATTGGCGACCGTACGGTCTTTAGTTACGTGATCAATACCATGATGGAAGACAGGTTCATTATCTTCCTGAAGGAATATCATAAAGTGAACCCGTTAACAGCTGATGAGATCAGGTTTATGAGGGAAGCTTACCGCTTTTTTATATTGAATTATGTAATTAAGGATGGCAAGCACTTTTTTAGCGAGCAATATGCCCAAAAACTGCAATCAGAGGCATTTAATGTTTACCTGCCGTCAGTCGATAGGGATTTTGATGCCGAAAAAATCATCGAAGCATTGAAATTAAAATAAGTAATGGTTTAAAATAGCTTAATATTTAAGCATATTGCAGCCATATTACATCAATACTTAAAACATGCAACGAATAGATAACTTTAAATCCATTATTGACAGGTATAAGGTTGTTTTTTTTGATGCTTTTGGCGTATTAAAGAATTATAACGGGCTGTTGCCTGGCATTGAGCGCACATTTGCTTACCTCGAACAGCAAAACAAGGAGTATTACATTGTTACTAACGATGCCTCGCGCAGCCCTGCACAACTGGCAGAATCATATCAGATAAAGGGATTGCATACCATAACTCCCGATCATATCATATCATCAGGTATGCTTACTAAAGATTATCTTGATCTTAAGGTAAATGACGGAATCGTAGCCTACCTGGGTACCCCGGATTCGGCTCATTATATTGATAGTTCGGGCTTGCATACTTTGCCGGTGAGCCAGATAGACGCTACCAATATTGATAAGGTAAACGCCCTCATATTTTTAGATGATGAGGGTTTTAACTGGTTCGAGGATCTGAATAAAACCGTAAATATACTGCGTAAACGTGCCATACCCGTCATTGTAGCCAATACAGATCATGCTTACCCGGTAACTAAACATGACGTATCCATAGCCATAGGGGGGATAGCCAGCATGGTTGAAAAAATTGTAGGCAAGGAGTTTATCCGTTTTGGTAAGCCCGACTCGCAGATGTTCATGTTTGCTTATGATCTGCTGCGCGATCAGGGGCCTATCAGCAAAAAGGATGTGGTAATGGTGGGCGATACTCTGCAAACTGATATCCTGGGCGGCAATAAATTCGGACTTGATACGGTGCTGGTACTGTCTGGCAACACCCAGGCCACAGATGCCGAGAACAGGATCAACGCGACAGGGATAGTGCCTACCTATATTTGTGATTCGGCTGTGGTGGAGTATGACGAGCTTGGGTTTTAAAGGATCTCTTTAAATATTTCTGAAAAGCCTGGCCTTTTGCGATTCCTTCCTTGGGGAAGGGGAGGTAAGGGTTTATTGAATATTGCCGAATCGTATCACACGTATAAACCCCACACATAAACCAACCGCATCCCTCCCAAGGGAGGGAATTAATCTCGTTTTAGCACTAAAAATGTCTTCCTGACAAATATTTTTATTAATAAATGTATCACTTACATTTATTTTTTTACTTTTGGATCAACAAAGGCATTAACCCCGTGCCTGGCGTTTAGTCGCCAAACCTGAATTAATTTAACGTGATGAACAACGAAAACTTTGATCTGAAAGAACATCCGCACAGTCGTTTGAACATTTTAACCGGCGATTGGATATTGGTATCCCCGCACCGTACAAAACGCCCATGGCAAGGTAAAGTAGAGGCTGCACAAGTTGATACACGACCTGAATATGATCCCAATTGCTATTTATGCCCAGGCAACAAAAGAGCTGACGGAAGTGAAAATCCTGACTATACGGGCAGTTATGTTTTTACTAATGATTACTCATCTTTATTACTTAATACACCTGATGGCGGGTTAAATGATGATGAACTGCTGGTAGCTAACAGCCAGCGTGGTATATGTAAGGTAATCAGCTTTTCGCAAAGACATGATCTTACATTACCACAAATGGAAACCGAAGATATCCGTAAGGTTGTTGATGTATGGCAGAATGAATATCAAAATCTGTCAACCTATCCCTGGATCAAACACATTCAGATATTTGAGAATAAAGGCGATATTATGGGTTGCAGTAATCCTCACCCACACGGGCAAATCTGGGCGCAAAACAGCATCCCGGTTGAGGTGGCCAAAGAAACCCAGCAACAGAAAAATCATTTTGAGCAAAAGGGCCACAGCCTGCTGAGCGATTATGTAGAACTGGAACTTAAACGCCAGGAACGTGTTGTTTTTGAGAACGAGCATTTTGTGGTACTGGTACCATTTTGGGCGGTTTGGCCCTACGAAACCATGATAGTAAGTAAAAGACATATCACCAGTCTGCTTTATTTTACTGACGACGAAAAGACGGCTTTAGCGGATGCCATTAAACGATTGACCGTGAGATACGATAATATGTTCGAAACATCGTTCCCGTATTCTTCAGGCATGCACCAGTCGCCGGTAAATATGGGCGAGCAGCCTTACTGGCATTGGCATATGCACTTTTATCCACCATTGTTACGGTCGGCAACAGTTAAAAAGTTTATGGTAGGGTACGAGATGCTGGCCAATCCGCAGCGTGATATAACCGCTGAATTTGCTGCTGACAGATTAAGAAATTTAAGTGAAGTGCATTATAAAGCTAATGGATAAGTAAAAAATACTAATTTTAAATCTCCAATATAAACCAGCTATTTTATGAACAAGTTATTTAAAAATCTATCGCTAATAATTTTACCGGCCTGCATATCTTTGGCCGCCTGTAATCAATCATCTGACAAGAAAAAAACAACTATGACGGATAGCACCCAAACTCCAGCCTCTGCATTCGAACAAACCATCGGCGGCAAACAAACACATTTGTACACGCTTAAAAACAAAAACGGAATAACTGCCACATTCACAAACTATGGCGGCCGTATTGTAAGTCTGTTGGTACCTGATAAAACCGGTAAGCAAACAGATGTGGTTTTAGGCTTTGAAAGTGTGGAGGGTTTTGAAAAATCAACCGAACCTTATTATGGTGCTACCATCGGCCGCTATGGCAATCGTATTGCTAAAGGTAAGTTTAAAATTGATGGTAAAGAGTATCAAACATCTATCAATAACCCGCCAAACGCGCTGCATGGCGGTAAAAACGGCTACCAGAGTGTAGTGTGGGATGCCAAACAAATTGATTCATCAACATTGGAGCTTACCTATCTGTCAAAAGATATGGAAGAAGGTTTTCCGGGCAACCTGAATGTAAAGGTTACTTACAGCTTAACCGATGATAACGAGTTTAAAGCGGTTTATGAAGCTACCACCGATAAAAAAACGGTAGTAAATTTAACCAACCACGCCTTTTTTAACCTGAACGGCGAAGGCAGCGGAACCATCCTTGACCATTTGGTACAAATTGATGCGGATAACTACGTTCCGGTTGATTCAACACTGATACCATTGGGCAAAATAGAAAGCGTAAAAGGTACTCCATTTGATTTTACAAAGCCCGAAACCATTGGCAAAAGGATAAATGACGATAACGTGCAACTGAAAGATGGTAAAGGATACGACCATAACTTTGTGTTGAACAAACACGATATTAAAACGCCTATTGCCACCGTAATTGGCGACAAAAGCGGTATAAAGATGGAAGTATTTACCGAAGAGCCGGGCTTACAGTTTTACAGTGGTAACTTTATGCAGGCTAAAAACATAATGAAACGCGGTATAAAAGATGAGCTCCGTACTTCATTTGCTATGGAAACCCAGCATTACCCTGATTCACCAAACCAACCGCAATTCCCGTCAACAGAACTGAAACCAGGTCAGGTTTATAAAACACAATCATTATACAAGTTTTCGGTAGTTAAATAAGTCGGAAGATTTGCTGAATATAAAGGGTCTTTGCCAACAGGTAAAGATCCTTTTTTGTTAAATATGGTTAAAAGTAGTTTGATGCTAAATATTTTAAGTAAAACAGCGTTAAGGGTTTATCTAAACAATGGTATGAAAAAACTAGTCCTATCCCTATCATTTATCTTTTTTATAAACTGTGCTTTTGCCCAGGTTAAAGCCGGCGATCCCGTACCTGATATTAAATTTGAACTATTAAATGCACCGGTAAAAAGTACCACCCTGAGCGAATTAAAAGGAAAAATTATTTTAATTGATTTTTGGGCAACCTGGTGTGGTGCATGTCTTGAAGCTATGCCACATTTGAGGCAACTACAAGCAAAGTATCCTAATAAACTTCAGGTTATAGCAGTTACAGATGAAAAAGCGGCAAGAATAAGACAATATTTAATCTCTAAACCGTCTAATTTATGGTTTGCTATTGATACCGGTGAGTTGATTAGCAAAGTGTTTCCACATCGTTTAATTCCGCACACCGTCATTGTTTCACCCGAAGGAAAATTGATCGCCAATACAAACCCTGAATCGGTTACAGCATCAGTTATTGATAGTTTGCTGAACAAGAAGAAAGTTCATCTAGTTGAAAAAAAAGACAGTTTATTTACCCCTGCTGATATTGTTAAAAAATATTTTTCTGCTGAGGATACGATAAAAAATAGATTTATTATGCAGGCTGGAGTGAAAGGAATTGGAGGTATAACTACAACCTATTTGCAGGATAATTTTTTTAAGAGAAGACGAGTTACCTGTGTGAATGCTGACTTAATAACATTGTATAGAACAGCTTATAATAATTTCCCTTATAGCCGCATGAGAAATGAAGTTAAAGTAAGTAGTAGGGCACCTTTATATTCTCTTGACCTGATTGTCAGTGACAAAAAGGATTTGTTACCAACTTTGCAGAAAGAACTAGCCAAAAGATTTGACATGCAGGCTAAAATTGAGCAGAAAGTTAAAGAGGTATATGTTTTAAAGGTAACAGATAAGGGGAAATTTGAGAAAATTCCAGTCAACACATCAGGTAAAAGGACTTATGAAGGAAGACATGATGGGATAGATCAACAGTGCATAACCATGGCTAGTTTTGCAGATTATCTGGAACGTTATGGGACAGGAAAATTGCCCGTTATTGATGAAACCCAGAACAAGGGCTTTTTTGATATTAAGTTTTCATTTCAGCCCGAAAAACCGGAAACTTTAACGACTGTATTAAATGATATGGGCCTGACTTTAGAAAAGGCCACCCGTAAGGTTGATTTTTTAGTGCTTTATAAATAGCGTGAGATTGTAAAAATTCTCTCCCCACGACGTCATTGCTTCGTGCCTCGCAATGACGTTGTGGGTTAATGTTATTTTGGTAATAGCTAGCGTCAATTTCCATGCAACCGCTCATAATCCTCAATAGTATCAATATCAATGGCACCTAATGGAAAAGCTATAGTTGCAACATCATTAGGGAAATCCCTGATCAGTGTTTTAGCGCCCTCTTTGCCTTGTAGCATCAATAAGCGGGGAAAATAGGAAGCATCAAACAGGACAGGTACGCCCAATGTATCGCGGTAGGTGCAGGCAATAATACCGCTGAAGCTATCAGCCTTTTTTTCGGTTAACTGGTATATCAGCAAAGGATCAACAAATGGCTGATCGCACAGCATTAATATAGCAGCTTTTATATTGGGTTCTATCCTTAACAATTCAGTAATGCCCAGGCGTATGGACGATGCCATGCCTTCCTGCCAATCGGGGTTGTAAGTGATATATACTAGCTGATCAGATATACTGGGACGAATTACACCCTCATTAGCCCCCAACACAACCACCACCTTTTCATGGCATACAGAAGTTAGCGCAGTTTGAATGGCACGTTGTAATAAAGTTTGCCCCTGATATAGGAGGTTTTGCTTAGGCGAACCTAACCGGCTTGATGAGCCTGCTGCGAGTATGATCAATCCAGTCATCATAAGCTAATTCATAGTTTGCTGAATAATTTGCTCCGCATGGCGGTTATGGATCACGTTTTTATGACGTAAAGATGTACCTGCCCTGTTTTTCAATACTGCCTGCATTTCGGCAATAATGGATAAGGCAATCTCATCGGCATTCTCTGAACCAACATCTAATCCTGCGGGGCCATAAACACTGGTTAATTGCCCGTCAGTAATTTCCATTCCCTCGTCCCGTAGTTCTTCCAGCATGCGGTTTAAGCGTTTTTTAGGTCCTAATGCACCAACATAAGGTAATTGGAGCGGTAGTAGTTGCTTTAATACGGCCATATCGTAATTATAGTTGTGCGTCATGAGTATAATAACCGTACGCTCATCAATTGCAATCTGCGAAAGTGCATTTTCGGGTTTGGCCATAATGATCTTTTTAGCCAGTGGGAATCTTTCGGGTATGGCATAGTTTGACCGGCCGTCAATAATATAAATATGCCAGCCAAGCACAGCGGCCAGTTGCACCAGTGGTATGGCATCATTACCCGCCCCAAATATCACCAGCGAAACCGTTGGCTGTAGCAGTTCAATAAAACAGGTGAATTTATCGCCATAAATATAGGTTTTGGTAACTGAGTTGCCGTTCATCAATACATCATTGGCATCGGCTAGCAGCATATCTTTTATAGCATCATCCGGGAAATTACCTTTAATATCCCGGTTTTGGGTTAATAGCAAGCAGGTGCCTGGTTGCGGGGCCTGCTTATCATTTATAGTGAAAATAGTAATGAGTACAACCGGCTCGCGTTTGCTTAAAAACAGCTTGAAAAGTTGTATGGGATTATCTTGTTTATCAGCAAATATGGGTTCAATCAGTATGTGGATAATGCCGTTACAACCCAGACCGACGCCAAATTTGGCATCATCATCGTCGGTAGTGTCATAAGTAACCAGCATGGGTTTGTTTTGGGCCATCACCAGTCGGGCCTTGCGCAGGGCATCACCTTCTAAGCAGCCACCGCTAATGGCTCCGGTAAGCTGGCCGTCTTCGGTAATGAGCATGCGTGCACCAGCCCGGCGGTAGGATGAACCTTCCACATATACTACGGTAGCCAACGCCGTTTGCTTGCCATTTTTATCGGCTTTGTCAAAAGCCTGTACAATGTCCTGTAGTTCTTTCACAATTGGTAATTAAAATTAGTTCTTTTTAACTGCTTTCCAATTAGCAGGGTCCCAAATATCTAATCGGGTAACATCTTTTATGCTGCCGCTGTTCATCGCCATATGCCCGTTCATGTGGCTATCATAAGTACCCTCTATAATTACGTAATGGTCGCTATATTGTTTTAAGCTGCTAACCTCAGGGTGTTTTGGCCCAACGCTAACCCAAATTGAGTTTTTGCTTATAGCACGGTCATAATCTTCTTTATGAAGATACAACCCGTTACCTTCAAACTCAAGATGTAGGTAACCTATAACCCGGATCTTTTTTCCTTTGTATCTATCAGGATTAGCTATTAAACTGATCAATGAAACCTCAGGATCCTGATACAAAACAACGCTATCGCCTTTAGGCAAAGTTGTATGTATACTGTTTTTAGGTTGTTGGTTACAGGCAATCGTTAAACAAATAATTGGTAATAACATATAGCCTGCAACTTTCATAACTTAGGTTTTTAGGTAAACGTAAATATAAATCAAAGTTATTAATATCAATATAATACGGCTACCGTCCAATTTCGTGTTTCAAAAAGTACATTTAAAAAACATTACAGCCATTTGTAATATTTAACTTTACAATGCGCAACCTTTTACTTAGTAAGGGTTGTTTTAATTAAATTTTTATCCATTGTTAACAGATAATCACGGCCGGAAGATCAATTACCTGCGTTTGGCGGTAACAGACAAGTGCAATCTGCGCTGTTTTTATTGCATGCCCGAGGATGGCCTGAACTGGCTGTCGCGCAGGGAGTTGATGAGCTATGAAGAAATGCTGCACAGCTGTGCACTGCTGGTAAAAATGGGTGTCGAAAAGATCCGTATTACCGGGGGCGAGCCTTTTGTGCGCAAGGATATTATGCAGCTGCTCACTTCACTATCGCAATTGGATGGCTTAAAGGAACTGAGCCTGACTACCAATGGCGTTTTAACCGCACCGCATGTGCCCGAATTGAAAAAGATAGGCATACGTTCTGTAAACCTGAGTTTGGATACATTGGATGCCAACCGCTTTTTTACCATAACCCGCCGCGATGAATTTGCTAATGTAATGGCTGCTTTGGAAGCTTTGTTAAGTCACGGAATCGAGGTAAAAATAAATGCCGTAGTGATGGACGGCAAAAATACGCAGGATATCATCCCGCTGGTTGAAATGACCAAAGATATGCCCGTGAGCGTACGTTTTATCGAAGAAATGCCTTTTAATGGTGATGGACACCTATATACCGGTTTGCAATGGGATTATGTGCGTATCCTGGATGAGATCAAAAGTAAATATCCACAGATACAAAAATTACCCGATCCATTGTATTCAACCTCTTATAATTACCATATACCCGGACATCAGGGTAGCGTAGGTATTATTGCTGCCTATTCACGTACGTTTTGTGGCACCTGCAACCGCATCAGGATAACCCCGCAAGGTGAGCTGAAAACCTGTTTATATGACGATGGCGGACTTAATATCAGGGACTTGATGCGTAATGGCTCCAGCGATCATGAACTACAGGGAGCGCTGCTGAATGCCTTTGGCAACCGCGCCAAAGACGGCTGGGAGGCCGAAAGTAAACGAGTATTGCACCCTGGTATTCATGAGTCTATGGCGACGATAGGAGGATAAAAAGTATCAAGTAGTTAGTGTCAAGTATCAAGATAACTGCATTTGTTTTATGAAGATTTCAAAAGTCGTGATATTTGATACTAGTTGCTTGATACTAAAAAACTAATATATGACAACTGTTGAAGAAGCCGAAAAGCTGATGCTGGCACAGGTAAAAGATTATGGTACCGAAAGTCTGCCGTTTGAACAGGCTCTTAACCGGGTACTGGCCAAACCTATAAAAGCCGATCGTGATCTGCCGCCCTTTAACCGGGTAACTATGGATGGCATAGCCATCAACTATCGTGCTATTGAAAAGGGTATCAGTACGTTCAAAATAAAGGCTACCCAGGCTGCTGGGGATGCACCTTCGGCTATCAATGAATTGGATGAGTGCATTGAGATTATGACCGGGGCAGTAATGCCAGCATCGGTTAATACCGTGATCCGTTATGAAGATTTGGAAATACTGCCTGGGCTTGCTACTGTAAACTCGCCAGATATAAAACAAGGGCAGAACCTGCATTTGCAGGGATCAGATAAAAAACAAAACGATACTTTGGCTGCATCAGGTCAACTGGTTACACCGGCTATTATCAGTTTGGCTGCATCGGTTGGTAAAACGCATCTGCTGGTTAAAAAACTACCCCGGGTGGTTATCATATCATCGGGCGATGAACTGGTGGATGTGCATCAAACACCATCACCCTACCAAATCCGGAAATCAAACAGCTACACCGTAAAAGCGGTTTTGCAGCAGCACGCATTGCAGCCCGACATGATACATATTCCTGACGATCCCGAAATTACACGCCGGCAGATACAACAATGCCTGCATAATTACGATGTGCTGCTGCTTAGTGGCGGTATATCTATGGGTAAATTTGATTACATACCCCAGGCGCTGGAAGATTCGCAAGTTGAAAAAGTTTTTCACAAAGTGGCACAACGTCCCGGCAAACCTTTCTGGTTCGGTAAACATCAAAATGGAGCTGTTGTTTTTGCTTTTCCGGGTAACCCGGTTGCCACCTTTATGTGTCTGCATAAGTATTTTTTAACCTGGTTACGGGCAACTTTAGGACTGGCAGAACAATCGCCGGTTTACGCGGTTTTAGATAAAGATTTTCGGTTTCAACCACCCTTGCAATACTTTTTACAAGTGAAACTACAAAGCAATCCGCAGGGACAGCTAATGGCATTACCAATTGAAGGAAATGGTTCAGGCGATTTTGCTAACTTAGCAGATACAGACGCGTTTTTAGAATTGCCTTTGGAAAGGAGCGCTTTTAAAGCAGGAGAGGTGTTTAAGGTATTGAGATTTGCCTGAACCATGATTAAACAGATTAAAGGATTAACAGGATTTCTTTTATCAGGTTAATCCAAGAATCAAACAAATCGAAGGTTCAGGAAAAATTCAATAAATCTGTTAATCCCATAAATCCTGGTTCAGACAAAAGAATCAGACAAATAAAAAGTTAATGTTAACCCATATAGATAAACAAGGCAACCCATCAATGGTTGATGTAACCGAAAAGCAGGTAACCCACCGCACCGCCACGGCGCGCAGTGTGGTTGTTTTGCCCGATGAGGTTTTGCAACACTTGACTGGTGGCAACCTGATCAGTAAGAAGGGACCTGTCTTTCAAACAGCTATTATCGCGGGTATTATGGCGGCCAAAAAAACCGGCGACCTGATACCGCTTTGTCATCCTTTGGGTATGGATAACTGCAACATCACCATACAGGTTAATGAGCAGCAGGAAATAGTGATTGATTGTACGGCAAGTATCACCGCCAAAACCGGTATCGAGATGGAAGCATTGGTAGGGGCATCTATAGCGGCGCTTACTGTTTATGATATGTGCAAGGCTATGAGCCATGATATTGTAATAAAAGAAACCAAACTGATAGCAAAAACAGGAGGTAAACGTGACTTTAAACGAGCATAAAAAACACGCTAAACTGGCAAGGCCAGCTTCTGGTAACTTCGGTCGCAATGAATGGGCCATTGTAGGTGGGCCTTGTACCGTTATCAAATTATTAGCTCATGATGTGATTGGGGCTTTTTCGCCAACGTATAAATGCGCTTATGCCGATACATCACACAATGATGATATTACGCTGGTACCCGGCAGGCTCACCAACGGGGCAATGCTGGATTATACCGATCAGATAAATTACCAGCAGTACAATTTTCAAAATCCGGTGATGTCGTACCAGCTTAAACAGGCTTTTGCCAATGCCGATCTGATACTGGTAAATGGCAATCACCAGCAGGCCAAAGCGCAGATAGTTATTATCGACAGCAATAAAAGGGCATCATTACTAAAAAGGGTTGAACAACTAACTAATGTTGAACTGTTTTTATTAGCCGATAATAATGAAGGTATACCCGATTTTATACAGGAAGCCATCCCACACTGGGAGCAAATACCCGTTTACCGGCTCGACGACAGGGAGAGGATCATCGCCTTTTTCGAAACTAATTTGAAAAAAGCCCAGCCACTTTTGAATGGTCTTGTGCTGGCCGGCGGAAAAAGTCAGCGAATGGGTTTTGATAAAGGCAATGTGAACTGGCACGGTAAACCGCAAAGATATCACATGGCTGATCTGCTGAAGCCATTTTGTAGCGAGGTATTTATATCCTGCAGGCCAGGGCAGCAAAGTGAGATCGATCCGCAGTATCCTGTTATTGAAGATACTTTTACTGGACTGGGGCCATTTGGCGCTATATTATCCGCCTTTCGGGAAAAACCTGATCAAGCCTGGCTGGTAATAGCCTGCGATCTGCCTTTAATGGATGAGGCTACCCTGCGTAACCTGGTTGCCTGGCGTAACAGTTCGTCAACTGCCACGGCTTACCATAGTCCGGTAACTAATTTTGCGGAACCGCTGGTTGCTATATGGGAACCCAAGAGTTACCCGGTATTGTTGTCGTTTTTGGCACAAGGGTACTCGTGCCCGCGCAAGGTGCTGATCAATACCGAGATCAACCTGCTAAATGCGCCTGATCCGGAGGCATTGACCAATGTGAACACGCCCGAAGACCTGGAACAAATAAAAAGAATTCTGCATCAAAAAACTGCTACCAACTGATGAATACTGATATTTTAAGATATAGCTGCCAGATAGCCCTACCCGGTTTTAGCGAGGAAGCACAAGAACTTTTACAGCAGGCCAAGGTATTGATTGTAGGGGTAGGTGGCCTGGGTTGCCCGGCTGCTCAGTATTTAACCTCAAGCGGTATTGGCACCATCGGTATTGTTGATTATGATGTGGTATCTATGAGTAATTTACACCGTCAGATATTGTTTACGCCGGCTGATATTGGCAGGAGCAAGGTTGCCATAGCATGCGAGCGTTTGCAAAAACAAAACCCTGATGTTAACCTGGTACCGCATGTGGAAAAGATCACCTCAGATAATGTGCTGAGCATTATACAGCACTATGATATTGTTGTTGATGGCACCGATAATTTTGAATCAAGGTATTTGCTCAATGATGCCTGCGTATTGACAGGTAAACCACTGGTTTATGGCGCTATTTACCAGTTTGAAGGCCAGGTTGCGGTATGGAATATCGTGTATGACGAAGATACCAGATCGCCTAATTACCGTGACCTTTTTCCAAAAGTTGATGCCACCCAGATACCCAATTGCACCGAAGGCGGAGTGATCCCTACACTAGCGGGTATTATTGGCTGTATGCAGGCCAACGAAGTGATCAAATACATTACCAAAACCGGTGAATTATTGGCTGGCAAAGTGCTGATATTTGACGCACAAAATATGCAGAGCCGTATTATTAAAATAGGCGCTGCATCCAAATCGCCGGTCAGGAGTTTATCCGCAACAGTAAATATTCCCGAAATAACAGTGGCGGAACTTAAAAAGAGGGTGGAAGAAGATGCCATTGAACTGGTAGATGTGCGTACCGAACAGGAACGTGATGCTTTTGATATTGGCGGCATTCACATTCCCCTGGACGAGATAGAGGGCTATCTGGCCTATTTCACTGACCCCAAACCTAAAGTACTTTATTGCTCCACAGGCAAGCGAAGCGAGGAAGCGGTAAAACTCATCCTGAAAAACATCCCTGAGGCTAAAGTGTTTTGCTTAACCGGAGGGTTGAAGGCTTATTTGGAAGAGTAGTTTGTGATTGCTAACCAATTGTCATACTGAACGTAGTGAAGCATCTATTCGACAACATGAAAAGTTGGATAATAGATCCTTCGTTCCTCAGGATGACAAACCCTTTTTAGGATTTAGAGCTTAGAATTTTCTTACTTACGGATGTGCAGCCACCCATACATCGCCATCTTCAAAAGCTTCCTTTTTCCAGATGGGTACGGTTTGTTTTAGGGTATCGATGATGTAACGGCAGGCGTCAAAAGCAGCATCCCGATGAGCCGCAGATACGGCTATCACCACCGGCACTTCACCAACCTGCAGCACGCCTGTACGATGATGGATCAATACTTTTTGCACCGGCCATTTATCAAAGGCTTTTTGCGCTATCTTCTCCATTTCACTAATGGCCATAGGTTCGTAAGCCTCAAAGTTGAGCTTTGAAACTGCTTTGCCTTTGGTGGCATTGCGTACGGTACCAATAAACACGTCTATTCCCCCTGATTCAGGCGACATCACCCAATCAATGCACGATTGAATATTCAGGGGTTCGGCAGTAAGTATGATCTGTGTATTGTTCATGTGGTAGTTTGATCAGTCAGCATTTTCCTAAAATACTTTGGAGATTCTTCATATCCCTGGCGTTGATAAAAACGATGGGCATCTACTCTGCGCGAATGGCAATGCACTTCAATCCGGTCGCAGTTTCGTTCATTAGCAAGTTGGGTGCAATGCTCCTCCAACAAATGGCCAATTCCATTGCTGCGGGTGGTTTCGTCAACAGCGAAACAGCTGATCCTTGCAAAATCGCCTTTGGTTGCCAGTTGCGGAATAAAATCGATAGCGATAAAGCCAGCCACTTTCCTTTCAAGCTCATAAACCAGTATTGCTGATGTGGGCTGAGCTAACATTACCCGAAGGTTTTGCAGCAAAAAAGCTTCTGTCTCCGGGTATCCTAATTGATCAAGCAGGGTTGATATTGCAGGCTGATCTGCCAAAGTTGCTTTCCTGATACACATTCTTTTAATATTTTTGAATGATCAAAGATGTATAGATAAAGGATTAAGGATTTTTTTTCTATTGTCTCTCAGTCTTTTATCCTTGCTCCCCTAATCTTTTGTCCATAAGTCCAATAATCCTTGCTCCAAAAGCCCCCAAGTCCCAAAAACTATCCTCCGCTTACCGGTGGTATAATAGCAATTTCGTCACGTTCATGTATGGTATCGCCCGATAGAGCATATTCATTATTAACGGCAATCATGTACGATGCCAGTTGTTTTAAGCGCGGATATTGCTGCTCAAGCATATATTGTAAATTAGAAACGGTGGCATCGTTTGTTAATTCCAGACTAACCAGCGAACTCCCAAATATCTCCTTTGCCACGCCAAATGCCAGCACATTAATCTTCATATCTCAAAATTATATCAAAATAGGTAATAAAGGGCACGAAAAGTAAATTAATAAATGTAAAATGTAATAAGTGCGTCATTGCGAGGTACGAAGCAATCCCCGATTTGCAGAGCGACTCTGTATAGCTTAGAGATTGCTTCGTACCTCGCAATGACGCGTTTGGGGTGGTGGGCATGGTGACGGATCTATTAGTAACCTTGCAGGCTTACTCCGCAAGCTTTAAGCGCCATGATTTACGGATACGGCCGACTTTACCCAAATAAGCAAGCTGCTCTTTTGTTGCGTTTGCGATGAGGTATTTTAGTGAATCTGATGATTGAGGATCGGGTTCTGCTTCTTTGTCAATCACCAAGCCTTCACTTTTAAAAAAGGCTTCGGCCAGTTCAAAACTATCAAATTTATTTTCCTCAATGCGGTGTTCTTTGAAAAACTCTTGTAATTGATCGTTTGCCTGTAAATCAGGGAACTTCATTTCTGATTTTATATAAATGTCAGCTGTAATCCAGTAACCACCACTTTTTTGTAATACACTGCGGATATTATGGCATAGCTTTCTTTTTTCATTCATATCCAGGTAAACTAGCAGCCCTTCGTTTACAATAACAATTTCACCATCCGGAAAACGATCCACGATGGCCGTAAATTCAGTTTCGTGAAGCGCGTTAAGAGTCAGGGTTTCCAGTTTGCCTTTGGGAGTGACAGTATGCTGTTGCAGAGCCTCCAACAGGTTTAGTTTGGTGTCAATTACGTTTGGCAGATCGGTATCTATATAATGAACAGGGCTATGAATCACAGTGTCAAGGCCACGGAAAGAAAAGCCTGAGGACACTTCTAAAATATTTTTAGCCGATAGGGAAGATAGCAGTTGGTTAATGCTTTTATACCTTGCCTCAAAATGCACCACCCGGCCCCAAAAGGCAGGATCTTTGATGTTAAAATCAGGCTGGTATTTTTCAGGACTGCTAATTAACGCCGCTGCTTCGCGGACAAAAGGAATATCCGTTAAACCTTTTAACAGCAATAACGATCGGGCCGAGGGGCTGATGGTACTATAGTCGCGGTTTGGTAATGGTGATTGTTGCATGTTAAATAATAAACCTAAGTTATCACATTCGGTTTACAATACAATCTGTATTCTTTCTAAATATCTCTCCATCAAAACAAAAGCAATCCCCAATGCCTTTATAAACTAAAACCATATTATGTCATTTGATCAATACCATGAGCCTGCGCACGAGCTATCGGCCGAAACCAGGACCTTTGCCAGGATGATCGTGTCCCTAACCGAAGAAGCGGAAGCCATTAACTGGTACGAGCAGCGCATTGCTGTTGAAACCGATAAAGCCGCCAAAGCCATTATGCAAAATGCCCAGCAAGAGGAGTTTAAACATTTTGGCATGGACCTGGAGTTTTTACTACGCCAGAAACCGGTATGGCGAACCACGCTGCAAGCCATCTTATTTCAAAAGGGCGATATTGTAAAGCTCGGCTCTAAAGGCGAAGAAGCTGCTGAATAAATAAACAGCGTTATGCGGTTTCATTCTGCCAATGTTGATGTTCGGAAGAATAATTTGTATAAAAGAAATGACAACTTTTTTATTTCCTTCCAACACTCATGGTGACAATGCCAACAACGGCATAGGCAATGTTATTGACTTACCTGCTTGCGCTGGTGTTTAAAAACGGGGCAAGGTTTGTTACCATGGTGGTTTGCAGGGTAGAGTTCCTGAAGGCTTTAAACCTTGTAGAACCGCCAAAAACAAACAGGTAGTTATTATAAACAGCTGATGATGTTGCCCTCCGCTGTTCCATGTTCGTTTTTAATTTTACAAACTGGTTGGCCGCTATATCATAATAGCCAATAAAACTTTCATCATCATAACCACCCACAACAAATATCCTGTTACCGCAAGCCGATACACTGTTTGCAGATAAAAACTCCGGAAGCTTACCCAGTTTTTTCCATGTATTTGTTTTAATATCATAAGCATTGATACTGGTTGACTGGCGTTTAGTAAATGCGTCAAGGCCGCCAAATGTATATATAACACCATTAACTACGGTGCCGGCAGTCTGCAGGTTCTCAGGCATGTTGGCCAGCTGGGTGAACTTTTTAGCAAGCGGATCAAATTCATATAAAGAGCTCAGCGTACGGCGGCCATCCCTTGTTCCTCCAAAAATATATACTTTATTATTCCATTCTACCGCGCTGCCATAAGTGCTGGCCATTGGGTTTAATATATGCAGGTTCTCCACTGCCCCGGTTTTAACATCTACCGTTTGTACCCCCTGAAATATCTGGCTCGCGCTTCGTGAACCACCTACACCGCCAATGCCACCCATTACATAAATTTTCCCGGTAGCCGGTACATAAGCGGCCGAAGTTTGTATTTTATTGCCACGCATATCTGCCAAAACCGACCATTTGTTTACCTGCGGATCATACTTTAACACGTCTGATGAATAATTATCAAAGCCCTTATAGCCAGCTATGGTATATATATAAGTTCCGTCGGTAACGCTGGTTGTCCAGGTAAGTGGATAGGGCAGATTGGCCACATTTTTAAAGGTAATGGTTGTATTGGCAGGTTGCGACTGAGCCTGGCTTTGATTTGTATTCAGGCAACTAACTATGACTAATGCGCAAAGGAGGTTCAGGACTTTCATGGCATAAATAAGTTTAAGTGAATTTAACTAATTATTAGATGCTTATAACTATAAATGGTTTAATCATATTATATATTTACCATAGCCTGATATACTCTCTTCGCAATCGTTTTCGTAACTTCTGCAACACGCGCAAGGCTTATCGCTCAAAACTTATCGCTTAACCTATATATTTGGAGTACTAACCACAATGATATCTGCATGAGAAAAAAGTACTCCCTGCCGCGCATTGGCATGGCATCGGCACTGGTTGCCGGGCTGGCCTTCACAGCATCGGCACAACAAAAAAACATTTACCATAAAGGCTGGATCGATTTTAATAAGAACGGCAAAATGGACGTTTTTGAAGATCCATCCCAAACTATTGATAAACGGGTTAATGATCTGTTAAGCCAGATGACCGTTGAAGAAAAAACCTGCCAAATGGCTACGCTGTACGGTTACAAACGGGTTTTAAAAGACGAAATGCCCGTACCATCATGGAAAAACGAAGTTTGGAAGGACGGTATTGCCAATATTGATGAGGAATTGAATAATCTTGTTTCCACAACTGATAGGGCATATACGCAGTATTCCTTTCCTTATAGCAAACATGCATCAGCTATAAACACCATTCAAAAATGGTTTGTGGAGGAAACCCGCATGGGTATCCCGGTTGATTTTACCAACGAGGGTATACATGGCCTCAATCATGATCGTGCTACGTCGTTACCGGCCCCTATATCCATCGGCAGTACTTTTGACAAGCAACTGGTACGCCAGGCCGGGCAAACGGTTGGCCGCGAGGCAAAGGCGCTGGGCTATACCAATGTTTATGCACCTATACTTGACCCCGCCCGCGACCAGCGCTGGGGCCGTGTGGTGGAGTGCTATGGCGAAGATCCTTTCCATATTGCTGAGCTGGGTAAACAAATGGTTTTGGGTATACAGGAAGAGGGCGTAGCATCAACCCTGAAGCATTTCGCGGTATACAGCGTGCCAAAAGGTGGCCGCGATGGTGCTGCCCGTACAGATCCACATGTGGCCCCGCGCGAAATGTACCAGATTTACCTATACCCGTTTCGTCGCGTGATACAGGAAGCGCATCCTATGGGTGTGATGAGTAGTTATAACGATTGGGATGGTGTACCTATAACGGGCAGCTATTACTTTTTAACTGAGTTGCTGCGCCAGAAATTTGGTTTTAACGGTTATGTGGTATCTGACAGCGAAGCAGTAGAATACCTGTACTCCAAACACCACGTTGCGGCTAATTATAAAGAAGCGGTAAGACAGGCAGTGGAGGCCGGATTGAACGTGCGTACCAACTTTACCATGCCGCAAACCTTTATTATGCCGCTACGTGAGCTGATCAAAGAAAATAAGCTATCCATGAAACTTATTGATTCGCGTGTGGGCGATGTGTTGCGGGTTAAGTTCCGTTTAGGCTTATTTGATGAACCTTATGTAAAAGACCCTAAATCGGCTGATAAAAAGGTGCATACTGCGGCTGATGATGCCATGTCTCTTCAAATGAACCGCGAATCGATGGTATTGCTTAAAAATCAGGGCGATCTGTTGCCGCTGGATAAAAGCAAGCTTAAAAATATACTGGTAACCGGTCCGCTGGCTGCCGAAAAAAATTATGCAACCAGTCGTTACGGGCCGTCGCACAACCCGGTTACCAATGTGCTCGATGGTATTAAAAACTATGTAGGTTCCGGCGTAAATGTGAGCTACGCCAAAGGCTGCAATGTAGTTGATGCCAGCTGGCCCGAAAGTGAGATCATTGAAACACCGCTTACCACACAGGAGCAGGCTGGTATTGATTCGGCTGTGGCACAAGCTAAACAGGCTGATGTGGTGATAGCTGTAGTGGGCGAAGATTTTGAACGGGTGGGTGAGAGCCTGTCCCGTACCGGTTTAAATTTACCCGGCCGCCAGCTTAAACTGATCCAGGCATTGCAGGCAACCGGCAAACCGGTGGTTATGGTGATGATAAACGGGCAACCGCTTACCATTAATTGGGAAAATAAATTTGTACCAGCTATATTGGAGGCCTGGTTCCCCGGCCCGGAAAGCGGACGGGTGATTGCCGAAACCTTGTTTGGTGATAATAACCCGGGTGGCAAATTGCCCATAACCTTCCCGAAAACTACCGGACAAATTGAGTTTAATTTTCCGTTTAAGCCTGCCTCGCAGGCAGGTCAGGGCAATGATGGTAACAGTTGGGGTAAAACCAGTGTGAACGGCGCCCTTTATCCTTATGGCTATGGTTTAAGTTATACCAAATTTGAATACAGTAACCTGCAGGTATCACCCGAAAAAGAGAACTCACAAGGCGATGTTCAGGTAAGTGTTGATGTAACCAACACCGGCAGCCGCAAAGGCGACGATGTAGTACAGCTTTATCTGAAGGATGAGGTGAGCAGCGTAACCACTTATGACTATGACCTGCGTGGGTTTGAGCGTGTTAACCTGAACCCTGGTGAAAAGAAGACCGTTCAGTTCACCCTGCACCCTGATGATCTGGCCATATTGGATAAAAACATGAACTGGACCGTTGAACCAGGCAAATTCCAGGTAATGATTGGCAGTTCGTCGGTTGATATTAAGTTGAAGAAAGAATTTGAGGTGGAGTAGAGCCTAAAGCTGAAGGCTATCAGCACAGGATCTTATAACATTGAACAGGATCTTATAACATTGAACCAATTAAACCATTAAATAAATATCAAGAATTATGAAAAAGTTAACCTACTCCTTATCAATGGCAGTTTTACTGTTCACTGCTACATCGTTCACCACGGTTCATCATCAAAACAGCTTTGTCGTAAAAAACAAGCTCACTAAACTTGCCGACGTTGGCGGTGGTTTTATGCACGATGGATACTTTTATCAGGTTACCGTTAATAGCGCCAATCGTATAGTGACCAGTGTGGTTGTACAGAACGCACCGTTTACGGTTACAAGTGCCGGTGGCATTTGGGGCCAATCCGGCAATATCCATGTAACTGTGTTTTTAAGCGATGGTACTAACTTTGTTTACGAAGGGCCTTTTTAACAATTGGCATTATAACATAATTTAAAGTGATATCCTGAAAGCCTTAAGAAGTTTTAAACTTCTTAAGGCTTTTTACAATATTAGAGGATCTTTCTTAAACTGCTTATTAATACTTGATAGGCCCTCAAAACCGAATAAGGTGATAATAGGGGTAATCAGCACCAATTTTTTTATTTATTGTAGGCAATAGTTTGATTAATTTTGCCAATTAATCAAACACTTACTAACTGTAATAATTACAGTTGTACTTAATTACTTTATTTATATTTTTATACAATTCAAAACACTAAGGCATTGCCTGTTGTAAACCCAATTATTAATTATTGAATGGAACTTGAGAATAAAGGCATAAAAGGCAGTCAGCTAAAAAATATGATCATTAAAAAGCTTTATTTTAATAAGGCGATGTCATGTGCGGGGCTGAGTGAGTTGTTTGATAAAAGTATACCATCCATAGCCAAGGCCGTAAATGAGTTAATGGCCGAAGGTTTTGTGGTTGAGGATGGTTACGCCCCATCCAGCGGTGGGCGCAGGCCGCTTATGTACTCGGTAAAAGCAAACGCCATGCATATTTTAGCCATCGCACTTGATCAGCTTACGGCGCGTATCCAGCTTTTTGATCTGCTGAATAACCCGGTGGCCGATATGTTTACTTTTGAGTTAAAGCTGCTGAATAATGAGGATGCATTGGCTAAATTGACAGAACATATCAATAATTATATTAAAGATACCCGTATCCTTAAAGAAAAAATTGCAGGTATTGGCATTGGGATGCCCGGGTTTGTAAATGTTACCGAAGGTATAAATTATAGCTATCTGGATGCCGGCGGGCAAAGCTTAACTGCCTATCTTACCGCACAAACTGGTATCACTACCTATATTGACAACGACTCAAGTCTGATAGCTCTTGCAGAGCAAAAATTTGGTATAGCCAAATCAAAAAACGAAGTCATGGTGATTAACTTGGGCTGGGGTATAGGCCTGGGCATGATTGTGAACGGAAAGCTGTTTAGGGGATATAATGGTTTTGCGGGCGAGCTGAGCCACATTCCTTTATCAGAAGATGGTGCACTTTGCGAGTGTGGCAAGCGCGGCTGCCTGGAAGCCGAAGCATCAATGCTGGTGGTGGCTCAAAAGGCTATTGCTGGTATTAAACAGGGGCGTATCACCAGTTTAAAATACAATAGCAATGATAATGATCATTCTAAACTAATGGGTGATGCCGTGCTGGAGGCTGCCAACAATGGCGATCAGTTTGCTATTGAACTGCTATCAGATGCGGGATATAAAATAGGGAAAGCTTTGGCCATTCTGATCCATATCATGAACCCTGCTATTATTGTATTGAGCGGCAGAGGGGCTAAGGTTGCTAAAATATTGATGGCTCCCATACAACAGGCCCTGCATAAATATTGCATTCCCCGGCTAGCCGGCGGTACCGAACTGCTGGTGTCTGAACTCGGCTTTGATGCCGAACTGATAGGCGCAGCAGTGTTAGTGATGGAAAACTTTGATAAAACGGTAAAGGCAAAAGTAAGCAAGGCCGCAAAATCAGCGACAGCATAGGGTAGATGTGCAAATGTGCAGATATTAGATGTGCAGATGAAATGAATTAAAAAATTAATAGCGCGTCATTGCGAGGTACGAAGCAATCTCTACACAGACAGGTCGATCATTAAAGCTCGTTCAGTATAGTATAGAGATTGCTTCGTACCTCGTAATGACGGGGTGTAATTAAAAATCAAGGTAATCCAATAATCCTTAGTCAAATCATTTCCATATCTGCACATCCACATATCTGCACATCTATCCAAACACCTTTCCCGAGTAATCCATAGCTTCCTGGAATTTAGTCAAATTAAGCCCCAGGTGCTCGTTTTGTGATTGGAGGTATTCAATTAGGCTCTCTGTAGCGATGTTACCTGTAAGGTCATCTGCAGCCATCGGGCAGCCACCGTAGCCCTTCAATGCCACATCAAAACGTTTACAACCACTTTTATAGGCCGCATCAATCTTAGGCCGCCAGGTGTCAGGTGTAGAATGCAGGTGAATGCCAAATTCAGTTTCCGGGAACTTGTTGCACAGGTCCGGATAAATACTGCTGATCTGAGCCGCTTCAGAAATGCCAATGGTATCGGCAAGAGCAATGTTATTTATTCCTTCATTAACCAGTTGTTCTGTCCATTGTTCAATAATACCGGTGTTCCATTCATCGCCGTAAGGGTTACCAAAACCCATAGACAGGTAAACCAACAGTTTTTTATTGCTGATATCACACAGTTCTTTTATCCGTTTTACGTTATCAAAAGCCTGGGGCAGGGTAGTATTGGTATTACGCAGCTGAAAAGTTTCTGATATAGAAAACGGATAGCCCAGATAAGTGATCTCTTCATGTTTTACCGCGTCTTCGGCACCGCGATAATTGGCTATAATGGCCAGCAGTTTTGATTGTGTATTACTAAGATCGAGCTTTTTTAATACTTCGGCTGTATCCTGCAATTGTGGTATAGCCTTAGCCGATACAAAACTCCCAAAATCAATAGTGTCAAATCCCACCTGTAACAGCAGGTTGATATAAGCCGCCTTGATGTCGGTAGGTATAAAATCATGCAAACCCTGCATTGCATCGCGGGGGCACTCTGTTATTTTTATGTTCATTTAAGTTTGAGTTATAAGTGGTGGGTTTTGAGTTCAGGACATCAAAACCTGAGATCAAAGTTCCTAATATTTTACTGATAACTCAAAACTCAGTACTCAAAACTAAAAAACTCAGTCAACAGTCTTAGGTAAATGCTCATCCTCCGTAAGCCCTTCCTTTTCAAACTTTCGGATAATGAGCCTGGTACCGCCATTATAGGTAATATAGCTGGATACCCAGTTAATAAACACGATCACTCTATTACGACCTCCCATAAGCGATATCAGGTGTACAAACATCCACACCAGCCAGGCAAAAAATCCCTGGAATTTTATCTTACCCAGATCGGCCACGGCTTTGTTGCGGCCAATGGTAGCCAGCGAACCCTTATCATTATATTTAAAAGGCGTGGTAGGCTCGCCATTGATCAGTTGCAATATGGTTTTACCCACATGCTGCCCCATTTGTATAGCTACCTGCGCCACACCTGGATGCCCTTTTGGTGTTTCGTCAGTTATCATGGCCGCTACGTCGCCTATGGCAAATATGTTGGTGGTACCCACCACACGGCAAATATTATCAGTTTTTATACGGTTGCCGCGTTCAATGGCATCTTTATCAATACCCTCGGGTACTACACCCATAACGCCGGCGCTCCAGATCACATTTTTGGTGCGGATGATTTTGCCGCCCTCAAATTTAATCTCCTCGCCATCATAACTTTCCACCTTCATGCCTAACAATACTTCAACCCCCATGTGGGTTAAAAATTCCTTTGAAGCGTGTGATGCCTCGTCAGAAAAAGGCCCCAGTACCTTTGGTAAAAAATCAACCAGGTATACTTTCATATCCTCTTTTTTAAGCTCGGGATAATCCTTGCTCAGGATATGGTTGCGGAGCTCGGCCAGGGCACCTGATAGCTCCACGCCTGTTGGCCCGGCACCTACCAGTACAAAGGTAAGGTAGGGGTCGCGTTCCTCCTTAGTGGGTTTCAGCAGGGCTTCTTCTATGTTTTGCAGGATAGAATACCGCAGGTTAAGCGCCTCGGGGATGGATTTCATAGGCATCGAAAACTTTTCGATATCCTTATTGCCAAAAAAGTTGGTGGTTGATCCAGTGGCTATCACCAGGTAATCATAAGCAATTTGGCCTATAGTGGTTTCAATGATGTTCTTTTCGGTATTTACCTTGCTTACCTCGGCTATCCTGAACCTGAAATTCTTCTGGCTTGCAAAGTTTTTACGCAATGAAAAGGCTATGGACTCTGATTCCAGGCTACCGGTAGCAACCTGGTACAAAAGCGGCTGAAAAGTGTGGTAGTTATGCTTATCGAGCATTAAAACCTCCACGGGCTTATCTGCCAGTTTTTTGGCTACCTGGAGTCCGCCGAAGCCTCCGCCTATAATAACTACGAGTGGGAATTTTGAGCTGTCTGTTAAGTTCATTTTACAAGTTGTTTAACCCCCTCTAAATCTCCCCAAAGGAGGAGACTTTCAAAAGACATTTAAAAACCCTCCCTTCCGGGGAAGGTTGGGAGGGGTTATTATATGAAAACAAAAAAGGCCCCAAATGTTCTTTGGGGCCTTGTAAATAAATTAATTAAAATTTATCTCAGATCTTTTTTCCCAAAGTCAACAATCACCGGTGTTGCCACGCATATTGACGAGTATGTTCCGAAGATTACACCGATCAACAAGGCGAAGGAGAATCCTTTGATCACGTCGCCACCAAATATGAACAACACGATCAATACAAATATTACCGTTAACGCGGTGATAATGGTACGACTCAGGGTGCTGTTGATAGCCTGATTAATTACTTCTTCAGGGTTGTCAGTTTTAGCATGGTGCAGTTCAAGGAACTCACGGATCCTGTCAAACACTACCACAGTATCGTTAATAGAGTAACCAATAACCGTTAATATAGCCGCTATAAAAGCCTGGTCAATATCCAATGAGAATGGAAGTATGCCTCTGAATAAAGAGAAGAACGATAATACCAGCAAAGCATCATGTGTTGTCGCTATCATTGCACCCAAGCTAAATTGCCATTTACGGAAACGGAACAGGATGTATGCTGAAATAACAAATATGGCAAACAATACGGTATAGATAGCAGATGTTTTTAACTCATCGGCAACTGTAGCACTTACTTTTGAGAAACCTACTATATCTTTATCTGCAATGCGGGTAACATCTTTAGCCCCCAGAAGCTGGATCAATGTGCTCCTTACTTTAGCATCAGCCGCTGCATTGTTATCCCTGATCATGAGGTTGGTAGTGATGCTAATCTTATCAGCACCAAATGTTTTAACCTCAGTACTGCGGCCCAATGTAGCGTCAACGGCATCATGAATAGCTTCAACCGTAACGGTTTTATTAGGAAAGCTTACAATGTAATTACGACCGCCTTCAAAATCAACACCGTAGCTAAAACCACGTGTAGCTATCGAGATTAAACCGGCTAAGATGAATACACCAGAAAATATATAGAATTTAAAACGATTTTTTACAAACGCAAAATTGGCATTTTTAAAAGTGTGTGAGCTCCATGGATGTGAGAATTTAATATCCCAACCTTTATCAAGCATCCACTCAAATATAACTCTTGATATCAGTAATGAACAGAATAGTGAAGTGATGATACCGATCATCAATGTAGTTGCGAAACCTTGTATCGGACCTGAACCAAAGATGAACAGGATTAAACCAGTTAAGAAGGTACTGATCTGAGAATCGAGAATAGATGGCAACGCGTGTTTAAAACCATCGGCAACGGCTATCTTTAATGATTTGCCTAAGCCAAGCTCTTCACGAACACGTTCATAAACCAGTACGTTAGCATCAACCGCTATACCCAGCGTTAATACTATACCAGCTACACCTGGTACGGTTAATACAGCACCAAGGCTGGTTAAAACCCCCATCAGGAAAAAGATGTTGATGATTACCGCAACTACCGCTACAGTACCCGCACGGTTGTAATAAGCAACCATGAATACCAATACTACTACTAAACCCAGCAAGCAGGATAGTAAGCTGGCGTTGATAGCTTCCTGACCCAATGATGGACCTACAACTGATTCTGATATGATGTGGGCAGGTGCAGGCAGGCGGCCGGCTTTTAATACGTTGGCCAAATCGCGGGTATCTTCA
This sequence comes from Mucilaginibacter sp., assembly GCA_030445275.1. Taxonomy (GTDB): domain Bacteria; phylum Bacteroidota; class Bacteroidia; order Sphingobacteriales; family Sphingobacteriaceae; genus Mucilaginibacter. The sequence continues at coordinate 38,088 of JAUCSE010000060.1, forward strand.
ATAGTGAAGTTTCCTGATATAGATGATACACCACCAGAAATTTCGTTCTGAACGTTTGGTGCAGAGTACACGTTATCATCCAAAACAATGGCTATAGCTTTTTTATTAACACCTGCTGATGCTTCGGCAGTAATGGTACGCCATCTTTCGGCTCCCTGCGAGTTCATCACCATTCTTACCTCAGGACTGCCTTTTTGATCAACATCCGGAGTGGCATCAGTTACAACGTCGCCAGATAATACCGGACCGTTTTCAGCTCCGGTTAGTTTAATGGCGTATAATGCAAATGCTTTAACCTTGTTGTCTTTTATTGGTTTTACTTCCCAAAGGAATTTAAGATTACGCGGTATAACCGACTTTACATCGGCGCTATGCAGGTAAGAGTTTACTTTAGCAGTATCTTTTAATGCTGCATAACCTACAACCGGGCCCTGACCCAATTGCTGCTGGCCACTTTGATCCTGACCAATGTTTGGTGATAATACGGTAAATAAAGGGTGCAGTGATGCAAATTGTGTTTTGTTGGCTAATGCTGTAGCCGAAGTATCTTTAGCGGCATTTTTCTGAACCTTACTTAATAACGAGCCTGCCTTAGCAGCGGTATCAGTTTTAGCAGTAGCGTTAGTAGCTGTAGCTGCTGTTTTTGATGAATCGGCTTTTGCAGTTTTATGTTTTGCAGCTAGCAGGTTATCAATATTGGCCAAATACTGGTAAGCTTCGGTATTATCAAAAGTTTGATAAAACTCCAGTTTTGCAGAACCCGATAATAATTTACGAACACGCTCCGGTTCTTTTACACCTGGCAATTCAACCAAAATACGGTTTGAGCCTTGCTCTAACTGGATGTTAGGCTGGGTAACACCAAACTGGTTGATACGGGTGCTTAAAACCGTGTATGATTGTTTTACTGCGGCACTGGCCTGATCTTTCAGATAAGACTGGACTTCGCTGTTTGAAGCATTATACTTCAGGTGGTCCTGGTTATCCCTTGTTGAAAAGATAGCAGCCAGTTTACCATTTGGATTTAGCTTTTCGTACTCGCTAACAAATAACGCAATGAAATCCTTTTGAGTGGTTTTAGCATCAGCCTGTAATTTATCGGCATTAGCCAAAGCCTGGTTAAAGGTTACATCCGGATTGTTGTTGGCAATTTTCCGTACCAGCTCGTCAAGCGAAATTTGCATGGTAACGTTCATACCACCTTTAAGGTCGAGGCCCAATGCCAGTTCTCTTTGCTCTACGTATTGGTAATTGTGTTTAAACAACGGATATACCGGTTGTGTTGACATAGAATCCAGATACGCTTTTTCTTTCTCAGTGTCTCCCTTTGAATATACTTTGGCATCACTCCTAACTTTGTGTGCTACCCAAGTAAATGAGAGCTGGTATATACATACAACAGCCAGCAGAATGGCGAAAAATTTAATAACCCCTTTACCTTGCATCGAATTATAATATGTAATTAATTAGTTTATAAGCTTTTTTTTAATAAGACGGCAAATCTAATAAAATTTCGCAAGCATGAAATTTTAAATTAAAACAATTTGATGACAGAAAGCTCAAGGCTCAAAGCCGAAGGCTGAAAGCTTATAGAACTTGTTTAAAAAGCTTTCGGCTTTTTGCTTTCAGCTTTACGCTTTTCCCCGTTCCAGTGTGATGAAGGAATAGCTATACTTATTTTTTTCGTCGGGCTCAAAGTTCTCCCGTTCCTTTTCCTTCCAGTCTGCCGGATTTAACTCCGGGAAAAAGGTATCGCCATCAAATTCATGGTCAATAATGGTTAAATAAATGCGGTCAGTAAGCGGCACGGCCTGCCTGTAAATTTCGGCACCACCCACAATAAATACCTCTTCTTCGTTTTCGCAACGTTCCAAAGCCTCATCAATAGAGGGTACCGCCTCGCAGCCTTCAATACTGATGTCTTGCCGGGTGATCACGATGTTTCGGCGCTTTGGCAAAGGCCTGCCAACAGATTCATAGGTTTTGCGGCCCATGATCACGGTATGCCCACTGGTTACATCCTTAAAATGCTTCAGATCGTTTGGCAAATACCAGAGTAATTTATTGTCTTTGCCAATAGCGTGGTTTTTGGCTATGGCTACTATGATTGAAATTGTCATTATCGTCATTAAGTCATTATCGTCATTGGGTCATTGAACATCGTTGGCTGATGTACTTGATTTTACTTTTTGACGATTCCGATGTGTTTTATATAAATGTTAAGTTTTAGGTGAATTGTTTCTAATTGTTGGATCAATAACTGATATTCTTCATCAGTAACTAAATTCCTTGCCTGAGCTTTCATCTGCCAGGTTTTAGTTTCGATAATTGATAACAGAAGTTTTTGTTTTCTTTATAATGATATCGGCCAAAACCTTCAGCGATGTTTGCTCCTATCGAATCTGATGATCGTACCAATTGTTTTCCTATGGTATCTTTTGCAAAATAGTCCCAAGCCATAACTAAAGTCCAGACTTTATGAGAAAACGCATCCGATAAATTGTAAATCTCCAGATCCTCTATGCGGTTACTCATGCAGAACCAAAATTAATAATGACAAATAATTATGCAAATCAAAAAATGACTTAATGGCCTAATGCCTCAATGACTAAATTCAAACCGCCACTGCACCCTTAATATGCGGATGTGGATCATAGTTCTCCAGCGTGAAATCTTCAAACTTAAACTCGAAAATATCTTTTACCTCGGGGTTAATCTTCATGGTAGGCAGCGGGCGTGACTCACGGCTCAGTTGCAGACGGGCCTGATCCATGTGGTTATTGTACAGGTGGGCATCGCCAAAGGTGTGGATAAAATCGCCATAGTCCAGATTGCATACCTGTGCTACCATCATGGTGAGCAACGCGTATGATGCAACGTTGAACGGTACGCCCAAAAATATATCGGCACTGCGCTGATAAAGTTGACAGGATAGTTTGCCCTTGGTTCCTCCGTCAGCCGACGGATTAGCGGGTTCTACATAAAATTGAAATAAGCTGTGGCAGGGTGGCAGGGCCATCTGGTTCACATCGGCCACATTCCATGCCGATACGATCATGCGGCGTGAATCAGGATTGTTTTTGATCTGGTTTATCACCTGGGTTATCTGGTCAATATGCCCGCCATCGGGTTTTGGCCATGAACGCCACTGGTAACCATACACTGGACCGAGGTTGCCATCGGCATCGGCCCATTCGTCCCATATACGCACACCGTTTTCCTTTAGGTAGCTGATATTGGTATCGCCGCTCAAAAACCAGATCAGCTCGTGGATGATTGATTTCAGGTGCAGCTTTTTGGTGGTCACCATTGGGAAACCATCTTTAAGGTTGAAACGCATCTGGTAGCCAAACACACTTACCGTACCGGTTCCTGTCCTGTCGTGCTTTTGCGCGCCGGTTTCCATCACATGGCTCATCAAATCGAGATATTGTTTCATTCTATTGGTTGATTAAGTTGGTTGTTGATTGGGTGAGTGGTTGGATTGGGTTGATTAAGTTTTGAAGAGCCTAATGAACTAATGAACCAGTGAACCAATGAACGATTTCGGAACAAAGAAAAATAATCTAATTTTGGTATCCTAACAGATGTGTAAAAATACAAGCAGTGTTAGTCTTTTCTTATGATCCTTTTTCCAAACGCAAAAATAAACATTGGTTTGAACATTACCGAACGCCGACCCGACGGTTATCATAATCTGGAAACCATTTTTTATCCTATCGACATTAAAGACGCGCTTGAAGTAGTAGCGAGCGATAGGTTAAGTTTTACCTCGTCGGGATTGGACATACCTGGACGAGAGGAGGACAATCTTTGCATCAAAGGCTATCACTTGTTGAAACAGGATCATGACCTGCCACCGGTGAGTATTCACCTGCACAAGAATATCCCGATAGGGGCCGGCCTGGGCGGTGGCTCGGCTGATGCTGCTTTTTTTATCAAGCTGATGAACCAACAGTTCAGCCTGGGACTATCGGTTGATGACATGACCGGCTACGCCCGCGAACTGGGTGCCGACTGTGCCTTCTTTATCGAAAGCAAGCCCGTATTTGCCTTTGAAAAAGGGGATGAGTTTGAACCCATCAAACTTGATCTGTCAAACTATAAAATTGTTTTGGTGATGCCCGATGTGCATATATCAACAGCCGAAGCCTTCAGAGACGTTAAGCCCATGCCGGTAAAAGATTCCTTATTGGAGCTGATCACTGAGCCCATAACCGAATGGAAAAAATACATCAAAAATGATTTTGAACTGTCGGTGTTTAAAAACCATGCGGAGATACGAGGTATTAAAGCAAGCCTATACGAGGCCGGAGCCATATACGCCAGCATGAGCGGGAGCGGAGCCTCCGTATTCGGCATATTTGAACAAACACCAGATCTGAGCTTTTTGGAGGTAGAGAACGAGGTGTTTTATTTATGATTTGATTTTATCATGCGTCATTGCGAGGCACGAAGCAATCCCCAATAAGCAGAGCCGCTTTGTAGGTCGAGGATTGCCACGCTATCGCAATGACATGGGTGGTCAAATCCTAAATCAAATCCCTGCATCTTCACTCACACCGCGGGCTATACCTTCGGCCCAATCTTTCTCGCCCCAGCCTTTTGCCACGGCGGTCAATAAGCGACTGTGTAGGGCGTTTGTGATTGGCATGGGCATCTCACTTGCCTGCGATAGTTTAAATGCCAGACGCGCGTCCTTATAACCTAATTTTGATTTGAAACCAACCGGCTCGTACTGTTTACTGGCTATAACCTTGCCATAGTTTTGAAAAATAGGGGAGCTAAACAGAGTTGAGCCAAAAAAGTCGGCCACCTGTGTGCGGCTCAATCCGTTCTTCTCTGCAAGGGTGTAGGCCTCCGCCATGATCTCCATCGAAGCCATGATCATAAAATTGCCTGTAATTTTTACCACGTTGGCCCCGCCTGTGCTTTCGCCAAAATCAACCAGCTGGCCCAGGCATTCCAACACAGGTTTGGCGATGTCTTTTGCATGTTGATCGCCGGATACGCATATCCAAAGCTTGCGGGCTGCAGCAGCTTCGGGGCGGCCGAATACAGGGGCAGCCAGGTAATGGCTGCCGGCCTCTTCATGCAGGTCTGCAAGTTGCTGAGCTGTTTCGGGCGAGATGGTACTCATAGAAATGTGCAGGGCATTTGGCTGTAGCGATTTTAAAATTCCTTTTTCTCCTACAGTCAATTCTCGTAAGGTGTCATCCTCGGCCAGCATACTGATCACTATATGCACCCCTTTGGCGGCATCGGCCGGGGTTTGGCATTTGGTGATGTATGCCGGGTCGAGTTCATCGGCTTTGGAAAGGGTACGGTTGTAAACTTGTAAATGATAACCTGAGCTGATCAGGTTTTTGGCCATGATGATGCCCATGTTGCCGAGGCCTATAAATCCAATTTTCTTATTCATGGTGTTAGCTGATGTATTCCCTGTCTTCGTCGCTTAGTGTATTAGGGTCTTCTTTTTTGCGGATGTTGTCGTGATATCCTTCGATATCAAATTTTGCTTTTTTAGGACGGCCAACCAGCACACCTAAAATAAATGCCACCACGGCTACCACCAACATCAGGGCCAGTTTTGAAATATAAAAATTCGCGAATAGAAAAGCGAACGGAACCTTGTCTGTGTTTTGGGCCAGCGCAGCGGTAAGTAAAATAGTGACCACTACAATAACAATTGTTTTAATGCTCATGATATTTGGTTTAACAGTTAATACAATATGCGGTTTTTAAATGTTTATTAAAAATGCTTTTTATATAGCCCGGTGAAAAGTAAAAAACATGGAGGGTTCAACAAATCAAAAAAAAACGGTGCCGGAAAACGTGAATTTTGATCATCATTAAAATGCGATGAAATTTTCGGCGGTGTTTAAAAATCAGAGGCTGTAAAAATGTCTTCGTAAAAACAGGGATGAAATTTGATAAGGTGAATCATTGAATTTTGCTCCCGGCCGATCCTGTCATATTCTCTCAGTTTTTATCAGCTCTGCTTCTTCATATCTTCCGGTTTTAACCGCTTGAAATTTGCCGCCACTGCTCCGCTGAGAATCCGAAATTTTTCACCGGATTTACTTTTTTGTATACAATACCGCCTGTTGATCTGTTTTTATTTCAATCCTGATTTTTGAATTCATAACACTATGAAGCAAAATTTCATCTTGTTTCTGTACCTGTAGTTTAAAGTTAAATAAATGCTTTTATTTATCTGATTATAAGTTATATAAATACTTTATTTAAGGGTGGTAATTTTTTATGCTAATATATTTAGTTTTTTACATTTCAAGTTAAATTGATTTTGTTCAATTTTTACTTTTAATAATGTATATAAAACTTTGATTATTAATTAAATATAAAATTGATATAAATTGATTTTTACATTTTATAATTCAAAAAATATCTCATAATAGGGCGGTTTAAAGGGATTTATAGAAATAGATAATATTGAGTTTTATTACACTAACTAAAAATGTGATTTTGCCCCTATTGCGAGCTGAGGTATTTAAACGATGCCAATCCCGGTAAAAAATAATAATGCCTTAAAGGGCTTAAAAATGGCTTCTAAGCATGCGCGCTTTCTATCCCCTATTGGGTGTTATTTGCTTGTAATAAGTAAGGCAACGGGTGCAGATTTTAGGCCGGATGAGAAGGGGATATTCGGGGCGAACAGACTTGGTTTGTATGTAGATAATATGGGTGCAGGAAAGTGGAAAAAGCAGAATTACGGCCTGGTTTTTCTTTTGGCAATTTGCTTTTGTGCCACCGGGTACAGGAAGATGGTAGACAAGATAAGGATCGCTCCGACCCAGAAACCGGTCGTCATTTTGTTCATATCGCCAAAGAAAATAAACGACATCAGTATACCGTAAACAGGCTCAAGGTTGGTAATGAGGGCAACCCTGAAAGCCGAAAGTTCGCGCATTACGGATACGCCGGCAACGTAGGCAAGGGATGTACAAACGGTGCCGAGCAACAACAAATAACCAATATCATGGCTCTTTAAAATTAGCGAACGGTTAAATCCCTGGGTACATAAAAGGTATAAAGTGATCCACAAAAAGGCTCCCGCAAGTTCATAAAATGCAATGGTTGGGGCCTCATTTTTCTTAACCAGTTTTGAATTAATGATAGAAAACAGGCTTGCACAAACAGCACTTATGAGCCCTGTTACAATACCCTTAGTGTAATGTGTTTCAAATTTAAAGATCAGAATAATCCCCGTTATAATTAATAATCCGGCCAGAATTTCGAGTTTGGATATCTTTGTTTTATTGATCAGAGGTTCTAATATAGCCGTAAATAAAGTGATGCTGGAGAGGCAAACCAGTGTTATTGGAACGGTTGAAAGTTTGATAGAAGCGAAGAAAAGTACCCAGTGACCACCCACCAAAGCGCCCGTAAATAGCAAATTTAAGAGCGTTTTTCTGTCGACCTTATAGGTAGTTTTGTTAAACTTAAAGTACAAAAACAGCGAAATAAAGGCTATAAACACCCGATACCACACCAATTGTACCGCCGAAATGGTGATTAAAGCGCCTAAAATTCCCGTAAATCCCCAAATAAACACTGTAAAATGCAGTATCAGCAAGTTTTTATTTAAACCTGCAGGGGTTATATCGCTCGCTTTAGTCACTATTTTGGCGCTTTTAAAAGTAAATAATAGCCAAGCAGGCCAAACAAAGTATTAGGAATAAGCACTGTGATCATAGGAGGAACACCGCCTTTTATAGAAAATACAATAGCAAATTTCTCAACAATGATGTAAGCAAAACAGAGTAAAATTCCTATCCCCAAGGGTAAACCAACACCTCCACGTACCTTGCGGGACGACAGGGCTACGCCCAGAATAGTTAAAACATAGGCCGATAAAGGATAAACAAACCGGTGAAATTTCTCATAATAAAGGTTATTTAATACCTCGGGCCGGCGCAATTTTTCCTTGTCAATGTTCTTATTCAGGTCCTTTAATGACATGGCTGCATACACATTATCGTACACAATAAAGTCGCTGGGGTGCATGTCCAATACGGTATCTTTTTGTACGGTACTGTTTATATATTGCTCTTTAAGGCCATTTATATACTTAACAGAATAGTTTTTTAATGACCATACACGTTTAACAGAGTCATAAGTAACGGTACTGGCAATTAGCTTTTCTTTTAATGTATCACCATTAAATTTTTCCATAATAAACTGGTAGCCAGTGTGTACTGTTTGGTCGTAATTTTGCAGATAAACAAAAGTATGTTTATCAATCTGCATGTGTACCTCACTCTTAGTAGGGTCGTTATCTGTTATGCCGTTGGCATTTTCAAAGTCGTTTTTTAAGTGATTGGTGTACGGTATCAGGTATACATTTGCAAAAAACGATACAACGAATATAAGGCTGGAAGCTATAAAATATGGCCTTAAAAAGCGGTTAAAGCTGGCTTTACCGCTTAAAATAGGTACTATTTCTGTTTGGCTGGCCATCTTGGCCGTAAAGAATATCACCGCCAAAAAGTTAATAAGCGGCGACAATAAATTGAGGTAAAAAGGAACAAACCCAGCATAATACTGAAATACAATATCATGAAAAGATGAATGCTTACTCGTGAAATTATCCAGCTTTTCTGACACATCAAACACAACCGATATCACGGCGAAAATGGCCATTGTAAACACAAAAGTGCCCAGGTATTTTCCAATAATAAACCGGTCAATAACCCTCAGATAACGGTGTATAAAAGCCTTCATCTTTTAGATCATTTGTGTTTTAGTACCGAAATTGATACTCCAAAAGGTATGTTTATTTTCCCTCATTATTAAAATTTATACCCTGTTATAATCGTTGGCCAAGGCGTTTAACCATGATGTTTTTCCAGTCGTAAAACTCGCGGGCAATAATTTTTTTACGTGCTTCTTTAACCAGCCACAGGTAAAAATGCAGGTTATGCAGGGTTGCTATCTGCGCGCCCAGCATCTCGCCCGAGTGTATCAGGTGGCGTAAATAAGCCTTGCTATAGTCTTTATCGGCAAATAATTCGCTATCTGCTTCAATAGCCGAAAAGTCATTTTTCCACTTTTCGTTCTTGATATTGATGATACCGTTTTTTGTAAAAAGCATACCATTGCGCGCGTTACGGGTTGGCATAACACAATCAAACATATCAATTCCTAACGCAATATTCTCCAATATATTTACCGGTGTGCCTACACCCATTAAGTAACGTGGTTTTTGCTGTGGCAATATATTACAAACAATTTCTGTCATGGCATACATTTCCTCGGCCGGTTCACCTACCGAAAGTCCGCCAATGGCGTTGCCTTCACGCTCGAAAGAAGCAATAACTTCGGCCGATTTTTCGCGCAGATCCTTATATACAGATCCCTGTACAATAGGGAACAAAGTTTGGCTGTAACCATACTTAGGTTCAGTACTGTCAAAGCGATCGCAGCAGCGTTTTAACCAACGGTGTGTCATGTCAATAGACCGGCGGGCATAGTTATAATCGCATGGATAGGGAGTGCATTCGTCAAAAGCCATAATGATATCAGCGCCTATTATACGCTGAATATCCATCACATTTTCGGGCGTAAACAGGTGTTTTGAGCCATCAATATGCGAGCGGAAGGTAACGCCCTCCTCCTTAATTTTACGTACTTCGGTAAGCGAATACACTTGGTAACCGCCGCTATCAGTTAAAATTGGGCCGTCCCAGCCATTAAATTTATGCAGTCCGCCGGCGCTTTCCAACGTGTTAAGGCCGGGGCGTAAGTATAAATGATAGGTGTTACCTAAAATAATTTGTGCTTCAATATCATTCTTAAGCTCGTGCTGGTGCACTGCTTTTACCGTGCCTGCAGTACCTACAGGCATAAAAATAGGTGTTTGAATGGTGCCGTGGTCGGTGGTAATTTCACCTGCACGGGCTTTTGAAAGCGGATCTTGTGCTGTTAAATTAAATTTCATTTTGAGGTTGCAAAATTAACAAATAAAGCGGGAAACCTCACGGTGATACTCTTTTTGTCTGAACCTGGATTAAGCGGATTTATCAGATTACAGGATTTGATCTGCACCTTGATTAGCCCCAAAAATCATGTTAATCCTAAATCCCACAAACGACTAAGCCCTCTTGAACACCATTTAAAAAAAGTAACAGTGAAAAATCCAGGTTCAGACAAAATGCACGATTTGACTCACCCGGTCAAGCGAAGCGTAGGCGGGGTGAGTAAACTATAAGCCATACAAGCTTCAGTAAAGAGAGATTTAAGCGTACTTTGTGGAAAAAAATACCTCAATGTGTGCAACAATCATCAAGTTAAGGCCATTAATTCCGGCGATTTTTAACAAATTTGCCTGATTATTATAGCCCTTTGGAAACTTATATACAGAACATACTTTTTATTCTTTTTCAGCTTTGTTTTATTGTACAGCTGTACTACCTGATAAGTAACCATAGCAGGCTTGCGCGTTATAAACCCATGGAGCAGCTGCCCGAGGTTTTAATACCTGTTTCTGTAATCATAAGCGCGCGCAACGAAGCCAAAAACCTGCAGGAAAACCTGCCCGCTATATTGCAGCAAAACTATCCTGATTTTGAAGTAGTGGTGATCAATGATTGCTCATATGACTCCTCCGACATTGTTCTGGAAGATTTGCAGCGCGAATATCCACGCTTAAAAGTGGTGACTATAACAGAGCATGCGCGCTTTAAAACAGGCAAAAAATTTGCGCTTACCCTGGGAATAAAAGCGGCTAAAAACGAATATTTGTTATTTACTGATGCCGATTGCAAACCAGCTTCAGTGAATTGGATAGCGCGGATGGCGGTTAATTTCAGCACCAAGGCGCAAATAGTTTTGGGTTATTCACCTTATAATAGAACCCGTAATTTTCTGAACCCCTTTACCCGGTTTGAAACCATAAAAACGGCTACCAACTATTTATCAAGCGCCCTTACCGGCGATCCGTACATGGGTATTGGGCGTAACCTGGGGTATACAAAAACACTGTTCTTTAGCCAAAAAGGTTTTGCATCGCACATGCACATTATATCTGGCGATGATGATTTGTTTGTAAATCAGCACGCCACTGCCGATAATACCATTATTGAAATTCATCCCGAAACGTTTGTTTATACCAGCGCTAAAACAACTATTTTATCGTGGTACAGGCAAAAAAAGCGCCATATGGGTGTGGGCAAATTATATAAAAACAGGCACAGGCGCATACTTAGTTTTGATGCCACAAGCGGCTTTTTGTTTTATACCTTGTTTATATTATGCCTTGTTTTTAAATATGAGCCTTTACTGGCATTAGGTTTGTTTGGGTTTAGGTTGATATTACAATTAATTATATACAGTAAGATATTTAAAAAGCTGAATGGTAAGGACCTGATGTGGTGGTTGCCCTTCTTTGATATTATATATTATATGTATTTAAATGTTTTTGGGCTGATAGGCACATTTTTTAAAACCAAACAATGGAAGTAAACGCCAATTTTACCGATAATGCCAGGAATGATTTTTACCTGGTAGTAAGGGCTCGTGAGGGCGATCAAAAAGCGTATGCCGATCTGATGCACCGGTACAAGGATTCTATTTACTTTATGGTTTTAAAAATGGTTAACAATAAGGAGGATGCTATGGACCTTACTGTTGAAACCTTTGCCAAGGCGTTTGAAAAACTGGATAAATACCAGCCTGACTATGCCTTTAGCACCTGGCTTTTTAGGGTAGCCACCAATAATTGTATCGATTTTATCCGCAAAAAAAAGCTGAATACCCAATCAATCCATGGTATGACCGACGAGGATGGGGACGAAAAACCGTTGCAAATAAAGGCTGATGTTTTAAATCCTGAAGAAACATCTATCAAAAAGCAACAAACCCAGGAGTTAAAATTATTGATTGAAAGTTTGCCTCATCGTTACCGTAACCTGATTACGCTCAGGTATTTCGACGAACTATCTTACGAAGAAATAGCCAGGCAGCTTGATTTGCCTTTGGGTACGGTTAAAGCACAATTATTTAGGGCCAGGTACTTGCTTGGTAACATCATTAACCGTTTTAACAGGGATGACATCTGATATCATATTCCAGTATTTTCCTGATCTGACTGTGCAACAACGCGCGCAAATTGAACAATTGCCCGAACTGTATAACTTATGGAACAGCCAGATCAACGTAATATCGCGTAAAGACATCGATTTATTGTACGAGCGCCATGTGCTACACTCCATAGGAATAGCCAAAATAATGCAGTTTTTGCCCTGCGATAGCGTGCTTGACGTGGGTACCGGCGGCGGTTTCCCGGGTATACCACTAGCTATTTTATTCCCCGAAACACAGTTTCATTTGGTTGATTCTATCGGAAAAAAGATCAAAGTGGTGCAGGAAGTGGCCAAAGCTTTGGGTTTAACCAATGTAAAAGCATCGCATCTGCGTGCCGAGCAGATAGACGAAAAGTTTGATTTTGTAGTATCGCGCGCGGTTACCCAGCTCAAGGATTTTTATCCCTGGGTACGCGGTAAGTTCAAAAAGGAATCAAAAAATACGCTGCCAAACGGCATCCTTTACCTCAAAGGCGGCGATCTGGAGCAGGAAATCAAGGAATCGGGCCTAAAAGTACAGCAGTATCACCTAAAAGATCATTTTGCGGAGGAGTTTTTTGAAACCAAGCAGGTGATTTATGTGAAGGGGTAAATAACGTTCTCATTTCAACCTGTCATGCTGAACGCAGTAAAGCATCTGTTGTTCGATATGCAAGTGGGCGAATAGATCCTTCGTTCCTCAGGATGACAATTTAGATTCAGGATGACATGTGCGCTTTACATGGAAAAATGCCGAAGCGGTTTTAGCCGTTCAGCAGTTTGTTTAAAAGGTATAATTACCTTGAAAGATTATTGTCTTTTAGCAGTATAAGCTGTTATAACAACTTCATTTAGCATAAGTGTTGGGCCCGATTCAACTATAATATTGTTTGTTCCCGGTTTATTTTTATCATTAGCCGTAGCTTTATATTCCGGTGCCTTACCTACGTAATTACCATTCTCATCAACAAGACTATAAGAAACCGGGATAGCATATTTGCCTGATTTAACGCTAAGCGGGCCATCATAGCTTTTCAAAACTCTTACCACTTCTCCATCCATAATGTCAGTAAGGCCTCTTGTAATTTTTACATCTTCTATTTTGCCGTTATTAATATTAAAAGTTGCAATTACCCTGCCAGCGATAAGATTTTCACGTGCAACTGAAGAATATCTAACATGCCTTCCAACATACCGGCATAAACTATCAAAAGGATTTCTTGGCGGCGGTGGTGGCGGTATTAGTTGAACATCAATTATCTTGGATGGTTTATTGGATACACTTTTAGGCGCTGCAGGTGGCAGTGGTGGTGGACGTTTGGTAACAGCCTTTGGTTGCGGGGCATTTACCGATGGCACTGGCGGCGGTGGCGGCAGCAGTTTGCTAATGTCCTTTGGCGTAACTGAATTTTCTTTTTGGCGATCGCTCATAAAAAGCGATTTTTCATCGCCTCCAAACATTATAACGTATCCGTCTTGCTTCATTTCATCAAGATTAAATGTTCCGTATACACTTTGAACCGTTCCTTTTTTAGACAGCTTTTCAATATTGACAGAAACTTGTGCTTGTTTGGTACCCATGTTTTTTTCACTATAGGTCATTTTATATCCACGCTTTTCAAGTTCTGCCTTTATTTCCTCAAGCCTGCTTGAGCTGTATGATGTGGGCTTTATCACATATATAAATTTCCCATCGTTGGGTGTATCCTTATGCAGCGGTAGTTTTGCCGTTTGTGCATTTTTGGATGGTGCCAGGTCAACCCAGCCATAAGTTTTACTGAACCCCAGGGTTGATGCGCAGAGCATCCCCGCGCAAATGGGTACAGCCATGAGGTACTTTAGCCTGGCTAAATTCCCCGAACGTTTTTGGTTTAACATAATGATCCTCTTTTTTAACAAGTTATAATTGAAAAATGAATGCGTAATGGATGAGCCGTTAAGGCCATAGGCATTATTCACCAAGAATGATGAGTAGGTTAAGGCATCGGGTTCAAGGGCTGCGGTTTGCTCATCGGCTATATATTCGTGCACGGTTTTAAGGCTTATCTGCACCAGGTAAATGAAGGGATTAAACCAGTTCATGATCTTCATGATCTCCATAAAAATGATATCGGCAGAGTGTTTTTGTCTGATATGTACCAACTCATGCCTGATAATGATGTCGCTGCCGGCAGTTTTTGAACCAATAAACAGGTAATTGAAGAACGAAAAAGCAGCATTTGAGCCCTCAATACTGATCATTTTGTATTGATCATCAACCATTTTGTTAGCGGCCCTGGTCATTTTTGCCAGTTTAAACAGCTTAAATAATAGCACTATAGTTAATACAGCAACGCCCAGCAGGTAGGTATAAACTAATACATCCTGCATGGTAACCGGAGTTGCGGTTGTTACTGCTGTTACAACCGGTTTTGCACCCGACGGAGCAATTAATACAACAGTTTGAAACGCGGGCTCAGCAGGTTTTAACGCGCCAATTTGTAACACAGGCAGCAGGAACGATATCATGCAGCTGAATAATAAGTATGCCCTGTTTAGGGTATAGTAAGTTTCCTTATTTAAAAACAGGCAGTACCCGGCGTAAAATACCATGAGATACAGGTTTGCTTCGAGCAGATAATGTAGCCAGTTCATTATTTTTTGTTTTTAAGTTGATCAATTAAGGAGGTTAGTTCGTCAAGCTCTTTGATATCCAGCTTCTTTTCGTCCACAATAAACGATACCAGGCTTTGATAGGAGTTGCTGAAATAGTTTTTCATCATCTTATCAAAAGTGAACTTTTTGTACTGGTCGTCACTAACAAGAGGGAAGTAAACGTGCGAGTTTCCGTATGCCTTATGGTCAATAAAGCCCTTGCCCTCCAGGACCCGCACTACGGTTGATACGGTATTGTAAGCTGGTTTAGGATCGGGTATTTGGTCAATAATATCCTTTACAATTGCTTCCTTTAACTGCCACAGTATCTGCATGATCTGCTCTTCGGCCTTGGTGAGTTCTTTAATGTCCATAGCAAACTATTTTTATAGTTACATAAAGGTAGAACTATTTTTATAGTTTGCAAACTATTTTTATAGTTTTTTATTTATGCTAATTTTTTTAGGATTTTTTATATTTTAGAGAATTAATGGATATGCGGAAGTGTAAATGTGCGGATGTGAGAAATGTATGTGCAAATGTGCGGATTTCAGATGTGCAGATGTGGGAAATGCTACTTTAAAATTCACCTGTTTATTTATAATTTACGTATTTGGAAATCTGTGTATTAATCATTTGAAATCCGCACATCTAACAATAACATGTCATTACATCATAAAATAGCTTTAACTTTTGTAAAAAATATTGGGCCAACATTAGCTAAAGTCTTGTTGGCGTACTTTGGCAGCGCTGAGGAAGTTTTTAAAGCTACTCCGGCTAAGCTGATCAAGGTGCCGGGCATCGGCGAAAAAACAATCAGTCAGCTTGATTTTGATGCGGCATTAAAGAAGGCCGAAAAGGAACTTGTTTTTGTTGAAAAGCAAGGTATTGAAGTAATTTTTTATACCGATAGCAGGTACCCAAAAAGGCTAAAAAACTGTGGTGATTCGCCTGTATTATTATATGCCAACAGTAGGGGTGCTTGGGCATGGGTTAGACCGGCTTTACCCCAGCCAGAACCGGGCTACGGCCGATAAAATGCTGGAGAATGGCGGCCTATTAAGTGAATATCCATCCGGTACAATACGCGATAGGGAAAATTTTCCGCAGCGTAACCGTATTGTTGCCGGTATTGCCGATGCTACCGTAGTGGTGGAAGCCGGCATAAAAGGTGGCGCGTTAATAACCGCTGAGATAGCCAACTCCTATAACCGGGATGTATTCGCGTTTCCGGGCAGACTGGGTGACCATTTTTCTGAGGGATGTAACTTCCTGATCTGCAACAATAAAGCTGCCTTACTTACCTGTGTAGCCGATCTGGCTTTTAGCCTGGGCTGGGAAAAAACAGATCATGCCAAACCTGTTGAACAGTTTACCTTGCCGCTTGATCTCTCGACCGATGAACGACTAATATTTGATATTTTACAGGAGCATAAAACGCCCCTGGCCATTGATGATCTGACCATAAAAGCCAATATGCCTATGAGTATGCTGGCCATGAACCTGCTAAATATGGAAATGCAAGGCTATATCAGCTCATTACCGGGGAAGACTTATAAGGTGAGTTAGGGTTTCGGTGGCGTGTTGCCGGTTACCGCGTTTGTGTGTATGGCAAGCTATTAAGTAAAAGCACGCCAGTTTAAGCGTTCTTCGCTTGAACTTACACAAAAGTAAGTGTCCACGCTTATTATGACGGTAAGCGTGGACGCTTACCCCGGATTAATATTCAAGCGAAAGACGCTTGAATAGGCGGCGTTTCTTAAAGAAGTTTGTCATCCTGAGGAACGAAGGATCTATTTGCCAACATGCATACTGTTCAATAGATGCTTCATTCCGTTCAGCATGACAGGGTTTTAATACTCACAACTCACCCCTTCGGCGAATCATAAAAAGATAGATGTCCGTCTTCGCTGCTGATGGAGCGCCAATTGTCGTTATCAAAACTAATGAGTGCAATGGCACAGGTAGGTACATCACGAAATTGCCCGGTGAGGTAATGTAATAGCTGACTTATGCCCGGATTGTGCCCAACCAAACCAATAAAATCATGCTCATTCGGCAGGTTATTGATCACCTTTACCAGTGTTTGTTCACTGGCTTCGTATATTTTTTGATCGGTATCTGAGGCGGGTAAACGCAAATGTTCTGCAAATATTTGAGCTGTGGTCAATGTGCGTAGCGCCGGACTGGTTACTATGATCTCCGGAATCATGGATCGCTTCTGTAAAACGTTGGCCATGAGTAAAGCATCCTGCATGCCTGATTGCTTTAGGGGGCGTTCAAAATCAACATAACCAGTTTCATGCGTTGCTTTGGCGTGGCGAATTAACAGGAGTTTCTTCATGGTAAAAAGACTAAGATTTGATTTGGGATCAGATTACAATATAACAGTAACAATGGTGAATTTCAATTAGTTTTTCATTCTTCTATAAAAATAATCTGGAGCTAAAATTTGTATAAAATGCTGGCTAGTATTGCCATAGTTAACCTGAGTTCAGGATAGGAATTTGAGTATCATATATCAACAAAAACCATGTCATTTTGAACGAGGTACGAGGAGAAACTATCGATCAAGAGGTAGTTTCCCCTCACGCCATCACTTTGCCCGTTGCTGTTCGTCGAAATGACATTTAGAATTTCTTATCCCGAACTCAGGTTATAACCATTTATTGGCAAACTGTACAATATTATCTTCGGGCATATCATTCATGCACTTAAAATGCCCGAGCGGACATTTTTCTAAACCGAATTTGGAGCAGGGGCGGCATGATAGGTCAACGCCAGCAACCAATACTTCCTTAACCATATAGGGTTGTACACCTAGCAAATCAGGAACGGTGCCACCCCAAACAGATACAATGGGCTTGTTAAAAGCTTCGGCAATATGGGTTAGGCCGGTATCAAAGCCAATGATGTTTTTAGCTTGTGATACCAGGTAAACTGATTCATCGAGCGTGGTAATACCGCATGCATTATATATAGATGCGCCAATTGCATCCGCAATAATTTGGCCATTGGTCTTCACATCATTACCTCCCAGTAATACAACAGGAGTGGTAAGCTGCCGGCAAATACTGATAATCTTATCATTAGGCATACGTTTGGTAAAATGTGTTGCCCCAATAACAAAGGCGACATACCCGCTTTGATGCGATGGCGGCAGCAACTTATTTAGCTGATGCTCGGTTTTAACATAGTAATCAATGGGCTGCCCATCATTAACCACGCCTAAAGATTTAACTGTTTTAAGGTAGCGATCAACCAGGTGAATGGGGGCTATCAGCTTGAGTTTAAACTTTAAACTGAGCCATTTTTTTATAGGTTGTTTTTTATAGGTTGATGCAGGGATACCAGTGCGCAGCTTAATGATGGCCGTACGCAGATTGTTGTGCAGATCAATAATATGATCATACTGTTCGGCTTTTATATCCTGTATGGTTGCTGATAAAGTGGGTTTTAGTAACAGCAGCTTATCAACGTAAGGGTTGTTGTCGTAAATATATTTAAAGGCAGGTTTGATTAAAAAATGCACTTCGGCTCCGGGGATCTGTTTTTTCAGGCAGCGTACAACAGGGGTGGTATAAATAATATCACCCATGGAGCTAAACCGGATCACCAGTATCTTCATCTTTTTACTTTCCGGGGATTTGGTTCCTGATTTTTTCAATGATGGAGGTTGATGAATAGCCTTCTACAAAATTGATCGTTTTTACCTCACCACCATTAGCTATAACTTCCTGAGCGCCAACTATGTTTTCTACGGAGTAATCGGCACCTTTTACCAGTATATCGGGCAGTAGTGTATTGATCAGTTTTAAGGGTGTATCATCTTCAAAAACCACTATGGCATCAACAAAAAACAAGGCAGCCAGTATAGCGGCACGGCTGCTCTGGTCATTAACCGGCCTGCTTTCGCCTTTGATACGTTTAACTGAGCTATCGGCATTTAATCCGATAATGAGTTTATCGCCCAGTTCGGCAGCTTTGGCCAGGTAAGTAATATGACCAATATGCAGCAGATCGAACACGCCATTGGTAAAAACTACCTTTTTACCCTCGCTTTGCCAGTTTTGTAACTGTTTTTGGAGCGATGGAAGGTCGGTTATTTTATCAGTAAGAATTTTTTCGAGGTCGATTCTCATGCAATCTTTATTGTAGAGACGCATCACATGCGTCTCCTTTCTTATTAAAAAGAGACGCATGTGATGCGTCTCTACGATTTTTTATCAATCAAACAAATCATCAACGGCCTTACAAAGTATGTGGCCTATTAATATGTGCATTTCCTGTATACGGGCGGTAATATCTGATGGTACGATGATGTTCAGTTCGCAAATTCCGTTCATTTTGCCGCCATCGCGGCCCGATAAGCCGAGGGTTTTACATTTAAATTTGGTGGCTGCTTCAAAGGCATTTAATATACCGGGACTATTGCCGCTGGTTGATATACCTATAAACAGATCACCGGGCTGAGCAAACGCTTCTACCTGGCGCGAAAATACATGCTCGTAACCATAATCATTTGCAATTGCGGTAAGGGCCGATGTATCAACAGTTAGGGCAATACCAGGCAGTGCTTTACGGTTTTTAACAAAACGGCCGCTTAGTTCGGCAGCTATGTGTTGTGCATCAGCCGCACTGCCACCGTTGCCTGCCAGCAAAACCTTATTACCGCTTTTTATAGTAGAGGTGATCATTTCACAGGCAGTTTCAATATCGCCGGTAAGCGTATCAATTACCCGTTGTATAATGTTTTGATGATCTTTAAGTTCGTCTAAAATCATTTTTAGTTTTGTGTTATGAGTATTGAGTTATAAAATCCTTATCGCTAATCCTCAGTCCTTAATCTTTCGTCTTTTCTCTGATTATCGGCTTTCAGCCTTAAGCTTTCGACTTTTAGCTTCTTTCAATATCATTAATTATTTCGTCAATAGTGGTAGTGGCGCTACCTATGTGGCGTATTACAATTGCGGCAGCATGATTAGCCACTTCACAGGCCTCTTCAATAGTTAAACCTGCTGCAATAAAATAGGCTATGGTGGCCAATACGGTATCGCCGGCACCGGTTACATCAAAAACCTCGGTAGCTTTTACCGGTAATAATTTGTGCGTCGACTCACTTAATATCACCATACCCTCCTCTGATAGAGTTACCACCAGATATTCAGTTCCGGTTTGTTCAAAAATAACCTTGGCGGCATGTTGTAAGCTTTCAATTGAGTTTATTTTCTCGGTTTTAGCGGCTTCGGCCAATTCCTTACGGTTGGGCTTTATAATATAAGCGCCTTTATATTTTGCATAATTTAATCCTTTAGGATCAATTACTACCTTTTTATTCTGCTTATTTGCTTCGGTTATAAGCTGTTGTGTTAATGATGGGGAAAATAGTCCCTTATTATAGTCAGACAATAACACGATATCAGCTTTTGCCATATAACCGCTAAGCTTATTGATCAGTTCATCAGCAATAACGGCCGATACCTCATCGGTAGTTTCCCTGTCAATCCTTACCAATTGATGGCTGCCCGCCAAAACGCGGGTTTTAACCGTTGTAGGGCGGCTATCGTCTTTAATAATGGTATGGGTTTCAACACCTTCATTAGTTAGTATTTCAATGATCTGAGTGCCAGCGGTATCATTACCTATTATACCCGCTACCGTTACCTTTGCACCCAATGCTACCAGGTTTTGCACTACGTTACCGGCGCCGCCAAGTGTAACAGATTCGTTTTTTACATTTACGATAGGCACCGGCGCTTCGGGCGATAAGCGACTGGCGCTTCCTACTATATAATGGTCAATCATCAGATCGCCTATAACCAGTATAGCTGGTTTTTTACTTGACGATTGTATGGAACGTATTTTATTTATCATTTATATTTAGTCATTAGGGCATTAGTCATTAAGGCATTGAATCAATGTTCTTTTTTCCTTAAATCCTTTGTCCCTTTATCTTTTATCTCCAAGTCCTTTGTCCTTGCTCCCAAAATCCTTGCTCTCTCAGGCCTTTACTGCCGACTTTTTTTTGTTGAACACCTTTGTAATATCCTGTAAAGATAACGCGTTAAGGCACATTTCCTTATATAAACCACCTTTGCGGGCTGCTAATACGCCGAAACGCATATCTAAAAATCCCTCCACGCGATGAGCATCGGGGTTAATAGATAGCCAAACACCTTTTTCTAAGGCATACTGGTGCCAACGCCAGTCAAGGTCAAGCCTTAGCGGATTAGCGTTAATTTCGATCACTACATTATTGGCCGCACAGGCATCAATTACCTTTTTATAATTGATGGGATAACCACCGCGGCTTAATAACAGCCTACCGGTAGGGTGACCCAATATGGTAGTGTACGGGTTTTCAATGGCGGTGATGAGCCTTGAGGTGGCTTTCTCCTCGTCCATTTTTAATATGGAGTGTACAGATGCCACGATGAAATCAAATTTTTGCAATATCTCATCTGGATAATCCAATGAACCATCATACAAAATATCCGACTCAATACCTTTAAATATATGAAAGCCATCCAGTTTTTTATTCAGATGGTCAATTTCTTCCTGCTGCTGTAATACCTGCTCAATGCTTAGCCCTTTGGCATAAAACGCGCTCTTGCTATGATCGCACATGCCCAGGTATTCCAGTTTTAGGTTATCGCGGCAGTACAGCGCCATTTCTTCAACGGTGTTTACGCCATCGCTCCAGGTACTGTGATTGTGCAGACTGCCTTTCAGATCATGCTGATTGATCAGTATTGGTAATGTGTTATTTTCGGCCCTTTCAATAAAGGTAGCGCCCTCGCGCAGCTCAGGTGGCATCCAGGCGAGACCGGCTTTTTTATAAATCAATTCTTCGTTATCTGGCTGATCAAGCGGTACGTTGATGCGCTCTAACACGGCCTGAACATGCTCTTCTGTACCGGTGTTAGTAAATAGCTCCGTAAAATAATCAGCCTTATCAACACAAATAATATCAACCAGCAAACCGTTTTTTAATTCGCCTGATACGTGGTTTTCGTTTAATGATACATTGTTCAGGATTTCAGATTCTGACAGGGCTTTATACGCCACTTCCTGGTTAATACTACCCACCACAATCACAATTTCGGTAATGATCTCACTTAGTCTGCGAAACTCGCCCGCGAAATGTTTCAAGGCATCAGGGAAAATGGATTTTATTTCGTCCATCAGCTCATTGGCCTCTTTTTCAACCTGTGCATAAAGAAACTTACCATTGCTGGCCATCCTGAATTCGATGGCTTTGCGTATCTCTTCCTGGGTTTTAAGGCCAAAACCTTTAGCCTCAATGAGGCGGTTTTCGTTACAGGCGTAAAAAAGTTCGCCGGTGTTTTCAATACCCAACTCGCGCCAAATAATGGCCACTTTTTTAGGACCGATGCCTTTAATACCCATCATTTCCACTACACCAGCGGGGGTATTGGCCAGCAATTCGTCCATTTCGGCAATGGTACCGGTTTGAAAAAGCTCGATGATTTTACCGGCGATGCTTTTGCCAATGCCATCCACTTTTTCTAATTCGGCCAGCGTTTTACCGGCAATAGGGAAAGGCAGCTTATCAACCTTAAAAGCAGCATTAGCTATCGACTTTATTTTAAACGGATTAACCTCATGTAGTTCCATGAGTTGCGATAGTAAGCGAAGCGTGCGGGCTATGGGTTTATTTTCCATAATGATATTGAGGCCGTAAAAATACAAAAAGCCATTGGAAAGATGGGTGGGGTGGAAGGTTTGTTTTTTTGAGGGCAACTGTTTTTTGAATAGGGGGATTTGTTTGATGAGCGGGATTGATAGTTGCTTTTAAAAGATCTATGTTTTTAGGATCTTAATTTAGGATTTAGAGTTTAGGATTTGGTATTTAGAGTTTTTTAATCATTTAGCGTTTCCATGCAGGTCAGGCTTTCCGTTAATACTTCTGTAGGCCTTAGGCGCGGGGCCGGTATCCGCTGCAATCCTTAACCCGATTGTCTGAATTAGAATTTATAGCATTTTTCACAAATTAATTTTTATCAGTGTTCAATAGGGCTTCGCTATTTTAAAATTGACAGAATAAGAGGTATTTGTTACCGCAGGCATTCCACTTGTGGTTATTATACTAAGTACACTTTTCTCTAATCTCTTGAAGGAATAAATGTAAATCGTCTTTTTAGTCGCAAAAAGGGTTTTTCAAAAAAACGGTATGAAAGCATAGAGGTAGTTATTGCGGCTATAAAAGCAATTAAAAAGCCAACATTGTTTCTCCATTCATACAAACCAATCATTTTACTAAAAGCGGCCAATTCATCTTTAAATACAACATATACCAAAAAGAACATCGTAATGTGAAAAACATACAATCCATAAGATATGCGACCAAGATATACAAAAGCGGAGGGAAGGTGTTTGGTAGAAGTTCCATACAATGATAGGAAAAAGAGCAATATTCCAATAAGTACTAAAAGCCAACCCGCAATAGCTTCCGGAATATTTGACAGGTGAGGAGCATCTGCATTAATTTTGAAAACGATTGATGCCATTAGCCAGCATAACAACCCTCCGATGAATCCCGAAATTCGTACTGCAACAGGCCAATTGGGTTGCCAGCCTTTTAAATAAATGGAGAGAAGTATTCCTGCTGCAAAAAACTGAAATTGCACAAAGCTATTTGTCCATTCACCAGTAAATCCTGTCGTAGGATGTTGGGCATAGCTGATTATGGTTAAATATGCCATTGCAATAGCAAGAAAAGAAAAAATCTTTAATCCTCGCTTTCCTCCATAAAATGCCAGCAATGGAATTAAAATATAAAGTTGTTCTTCTACCGAAATGCTCCAAAGCGGGTTTATAGGGTAACACGAAAGCCAATCATGAAAGGTTATATACCAGTTACCCGAGAAAAAGCTGAATACAAACTGCACTTTCGGAGGGATATGCCCAAATTTGTCAGAAAGAGATGTTAGCAAAACCATTCCGAAGAAGAAAGTAAAATATAATGGCCAAATTCGAAGAATTCGTCTAATATAGAATGACTTTATGCTAATCTTGCCGTACAACTCTTGCTCCTTTGTAAGTAATTCCGTTATTAAAAATGCACTAAGGAAAAAGAAAAGTGGCACGCCAAAAACGCCTACCAAGCTGATATGGTATGCCCAGTAATACTTAGTTGGGTTAATGGGAGCAAGATCCATCCGGTGTGTGAAGAATACAAAGAGAAATGCACAAAAGCGCAGTAAATCCAGTTCAGGTTTGTAATATCTTTTTGCTTCCATATGTAAGCTTTCAGTTCGTGATCGGTGTTATCGCCGCACCACTAAAATAAAAAAAGCTGCCTATACAAGCAGCTTTTGTATAAAAATATAAACTGGAAAGTTGTATATTTTATAATTTATCAGGACAGCATCATGTGATCAATTTCCATTAACCACGAGCGCTTTTGAGGTTGTTATACTATTTGGAAGGGGAAATTTCCAGCTTTCGTTACCAGAGCTGGCATCCAGTGCGTAAAAGAAACTTGTACCGCCACCACCAGTAAATACTTTTCCGTTTGCAACGGTAGGTATAGCTCCGTTAGCCAGGATTGGTTTTTTCCAGCTCTCTTTGCCTGTTGTGGCATCAACAGCATACACATTTCCATCATCGCTGTTTATAAATATTTTTCCACTGGCATAAGCCGGTCCTGATGTAAAACCCTGATTATCGAGTCCTTTCCATATCTGGGTACCATCACTTTCTTTTATGGCATATAAACTTCCTGGCGTGTTAATATCGCCGAAATTATACCAGCTTGCAAAGTAAATTACCCCATTGTTAATTACTGGTATTGATTGCTCTAATGAAACACCATCAGTATTAAACCGCCATTTTAATTGACCGTTACCAGCATCTACAGCACTTAAATAACCGTTTCTTGAGCCTATAAATACAACACCATTTGAAATTACAGGGCTTGATTTAACTATTACACCCCCGGTATTATATTGCCATTTTAAATTTCCGGTTATAGCATCAAGCGCATAAAGGTTTCCATCAGCACTGCCAATATATACAATACCATTTGCAACAGCCGGACTTGAATCAATATTTTGAGTGGTTTGATATTTCCATTTCAGGTTACCTGATACAGCATCTACAGCATATATAAAATGATCATCGCTGCCAAAATACGCAATGCCATTAACTACCGCCGGGCTTGATATCACCGTGCTTGCAGTAGCAAACTTCCACTTTAATTTACCTGCTGTATCAAGGGCATAAAGATTATGATCAACATTGGTTGAGTATAATATACCATTTACCAACACTGGTGTTGAATAAGAGAAATTACCGCCTGATTTATATTGCCAGATTAAAGTGCCATCCTTGCCATTAAGTGCATAAAAGTTATTATCCTGTCCACCAAAATAAATGATGCTTTTTTGACCAGCAGGTGGATTGTTAGGGTCCTTTTTGCAGGATATGGTAAAGGAGATCAACAATAATAAAATGGAAAGATTAAAAAGATGCTTGTTTAAAGGTAAGGTAAAGGTTTTCATTTGGTTAGAGGTTGTGTTTAAGAAAAACTATTAATTTAGTAATATATTATATTTATTAAATAATATAGTTATGATGATAACTATGGACAGGCAATAATTTAAAAGGTTTAATCCTTAAAAATAAAAAAGCTGCCCATACAAGCAGCTTTTCAATCAAAATATAAACGGGAAAACTTATTTAATCACAATATCATAAGGAATGCGGGCCTGTGGGGTGCGCATCATTTGGGTTAAGCCTTTTATTTGTTCGTACACCCTGTAGTTATCGCCCAGTTCTGATTTCATCATGCGGGTTTTCATTTCAACATTTACATCGCCGCTTAGTTGGTTCAGGAAACTTTTTTGTTCGGGGTAGGCTACCAGGTTGTAGTTTTTAATATTGGCTTTTTTAGCAGCCGAGGTTATGGCATCGTTAATACTACCCAGGCGGTCAACCAGGCCTATTTTTAGGGCCTGTTCACCAGTCCACACCCTACCTTGGCCTATGCTGTTAATGTAGGCCTGTGTTTTTTTGCGGCCTGTTGCCACGGCATTGGTAAAATCATTATAACCATGATTTACGGCGTTTTGTAGTATCAGTTTTTCATCAGGAGTAAGTGGACGGCTAATATCGCCCAGGTCGGCATATTTTCCGGTTTTTACGCCATCGAAGGTAACGCCCAGCTTATCGTTAAAAAGTTTTTGCAAGTTTGGCAATATGGCAAATATACCTATTGAACCGGTAATGGTGTTGGGTTGGGCAATAATAGAATCGGCAGCACATGATATATAATAACCACCTGAGGCTGCCACATCGCCCATGGAAACAATAATGGGTTTTACTTTTTTGGTAAGCATCACTTCGCGCCAGATCACATCCGAAGCCAGTGAACTGCCCCCCGGCGAATTTACACGGAATACTACCGCTTTTACTTTATTATCCAAGCGTACTTTGCGCAATGCCTTTGATATCCGTTCAGATCCAATGGTGTTATCATCACCGTCACCGCCCGAAATTTCGCCCGATGCATACACAACAGCAATCCGGTTTTTTGACGACGACGCATCATCCTTATTATCACTATCAGAATTGCTATGAGTGTAATCGCCCAGGTCAACGCTTTTAAGATCACTTTTTAACATGGTACCGGTGCGTTGTTTCAAATCGTCCAGTATCTCATCCTTATATTTTAAACCATCAACCAGCTTCAATTTCAGCGCGTCCTCAGGGAACTGTACCCGCATTTGGTCGGCATAGTTGAATAACGAATCTTTATTAATGCCTCGACTTTTGCTGATGCCAGTCAGGTAATAATCATACAACGAGCCCAGGTACGAGGTAACCTGCATGCGGTTGGCATCGCTCATTTTTGTTAATATCAATGGTTCAACGGCACTTTTATAGGTACCTACTTTTATGATCTGCGCTTCGATGCCTAATTTATCAAGCGCACCTTTTAAGAAAGTTACCTGCGAGCTAAAGCCATGAAACTCAAAAATACCTTTCGGGTTGATGTATACCTTATCGGCAACCGATGCCAGGTAGTAAAAGCCCTGAGTGTATATTTCGCCATAGGCTACTACAAATTTGCCCGATTTTTTAAAATCGATCAAAGCATTACGTATTTCTTCGGTAGTGGCCTGGCCCGATGTCATGTAGCTTTCGTCAAGAAATATACCTTTTATATTACTATCGGTTTTTGCTTTTTTAATATTGGCCAGTATATCATTAAGCCCGGTCGATTTGTCTTTATCCAATCCTAAAAAGCCTAAACCCGAAAGTGGGTTATTTGGAGTTCGTTCGGTTATTGGTGTTGTAAACGCCATGCGTAATACGGAGTTGGGTTCAACCTCAATGGTTTTATCACTACTGGAGGCAAATATTCCTATCACAATAAAAACTAAAATAACGGTGATTAAAATCACACCAACAATGGTTGCCAGAACGAATTTGAAGAATTGTTTCATTAATGTTGTAAATCTTTTTATCTATGCAAACTTAGTAATTCAATACCGATAATGTTAAGAGGCATTTCTATAATATTTGTTACAACATGAATAATATTTTTTTACTCCTGGGCAGTAACCTGGGCAATAGGCGATCGTTTCTTACTCAGGCAATTGAGCATATTGAAGCCGATATTGCCCCGCTTATAAAGGCATCATCGGTATTTGAAACACAATCATGGGGTAAAACGGATGCGCCTGATTATCTTAACCAGGTACTTATGTTGCAAACTTTATTGCCTGCACAGGTATTACTTCAAAAAATACTGGCTATTGAAAATGTTTTAGGCCGTAAGCGGGAGGGAAAATGGGGATCGCGCACTATTGATATTGATATTTTGTTTTATGGCGATATGATTATCAACGAACCAGATCTGCAAGTACCCCATCCAGAGTTGCATAAACGGAGATTTACCTTGGAACCCCTTGCTGAGATAGGAGCCGATTTTGTTCATCCAGTGTTACATAAAAATATTTTGCAGCTTAAAAACGAACTTAAAGACGTCTTGATTGTAAAAAAAGTATAAATTTATAGTTAAGTGGGTGAGTGGTTGATTAAGTTGATTGTGTGAATTAATTCACTATATTGTTAACCAGCTATTGCCTAATTAACTATTTACTTAACTGACCAATTTATATGCCAGATATTTCACCTGATCAGGATCTTGATCTTTCCTTTTTATATGAAATTGCCGATGGTAGCGATGAATTTATTGTGGAGTCAATAGGTATGTTTCTGGAGCAAACGCCCCAATTAATTACCACCATTACTGATGCGCTGGCTAATGGCGACTGGAACGAGGCTGCACTGGCTTCGCATAAGTTAAAGGCTAACCTTGGTTTTTTTGGCATGCCCATAAGCCAGGCAACTATACAAGAGGTTGAACTGGACTGTAAAGCAGGCGCAGAGAACCCTGCCGAAATAATTGCAAAATTTAACCAGGTAAAAACACTGCTTAACGCCAACCTGATCACACTTAAACAAATAAGAGAAGAGAAGCTGAAAGCTTAAGGCCACAAGCTTAAAGCTAAAGCCTCAATATAAATTAAAGGCAATCGAATTGATTGCCTTTAATTATTAATTAGCTCTATAAGTAATTTTGATTTTTACATTCTTAGCTTTCAGCTTTGGGCCTTCGGCTTTTAGCTTTAAGCTACTTCCTGTACAGTAAAAGTATAGCTTTCCATGATCAGGTTAGCTAATAAGTTTTTGCAGGCTTGTTCAACTTTGGCGTGTGCGGTTTCGGCGCTATCAGCCTCAATTTCCAGCGTAATGTGTTTGCCAATGCGTACATTTTGTATTTCGGCTAAACCAAGGTTTTTCATGCTTCCGGTTACTGCTTTTCCTTGAGGGTCAAGTATTTCTTTTTTGGGCATTACGTCAATTTCAGCCTGGAACTTTGTCATTTGTGAATTTTAATTGAATTAAAGATAAAGTGATGTATATAATTATAACCACCGGAACTGCCACAAATTTAAAAAATAGAATCAGTATTGCCGAAAACAACAGCAGTAAATAACGGAAAATGTTTTTAGTAAAGTCGCGGTTCTTGAATTTGAGCGACATCAACGGTATTTCAGATACCAGTAACGCGCACATTACCAGCACCAAAATAGTAAGTACATACGGGTTTAATATGTAGCGTCCTAAAACTTCATATTGCTGCAAAATTAAAGGTAGTGATGCAATCAATATGGCATTGGCCGGAGTAGGCAGGCCAATAAAACTATCAGACTGCCGGGTATCATTGTTAAATTTGGCCAGCCTTAATGCCGAAAATACCGGGATCAAAAATGCCGCGAAGTTTAAAAAATGACTGACATTATTAATTTGATGAGCTTTTAAAAACAACTCATAAATAATAACCGATGGTAATACGCCAAAGCTTACCATATCGGCCAGCGAATCAAGATCCTTACCAATAAAAGAGTAGGAGTTTAGTACCCTTGATGCCAGGCCATCAAAAAAATCAAATATGGAAGAAAGGAAAATTGCATAGGCCGCCACGACCAAATTATCCTGAAAGGCAAATACGATGCCTATACAGCCGCTAAACAGGTTAGCACAGGTAATGGCATTGGGGAGATGTTTCTTAACGCGCTTCTTCATTCGGTCATGAAGTTATCAGGATTTTATTAACTATTTATGAAGTTACAGATAAAAATTTATTTAAAAAGCATCAAGTAGTTAGTATCAAGTATCAAGATTCTTTAAAGATCGTTATCGCCGCTTGGGGAACTGTCTTAATACTTGATACTAACTACTCGATGCTCATCTATCTATAACTTCATAAATGCTAAAATATTACGAATTCATTGAAATCAGAAATTCTTCGTTAGTTTTTGTGCCTTTTATTTGGGCCTGTAAAAACTCCATTGATTCCTGCGAATTCATATCGGCTAAGTGATTACGCAATATCCAGATGCGCTGTAATGTATCACGGTCAAGCAGCAAATCGTCACGACGGGTGCTTGACGCGGTAATATCAATAGCCGGGAATATACGTTTGTTTGAAAGTTTACGATCCAATTGTAACTCCATATTACCGGTACCTTTAAACTCTTCAAAAATTACCTCATCCATTTTTGAGCCGGTTTCAGTTAACGCGGTAGCTATAATGGTTAATGAGCCGCCATCCTCAATGTTACGGGCGGCACCAAAAAAGCGTTTAGGTTTGTGTAATGCGTTTGCATCAACACCACCTGATAATATTTTACCTGATGCAGGCGCTACGGTATTATACGCACGGGCAAGGCGGGTGATAGAATCCAACAGGATCACTACATCATGACCACACTCCACCATACGTTTAGCTTTCTCCAAAACAATGTTGGCAATTTTTACGTGGCGTTCTGCCGGTTCATCAAAAGTTGATGATACCACCTCGGCGCGTACGCTACGGGCCATATCAGTTACCTCTTCAGGGCGCTCATCAATCAATAATATAATCAGGTAAACCTCAGGGTGGTTACGGGCTATGGCGTTGGCCACATCCTTTAACAACATGGTTTTACCTGTTTTTGGCTGAGCTACAATTAAACCACGCTGACCTTTACCAATTGGCGAAAAAAGGTCCATGATACGGGTTGAATAGTTACCTGCATCAGTGAATAAGCTCAGTTTTTCTGAAGGGAAAAGCGGGGTTAAGTGGTCAAAAGGAACACGGTCACGCACTTCGGCAGGTATACGGCCGTTAATGGCCTCTACACGTACCAGCGGAAAATATTTTTCGCCTTCTTTTGGCGGACGGATACTGCCGCGAACGGTATCGCCGGTTTTTAAACCAAATAATTTTATTTGTGATTGTGATACGTAAATATCATCGGGCGAAGTAAGGTAGTTGTAATCTGATGAGCGTAAAAAGCCGTAACCATCGGGCATAATTTCCAGTACGCCTTCGTTTACAATTACGTTGTCAAAATCAAGATTAATAGCCGGTTCCTGATTTTTTTGCTGATTAGGGTTCTGACCATTGGTACGCCTGTCAAATTTCTGGGCACGGGTTTCTGTTGATGGCTCCTCCGTTCTGGAAGGCGCTTCACCGGCCTGTGCTACAGGGGCATCGCTTGTTTCGGCTGCAACAGCTGTTTCTTCGTTTTCATTATCATCAGCCGGGGCCTCTTCATCCTGGATATCAAACAAGTTGGTATCATCTAAAGGTACTTCAACACGTGGCTGTGTTTTGGGTTTTAACACGCGGGTTCTTTTACGTGCTTTATCTCCTGTTTCGGCCGGGGCTGCAGCTTCGGCTGTGATTGGGGTATAGTTCGACTCAACAATGTTTTGTTGGGCCCGGGCAGCTTCAATAAGCTGTTGTTGTTCAATTATACGTGATATTAGCTGTGGCTTCCTGAGTTCGTCAGCTTCAGCAATACCTAAATTTTTTGCAATTTCGCGCAACTCAGAAACGAGTTTGTCGTTCAATTCTATTTTATCAGACATGATATGAATTATAGTTCAATGGGATTTTTAATGTTGTAAATTGTTTTCAAACGGTAACAAAGTCCCCATGCAAATTTTAAGTTATGTGCTTGCGCATGGAGAATTATTTTAAAGAAATTAATCTTGAAACTTTGATTAAGTAAACATCCAAATCCAGGTAAATATTATATGTAATAATAACGTGGGGTTTTAAATTGTTTCTTTAGTGCAAGAAAAATTCAAAGGAAAACGATGCAATTGTAAACAAATATTTTTTAAATTCAAATTAATTAAATAAATATCCAATAAAAGACACCATTTAAGCTAAATTTTTAGTTTTTTTGACATTACAAATATTATAGCATTAATGATTTCACGCGCTCAGCTAATTGAACAGATCAAACAAAAAAAATCTTTTTTATGTGTTGGTCTGGATATCGATATTGATAAGATACCCGAATTTTTGAAGGATTACCCAAATCCTATACTTGAATTTAATAAAAGAATCATTGATGCCACTAAAGATCTGTGCATCGCTTATAAGCCCAACGCGGCATTTTACGAAGCATACGGCATAAAAGGCCTGCAAAGTTTAATTGATACCTGGAAGTATTTACCCACTGATACCTTAAATATTATTGATGCCAAAAGGGGCGATATTGGCAACACTTCTGATAAATATGCCAAAGCCTTTTTTGATGAAAAAGCATCGGGCATGAGCTTTGATGCCATTACTATTACGCCTTATATGGGTAATGACAGCGTAACGCCTTACCTGGCTTACGCAGGTAAATGGATCATTTTGCTGGCGTTAACCTCATCTGTTGGCAGTAAAGATTTTCAATACCTGCAAACCGGCGATGGTTATTTATACGAAACCGTGATACAAAAGGCTAATACCTGGGCCGGCGCTGATAGGATCATGTACGTAGTGGGGGCCACCAAAAGCACCGAGTTTACCAACATCCGCAAATACGCGCCTGATAACTTTTTGCTGGTACCGGGCGTAGGAGCGCAAGGGGGCAGTCTGGAAGAAGTGTGTCGCTACGGTATCACCAAAGATTGTGGTCTTATTGTAAACGCGTCGCGCTCTATTATTTACGCCAGCAACGGTAAGGATTTTGCCGATGCCGCTCGTGCTGAAGCACAAAGTATGCAACAGCAAATGCAGGCAGAGCTGGAAAAGGCCAGGGTGATATAGGGTTCAGACAAAAAAACGCGTCATTGCGAGGTACGAAGCAATCTCTACGGAGGCAGATCGGTTTACGTGAGGTTTAATACTTAGTTATTTGCTCTGTATAGCATAGAGATTGCTTCGTACCTCGCAATGATGTAAATGGTTACTTCGCATGTTTATGTTTTAGCTTTTACCTCATCAAAGTAATCACTAAATTACGTCGCTATTCCTTTTACCATATGAAAAGAGCCATACTGTTTATTATTGCCTTATCTTTTTCGGGTTATGTAACGGCCCAGCAGTCAAAAAAACCTTTAAAACCAGTTGATTTTTATCGTATACCCACCGTGAGCGATCCGCAGCTTTCGCCCGATGGTAAGTGGATGGCTTACAGCGTATCAGAAGTAGATACCGCTAAGGACAAGCGCGTATCGCACCTGTGGATGCAAAGCTGGGACGGCAAGGAATCAATCGAACTCACCCACGGGACAGAAGCAGCTTCGTCACCCCGCTGGAGCCCTGATGGCAAATACCTGGCCTTTCTTTCCTCGCGCGATTCAAAGACCGGCTCACAGCTTTGGCTGATTGACCGCCGGGGCGGCGAGGGTAATAAGCTGACGGATATTAAAGGTAGCCTGAGCGAATATGCATGGTCGCCAGATAGTAAAAAGCTGGTTCTGGTAATAGGCGATCCAGAAAATAAAGGCAAGGAAGAACCCAAAACACCCAAACCCATTGTAATAGACCGATATCATTTTAAGCAGGATATAGAAGGGTATTTGCAACAACTGCACGATCATTTATACCTGGTTGATGCTACCACCAAAAAACTGGATACTTTGACCAAAGGTGATAAAGATGAAAATTCGCCGGTATGGTCGCCAGATAGCCGGACTATTGCTTTTGTAAGTAACCGCACTGTTGAGCCTGATAAAAATCAGAATAAAGATATTTTTACTATTGATGCTCACCCCAATGCGGCTATGTTGCAGTTAACCACCTGGAAAGGCCGTGACAGCAGCCCGCAGTGGAGCCCCGATGGCAGGTATATCTCTTACTTGCGTAGCACAAGTGATGCTGATCATAATATGTACTCTCAAAATGTATTATGTATCATGGATGTGGTTGGCGCTAATAACAGGGTTTTAACCCAGCAGCTTGACCGCCCGGTTGCCAACCAATACTGGGCCAGGGATAATAAGTATATATCGTTTTTAGTGGCTGATGACCGCCAGCGTTACCTGGCCAATGTCAATATCAACAACGGAAAAATATCAACCATCAGCAAAGGAATGTATGGTATAACTGATATGAATACTAATACCTCCGGTAACTGGGTTGTTTTAAAAAGTGATCCTTATACTCCTG
Source organism: Mucilaginibacter sp. (assembly GCA_030445275.1). Classification (GTDB taxonomy): domain Bacteria; phylum Bacteroidota; class Bacteroidia; order Sphingobacteriales; family Sphingobacteriaceae; genus Mucilaginibacter. The sequence continues at coordinate 71,784 of JAUCSE010000060.1, forward strand.
CCGAATTGTTTGCTTTGGATGGAGATAAGCTCAGGCGTTTAACCTTTCATCACCAGGCCTGGTTAAATACGGTAAAGCTGGCGAATGTTTCAGGCTTTGAATCCAGAAGTGCTGACGGGACGCAAGTCTCAGGCATATTATTCACTCCCGACAGCGTCGCCGGGAAAAAATGGCCCCTCATTGTATTTATACATGGCGGCCCGGTAGGGCAGGATGAGTACACGTTTGATGTTACCAGGCAAACACTGGCAGCTGCAGGTTATGCGGTAGCTGCTGTAAACTACCGGGGTAGCAGTGGCCGCGGGTTGGAGTATTGTAAAGCCATATATGCCGATTGGGGTAATAAAGAGGTGAAGGATCTACTGGGTGCTGTTGATCATCTGGAAAGAATGGGGGTTGCCGACCCAGACCATCTGGGTATAGGAGGCTGGAGTTATGGCGGTATCCTTACCGACTATACTATAGCGTCTGATACCCGCTTTAAAGCTGCAGCGAGTGGTGCGGGGAGTGGCTTGCAATTGTCCGTTTATGGCACCGATCAATATGTGCTGCAATATGAAAGTGAAATTGGCGTTCCCTGGAAAAATGTCGATAAATGGATACAAATATCCTATCCATTTTTTCATGCCGATAAAATAAAAACACCAACAATTTTTATGTCGGGCCTCAGGGATTTTAATGTGCCTACGATTGGAAGCGAGCAAATGTACCAGGCGCTCCGGTCGCAGGGCATCCCAACGGAGCTGATATTGTACCCTAATCAGTTTCACGGCCTTACCAAGCCAAGCTACCTGGTTGATAGGTTGCAGCGTTATGTGGATTGGTATAATAAATATTTGAAATAACAGGTATAATAGCCATAAACGAACATTAACATAAGCTAAACCATAACCTCATATGAAATTTGTTTTATTTATTGTACTTGTTTTTAGTACCGCAGCTTTGAGAGCCCAGAGTGTTGACAGTTTGGCAAATGATACCACTATTTATGGTGATAGTATTATAACCGTAAAGCCGGAATTTCCTGGTGGCACAAATGAGCTGGGCAGGTTTTTAGCGCAAACAATTCGATATCCGGGGGATGCGGTGGATCATAATATACAGGGAATAGTAATTGCATCATTTATAGTTGAAAAAGATGGTACGCTATCGAATTTCAAGATCGTAAAGAGCGTATCAAAGAGCATTGATGATGAAACTATAAGGGTACTTAAGCTATCTCCTCAATGGAAACCTGGAATAATAAAGGGAAAGGTAGTACGAACATTTTATTCCAACTTTCCATGTTCGTATAGTTTAGGATAATTGTATAAGTAATAGGTCCTTACAATTATTAAATTATTGGCCAGTAAAAGTTGCTTTTGTTAATCATGAATAAACATATATTAATGATCATAGCTGTATTTATTTGCAGCGGAGCTTTGGCTCAAACAGCTAAAAAGCCGTTTAAGCCAACTGATTTCTATCATATTCCAACACTGGCCGATCCGCAGTTGTCGCCTGATGGTAAGTGGATAGCTTATAGTTTGTCGGAGGTTGATTCGGTGAAGGACAAGCGGATATCTCATCTGTGGATGCAAAGTTATGATGGTAAGCAATCCATCGAACTTACTCAGGGCGATGAGCCGATTTCAACACCAAAATGGACTCCGGATGGTAAATACATCTCCTATCTTTCAGAAAAAGATTCAAAAACGGGCGGCCAGATTTGGCTGATGGATCGCAGGGGCGGAGAAGGCAAAAAACTGACCGATCTAAAAGGCGGACTGCAGGATTATGTATGGTCGCCGGATAGTAAAAAATTGGCCCTTATTATCAAGGATCCCGAAAATGGCGGCAAACCAGCTCCCAAAACACCACCACCCATAAAAATTGACCGCTATCATTTTAAGCAGGATATTGAAGGATACCTGCAACACTTACACGCGCATTTATATACATATGATGTGGCCACCAAAAAGCTGGATACTTTAACCAAGGGTGATATGGATGATTCATCGCCGGTGTGGAGCCCGGATGGTAAAACTATTGCCTATGTAAGTAACCACACTGATGATCCGGATAAAAATGAAAATTCAGACATTTTTACAATAGAGGCCAAAAGCGGGGCCGGGAGTAACCAGTTAACCACCTTTACCGGGCATGATATTGCCCCGTTGTGGAGCCCCGATGGTAAGCATATTGCCTACCTGCGATCCACTAGTGATGCCGACTATTTTATTTACCAGCACGATGTTTTATGCCTCATGGATGCAGATGGCAAAAATAATAAAGTGCTTACTGCCCAATTAGACAGGCCTGTGAGTAACCATGCCTGGAGCAAGGATAGCAAGAACATTGTTTACCTGGTAAGTAATGATCGTATCCGTTATGTAGCGCAGTATAATCTGCTGCTGCATAAATCAACCGTAATTAATAAGGGTTTGCAGTGCAGTTTCGAAAACCTGATAGCCCATTCGCCCGGTATCTGGATTGCTAAAATGACCACCCCCTATATGCCGCACGAGCTGGTGGCTATTGAAAATGGTAAGGTGCGCCGGCTAACTTTTCACCAGGATAAATGGTTAAGTAAAGTTAAACTGGCTTATGTAAAGGGTTTTCAGTCGTTCAGCAGCGATGGTAATTTGGCATCGGGTATACTGTATACACCTGATAGCGTGGTGAATAAAAAACTGCCGTTTATTTTATACATACATGGCGGCCCTACAGATCAGGATGAGTTTGAGTTTGATGCCACCAGGCAGGTGCTGGCCAGCGCGGGTTATGCTGTGGCCGCTGTTAATTACCGTGGCAGCACCGGTCGTGGCCTGGAATATACCAAAGCTATTTATGCTGATTGGGGTAATAAAGAAGTAAAAGATCTGCTGGGCGCGGTTGACGAACTGGTGAAAACCGGTGTAGCCGACCCGCAGCGTTTGGGCATTGCCGGCTGGAGCTACGGCGGTATATTAACCGATTATACCATAGCTACCGATCCGCGTTTTAAAGCTGCAGCAAGTGGTGCCGGGAGCGCCCTACAACTCACCATTTATGGCAGCGACGAGTGGGTGGTACAATATGAAAACGAATTAGGCACACCATGGAAATACCCGGAAAAGTACATCAAACTTTCGTATCCTTTTTTTCATGCCGATAAGATCAAAACTCCAACGCTTTTTATGTCGGGCGTAAAAGATTTTAATGTGCCAACCGCGGGTAGCGAGCAAATGTACGAGGCTTTAAAATCGCAGGGGATACCAACGCAAATGGTACTATATCCGGGGCAATATCATATGCTAACCATACCAAGCTACCAGGTTGACAGGGCACAACGTTATATTGATTGGTTTGGGAAGTATTTGAATCTGCCGGTTTTTTGAGCTATTTAAAAGAAAATACAAAAGTATGTCATTGCGATAGCGTGGCAATCCCAAATTAGCAGGGTCGCTCTGTATGTCGGGGATTGCCACGCTATCGCTCGCAATGACGAATGATTAAGCAGTTGATCGAATCCTACCCAAACACCACTGTTCTTTCCGGATAACGTATGGCATATGTCGAAACTATGTTTTTGATATAGTCATTACCCGGATAGGGGGTTAGATAGGTTTTTAATTGTTGAATGTTATCGGCATCAAAATAGTGGGAAATATATCCCATACCGTAAAACTGGCCTTTCTCTACCAATATACAGCTGTGTTCATCGCCGGTGCGGCCTTCATCACGAATGGCATAGGTAGGCAAAGCTTGCTTTAGCTCGTCAATGGCCTTGTTTACCTTGATGTTATAATCTATAACCGACTCAACTCCTTCGCAGGCGCATGAGGAGGCGTTGGTGCCGGTGCAGGGATTGTTATTCTTTTGTATAAAACAGAGCTTAGGGCACAGGTTAAAGGTCTCTATCAGCTTGTTTAGCAGGTTATAACCTTCCAGGATGGAGTTGCAGGTATATATTGGATCGCTGTATTTGCGGTGTTTATCAACGGCCAGGCGTAAATAGCCGCGCTGGTCTTCAAAGGCATACAGGCAATAGGCGTTCTCAAATCGTTTTAGGGAGCGGTTGTATTTTGGCCAAAGGCGCTTAATTTCGATGGCTTCCAATACAAACGCGATCAACTCTGTTCCGCAAACCTGGTGGGTAACCTGGTGAATATTACGTAAAAACTCCTGTCGCTGTAAGCCGGGATTATTACCTGTAAAATGACTGCTTACCCGCTTTTTGATGTTTTTGGCTTTGCCTACGTATATCACCTTGCCTTTTTGATCATGAAAGTAATATACCCCCGGCGAGTAAGGCAGTTGCTCCACATCTTTTTTGGGTAAATTGGGTGGTAGTAATTGCTCTTTTGAATTTTGTTTCAGGGCATTTTTAATATGTCCGTCGGTATCACTGTTGAGTAGTAGGGTAAACAATTCGGCTGTTGCTTCGGCATCGCCCATGGCGCGGTGACGGCTTTCGTTATCGATGCCTAAATGCCTGCACAGCCTGCCAAGACTATAGGATGGCAAACCCGGTAATATTTTACGACCCAAGCGCACAGTGCACAATTTATTGCTCTGTAGATCATATCCTGCTGCTGCCAGGTGATAGCGTACAAATGAATAATCGAAGTTTACGTTATGCGCTACAAATATTTTTCCATGAATAAGGTGATAAACATCGGCGGCCACATCCTCAAAAGGGGGGGCCTGCTGCACCATTTCATTGGTAATGCCGGTTAAGGCGCTGATATATATGGGGATCTCCTTATGCGGGTTTACGAGTGATTGAAAGCGTTTAACCACTTTTTTACCATCATGTATGCATATGGCAATTTCTGTGATGCCATTAGCGCTGGCATGTCCCCCGGTAGTCTCAATATCAACAATGGCATACATATTTCAAATGTAATACAAGTTTGCTAAATATTTTAGTGTTTTTTGGACTTTTAGGACTTTGTGACAAAAGACTTTTGGATAAAGGATAAAAGACAAAGGATGGCAGGAGCAAAGATAAAGGACGAAAGGACAATTATAGGGGACAAGTAGTACATTGACTTGCCAAATAAAAACAGCGTCATTGCGAGGCACGAAGCAATCTTTATGCTATACATAGCAGTCTTGTAAGTTCGACCTACCTCGGTAGAGATTGCTTCGTGCCTCGCAATGACGTAATGTGTAATATAAAAGCCCTGAAAGATGAATCTTTCAGGGCTTTTTATTATCTTTTGTCTTTCAGTCCTTTGTTCCGGAGTCCTAAAAGTCCAACAAAAAACTATTTCTTCTTAGGCTGTATTTGTTGCTGACGCATCATTTCTTCCATACGAGCTCCAAAGCCTGATTTTTTCTTTTTAGGATCATCGGGTTTCTTTTTGTTTTCCTGTATCTGAGCATGTATCTTTTTGTCGTCAACCATGAATTTGATCAGGTATTGTTGTAAAAAGGTAAGCATGTTGGCCAGGAAATAATAATAGTTTAATCCTGATGGATAGCTGTTCAGTGTAGCCAGGAATACGATCGGTGTAATGTAACCGATGTATTTCATCTGTCCGGTTGCACCTGATATCTGGTTATTGAAATACGTATAGATCAGTGTCGAGATGGTCATCAATAAACACATTAAACTGATGTGATCGCCAATGAATGGGATAGTAGGGAAAGTTACTACCGCATCATATGTAGACAGGTCATGCATCCAAAGGAAACTTTCGCCACGGAGTTCAAATAAACTCGGGAAAAAGCGAAAGAACGCGATAACGATAGGCATCTGGATTAGCAATGGCAAACAACCACCTAACGGATTTACGCCAGCCTTTTTATACAGTTTTAAATATTCCTGTTGTAACAGGGTGGGGTTATCTTCGCCTACTTTAGCCTTGATCTCATCCATCTCCGGTTTCAGTACACGCATTTTGGCCATTGACAGGTATGACTTGTAGGTAAGCGGCGATAATACCAGCTTAAGCACAATGGTCAGGGCTAAAATGATCAGGCCGTAATTCCAGTTAAATTGTTTCAGGAAGTTAAATACCGGTAATACCGCAAATTGGTTAATATATTTTAATGGTCCCCAGCCCAGATCTACCAGTTTTTGCAGGTCATTGCCTTGTGCTTTTAATGTTGAATAGCGGTTAGGCCCAAAATAAAACTCCATTGGTACGCTGCCATCAGTGGCACGTGCAATGGTCAGGTTAGCTTTCATTTGCTTCACATCGGCGGTATCAGCCACATCGGTTACTACCGATAAACTTGATTTGCTGATGCCATTTTTAACTACCAATACATTTGAAAAGAAGTGTTGTTTAAAAGCAACCCACCCCATCTTTTTATCACTAATGTCTTTTTGATCGTCTTTTGACACGCTTAACCAATCAACCTGATTTTCGGTATTATAGTAATACACAGTTGAATACTGACGCTCCTGTTTGATGTCTTTTTCCTGTTTGTGCAGGCTGGCGGCCCAGTTAAGGTTTAAGGTGCCGCTATTGTTGATAACACCATCAAGTCTGGTTGGTTTAATGGTTAAACCCAGTTTAAAGCCAGTGCCTTTTAACGAGTATATATAATCAATATACTGGGTTGGGCTATAGCTTAAGCGTAATGTAACTGAGGCTGAATCGCTTTCGGCAACTTTAAGCTCAGCAGAAGGTACGCTTGGCGTAAAATAATAATCGTCGGTATTGATGTTTTTGTCACCAGCCGAAAAGTTTAAACCAAAATGATTTTGATCGCCACTAAAAAGAATAAGTGGTTTTTTATTGAAAGTTTTATAGTCCTTTAACTCAACCGAAGCAACTTTGCCGCCACGGGTGCTGAGTTTTACAAGCAGATCCTTGTTTTCCAATGTGATCAGCTTTTCGCTGCCTACAGAGGCTGCGCCAAACGGGCTTTTTAAAGTGGCAGAATCAGTTACAGTTGTTTTAGCTGTTTTGCTGGTATCAGATTTGCTTGCAGCAGGTGTATTTGCTTTGGCTAAACCAGCCTTTTTTAAAGAGTCGCGCTGTTGTACAAGGCGTTCTTTTTTAAGTTCGGCATCAGATGGCTTTAAAAAGTAAATTGAGCCAGCTATAATAGCCATAATCAGGAATAATCCTGTAAATGTATTTTTATCCATTACTTGTTGTATCGAATGATCTGTTTTCTCAATTGTTGATCATCACTGTTAAATTTTTGTCCTTATTTCTTAAATCTATCCCGCCTTCGTACACCGATTTTAAATTGGTAAGGTAAAACGCCCATCCGTTGGAGCAGCCTAACCTTACATACTTTTTAGCGTTATCGTCAGTAGGGATGTTGTGGTGTTTTAATTCAATTATCGTATATCCGTTCTGTTCTATTAAATTAATATCAACCAGGCATTCGCCTTCAAAAGTAAACTGTATAAAATCCTTACCGTTAGCCTCTTTAATTGTCCCGGGCATTGGGTCTGGATACAAATACCAGTACCATTTGTACGAGCAACCTTTACTAACCTGTTCGTTAGATGCCAGAAGTTCGTTTTTGTTAGTATAGAATTCAGCTTTTTCTAAAAACCATCTTTCCACATCACCAGAACAGGTCCAGGCATTGTAAACATTCGTCAGATTTGCCTTAACTGCGATCCGTTTGGTAAATGAGGTCCAATCAAAATCCTTCATTCTTTTTAGCTAAACTCCTTATTCGCTATATCTACTTCTTGCGGGCGTAAGCCAGCGAAGCGGCGACAAAGTTAATAAAAAGTGGATGCGGATTTGCAACTGTTGATTTTAATTCCGGATGAAATTGTGCACCCACAAAAAATGGGTGGTTTTTTAGCTCCACAATCTCTACCAGATTATTGTCGGGGTTGATGCCTGATGGCGTTAAACCGGCAGCATCGTATTGTTTAAGATACTCGTTATTAAACTCATAACGATGCCTGTGACGCTCTGAAATGCGGTTTTTGCCATATATGGCGGCTGCCTTACTTCCTTTTTTAAGATCGCAGGGATAAGCGCCCAGGCGCATGGTGCCACCTTTATTAGTAATAGTTTTTTGATCTTCCATCATACCAATTACTGGGTATGGGGTATCTGGGTTCATTTCGGTACTGTTGGCATTTTTAAGATCTAAAACGTTACGGGCAAACTCCACAACGGCACATTGCATGCCCAAACAGATCCCAAAAAACGGAATATTGTTTTCGCGCACATAACGTATGGCCTGTATCTTACCTTCAAAGCCACGCTCGCCAAAGCCTGGGGCAACCAGTACCCCATGCATGCCTTTCAGGCGTTCAACCGCGTTTTCGGGTGTTAATGTTTCTGATGGGATGTACTCCACCTTTACCTTACATTCCATTTTAGCGCCGGCATGTATAAAAGCTTCGGTAATGGATTTATAGGCATCGGGGAGTTCTACATATTTACCTACCAGGGCAATGCGTACATCGGCGGTCGGGTTTTTTAATCGACCCAGGAAATCTTTCCAGCTTTCCAGGTCGGGCTCGTGCTTATGGGCCAGTTTTAGCTTGGTAAGCACCGTTTTATCCAGCTGTTCTTTCAGCATCAGCAAAGGCACATCATAAATGGTTGATGCATCTATCGATTCAATAACCGCGTTAATATTTACGTTACAGAAAAGGGCTATTTTTTTACGGATATCATTGTTAAGGGGGTGTTCGGTACGGCAAACCAATATATCGGGCTGTATGCCATATTCCAGCAACATTTTTACAGAGTGCTGGGTAGGTTTGGTCTTTAATTCGCCTGCCGCGGCCAGGAAAGGCACCAATGTTAAATGGATAACCAGAGAGTTCCCGGAACCGTTTTCCCACCTGAACTGGCGTACTGCCTCAATGTATGGTAACGATTCGATATCGCCTACGGTACCGCCTAGTTCGGTGATCACAATATCATATTCGCCGCTTTCGCCCAATATGCGGAAGTTGCGTTTAATTTCGTCTGTAATGTGTGGTACAACCTGTACGGTTTTACCCAAAAAAGCGCCCTCACGTTCCTTATTGATCACATTTTGGTAAATACGACCGGTGGTGATGTTGTTTGCCTTAGAGGTAGGGGTATTCAAAAAACGCTCGTAATGACCAAGGTCAAGATCTGTTTCGGCGCCATCTTCGGTCACATAGCATTCTCCGTGTTCATATGGGTTCAATGTTCCCGGATCGATATTGATATAGGGATCAAACTTTTGAATGGTAACGCGGTAACCGCGTGATTGCAGGAGTTTAGCTAAGGAAGCTGAGATAATACCTTTTCCTAACGACGAGGTAACGCCGCCCGTAACAAAAATATATTTAGTCATGATTTTTTTTGAAAATGATCCCGGTTTTATGCCGAAACCAAATGTTTGTGTACGGGATACAAAAGTAAGAAAAAATTCAGGTTTTGCGAGTTGTTTTTTCAGAAAAATGGAGAGTATGGGGATCGTCGCACTCTGATGTCATTGATTTAAGGTGAGTTGAGACCCGGCCTACGACTTAAATAAAAACGTGTCATTGCGAGGTACGAAGCAATCTCTATACTGTACAGAGCAAACCTGCATAGCTGACCCGCCTGTGTAGAGATTGCTTCGTACCTCGCAATGACGCGTGGAAAGAAATGTCACAACAGAGGGCGCGCAAAACGCAAGTGAATCAACAGTAAGCCATGCTTGCCACATTAACATCCACCACAGGTCTGTTATAAATGTTAAATACTTTAAATCAATAAGTTAAAATCTGTTAAAAGTTGTTAAGGGATGTTAATGTGCATGGTGGTTTGATAATTTCGCCCGAAATTGTGGCTCATTAACGTATGAAAAAACTTTTACACCTTATTATTTATGCAGTACAACAAGATCAATAACCTGTTAGGCTGGTTATGCCTGGTCATAGCTTTTGCCACCTATGTTTTAACCCTGGAGCCATCAGTAAGTTTTTGGGATTGCGGCGAATTTATAGCCTGTGCTTACCGGCTGCAGGTATCGCACCAGCCGGGTTATCCTTTGTTTGCCATGCTGGGCAAAGCGTTTTCGCTGCTATCCATGGGCGATAATACTAAAGTACCTTACTATACGAATTTGGGCTCGGCCCTGGCCAGCGGCGCGACGGTGATGTTTTTGTTCTGGACTATTACCGCGCTGGCCAAAAAATTAATTATTAAAAAAGATGAAACCATAACTTCATCACAAATGATCGCTATTATGGGAGCCGGCCTGGTAGGGGCGCTGGCCTTTGCCTATACCGATACCTTTTGGTTCTCGGCGGTGGAAACCATTGTATTCGCGCTATCGTCATTGTGTACCTCGGTGGTATTTTGGGCCATTTTAAAATGGGAAACGCATGCCGATGAACCCGGCGCTGATAAATGGATAGTGCTGATTGCCTACATTATGGGTTTATCTATAGGGATACACCTGTTAAACCTGTTGAGCATACCAGCTATTACCATGGTTTATTATTTGCGCAGGCATAAAAATCCGACGGTGAAAAAGAGCATCATAGTGTTTATGATAAGTATTGTGATACTGGGTTTGGTACAGTATGGCATCAGGGAATACACCATTAAGTTTGCTGCTTACTTCGATCTGTTTTTTGTAAACAGCCTGGGTTGGGAATTTGGCAGCGGGGCCGTCTTCTTTTTCCTGCTTATTATTGCTGCCTTGGTGACAGGTATTTTATACAGCATCCGTCATAAAAAGCCGGTACTAAACCTGGCGTTGGTTTGTCTGGCATTTATATATTTTGGTTATGGCTCATTTGCCTATATCCCCATCCGTGCCACTGCTAATACCGATCTGAACAACTCGCACCCTGACAATGCTTTTACACTAAACGACTATTTGAACCGGATACAATACGGTGATAATCCATTACTTTACGGCCCGTACTTTGATGCCAAAGTGATTGGTCAAACTGATGGCAGCCCTATATATCGCAAGGGTACTAACCAATATGAGTTAGCGCTTAAAACGCCAAAGTATGTATTTGACCATAACACCCTAATGCCCCGCATGCACAGTACCAAGGGTGATCCGCAATATGATCAGAATGTACAGTTTTACAAACAATGGCTGCAACTGGCCGATGGACAAAGCCCCACTTTTGTCGATAATATGAAGTGGATGCTGAGTTGGCAAATGTACCAGATGTACTGGCGGTACTTTTTATGGAACTTTGTTGGCCGCTATAATGATGTCGATGGGCAAACCAGCGCCCAATCCATTGATGGCAACTGGACCTCGGGTATATTTGATGGCGGTAAGCATCTGCCTAAATCAGTTACCGGTTCAAATACTTATACGCCTTTGTATGCGCTGCCGCTGATGGTTGGTTTGCTGGGCATGGCTTTTCATTTTAAACGTAAAAAAGGAGATGCGACAGTAATTGCGCTGCTTTGGTTTTTTACCGGTTTGGCCATTGTGTTATATGTTAACCAGGTAAACATACAACCCCGCGAACGGGATTACTCCTATGTGGGTTCCTTTTATGCCTTCGCTATATGGATAGGCCTGGGGGTATTGGCAATAAATGATCTTGTACGGCGTAAAATAAACGCTAAAGGTGCCGCTTTGGCCTCTGTTGCGGTTTGCTTATTAATAGCTCCCGTACTGCTGGCCAGGCAGGAGTGGGGCAATCATGACCGGTCGACTAAAATGACACCTCATGATATGGCTTATAACTTTCTGATATCGTGCCCTAAAAACGCCATTTTGTTTACCATCGGCGATAATGACACTTATTCCCTTTGGTATGATCAGGAAGTGGAAGGTATCAGGCCGGATGTAAGGATAGTATGCACCAGTTTATTGGGCATGGATTGGTACATACGCCAAATGCAACACCCCATGAACCAATCGGCGCCGTTGCCTGTGACCATGCCATTTGATAAATACAAGCGAGGTACACGTGATGTAATTGCTTACAACGATGCCCAGATACCTGGTTCTGTTGAGGTAAAGGATGTATTTGATTTTATAACCTCAGATGATAGCCGCACCAAGGTGGAATACCAGAGTGGCGAAACCATGAACTATTTGCCTACCAAAAACTTCAAATTAGCAGTTAATCCCGATGAACTGGTTAAGAACGGTGTGGTTACCGCTCAACAGAAAAGTAAACTCGCTTCCAATATGGAGTGGCAGTACCCGGTTAACTATATGTTTAAAGATAATCTGGCTTTGATGGATATTTTGGCACATAACAACTGGAAAAGACCGGTTTGCTTTACTATTGGGGCAAGTCCGGCTAATACAGATGGTTTGCATCCTTATCTGTATAAAGAAGGGTTTGTTTATCATTTGATACCCTTTAAGCCCGATACAGGGATAGATAACCAGTTGAGTAAGGTTAATAGCCTGGTGATGTATGATAACGTGATGAACAAGTTTAAATATGGCAATTTTAAACATGCCAAATATTTGGATGATGTTTCAAAAACGCAATTCTATCCATTTATGGAAACTACGTTTCATGATCTTACACAAGGACTGATCAAAGATGGCAGAAGTGACCTGGCCCTGAAAGCCCTGCATAAGTTTGACCAGGAAATGCCTGATATTAATCCCAATATTGATACGGCTCATCGTAAACTGCTGTTAGCACAAGTAGCCTATAAACTGAACGATAAAGAACTGGCTAACCGTTATGTAAAAGGAATAGGTAATTATCTAGCCGATCAGCTGGCTTACAATTATGCCTTATTGAAAAATAAACCCGAAGCATTGAGTGTGAACGATGTACAATACCAACTATATGTATTGAATGGTTTGGCCAATACTACAAAGGCCTATCAGGAAACTGCCCTGCATAATCAGTTCCAGGCGCAACTGGATGATTATGGGAATAAATTTGCGGTGCTGCAGAATAAATAGATATTAAAGACTGGTATGGTGAGCGCTCATCATATCAGTCTTTTAATGGTTCGCCTGCATTATATTGGCGAACAAGATCCCTGATCTGTTTAAAGCTGAATTTGTTTTCGGCTGTATATTTATCGTAAATAACTTTATTGTCACTAATCAATGAGGCAAATTCGCCTTTGCGTTGTTTTCTTGATTTAGAAATGATCAGGTCGTCAGTTTTTAACTGCTTTACGGTATCGGTACCTTTGGCTACATACCACTGGGTAACATTGGTGACCGCATTATTAGTATAAACTTCGGTAACCTGCTCGTACAGGTTTATTTTTCCTGTTTCCAAAACAGTCAGAAACTCAGGTTTGGTTTTGCCCTCTTTAATGACTGATTTGTATCGTGTTTCCTTTTTTGAAAGGTAATACTCGCTGATCTCGTCTGGCTTTATCTTTACTGATGCACTGTTAGCCGTTGTTTTATAATTACCTGCACTACAGGATATTAAAGGAGTTTTTATTTTGCAGGGAACTGAATCGCCTTTGGCTGTGATCACGTAATCAGGGTTCTGTTGCGCTTTAACACCTGTCGCAAACAATATGGCAAGGATGCATAGTGCTGCTTTTGTGAATAATAGCTTCATGGTAGTGTGAGGTTAATGTAAATACAAAATTATCACATAGTTAACCTCATTGTGTTATATTAATGCCATATTTTAATCGTTCGATTAACATATTTAACAAATACTTAATAAAGGGTGTTGCCAGCTACAGTGAGGCAGATGCTAAAGAAAGCCAGGGTGAGTGCGATTCCTTCCTTGGGAAAGGGGAGGTAGGTGTTTAAAATTGCCCCTAAAGCTTAAGCTTTAGCAGGTCCTCCGGTACATCAACCGCATAGGTTTCCAGCTCGGTTTCGGCCACTTTAATGCGGTAGCCATTCTCTATCCAGCGTAATTGTTCCAGGCTTTCGGCTTTTTCTAATGACGACACGGGTAGTTTGGTGATCTGCTGTAATACATCGGCCCGGTAACCATATATGCCAATGTGTTTGAAGAAAGTATAAAATTCAAGCCAGTTCTCAGGTTCCTGCCCGCGGATATGCGGCAGAGCAGATCGTGAAAAATAAACCGCCTCTGAAAGCTTATTGACAACTACCTTGGGCGAATTGGTATTAAACAATTCCTCTTCCGTTTTAATCCTTTTTATAAGTGTGGCTAATTGTGTATCAGGAGCCGCAAAGCAGGCCGCCAGCTTGCTGATCTGCTCCGGATCGATATAAGGCTCATCGCCTTGTATGTTAATGATCACCTCATATTCCGGGTGTAACCGGGCAACTTCGGCACAACGATCGGTACCGCTTTGATGAGTATCGGCAGTCATTACCGCTACACCGCCAAAAGCGTGGGTATGGTTAAATATGCGTTCATCATCAGTGGCTACAATAACCTCGCTTAAAGCAGAGCATTTTTTAGCCTGCTCGTATACTCGCTGTATCATGCTCTTGCCGGCAATATCAACCAAAGGCTTGCCCGGGAAACGGGTAGATGCATAACGGGCGGGTATGATGCCTAATACTTTCATTTGCTTTTATAAAGGGGCAAGATAGCGATAACCTTGTTTAATGGTTTTAAACTCGTTATTATTTTCTGCCATAAATTCAACGGAAGCGCCCTCGGCGCTTATCCATTCTGTTATAATTTCTATTTTTCCAGCTTGCTCAAATACGGCTAATGGAAAATAATAATCCATGTCAAATTCTCCGCCATCATCAACAGACCAGGTGCTTGTGCTATCGTATTTAGCCGGATAATCTTTATAAATAACCTTACCAGGCGCTGCAAATACTAATGATGCCAGTACTGAATCGCCTTTTGCTTCAAATTCAATTAAATAAATGGCCCGGTTCCCGCTCATAATAGCCAGTTCCTTATGCTTTTTTATTTTTCGGCCTTTGGTGGCCTCTATTTTTTGTTTAAGCAAATCCGGTAACTCTTGGTTTTTAACGCCATTCAATTTGATATATGTACGGTCAGAAATGAATTTGGAGGATAATAGAATCGCTGTAGCAGTACTATCAACCATCCCCGACTTTATGCTGAACAAAAAGCCTCCGCTGTTTTCAAAGTTTTGGTAGTTTTGCCTTCCGTTATCATCTCCAACCGGCTGTTTTTTCCTGACAAATGTAACAGGACGGAGCAAGCCTTTATTTGAAATAACAAAGGTAAATTTAGCAGCGGTGCTTATACTGTCGCTGCCCAAAAGCAATATATTTTGGCCCGTGTTGTTACTAAAACCAAAAGCAATGTCATCGGCTCCATTATTATTTGACCTGGTTGTAACAGAAGGTTGATTAGCAGGCTTTATAGTGTCTGGGGCTGTATTTTCTTGTTTCGCTTCCTTTTTAGGATGATTTGAACAGCCCAGGCAAAGTATTAATAATATAATACCAATAGTAGTTTTCATGTGGTTTTAAGTGGTGGGTTTTGAGTTTTTTAAGAAACGATTAAACATAGAGTACTATGATGTAGCAAACTTATAACTCAAAACCTGTTACTCATAACTGTTTAAAACAGTCCGTTAATCTCGCGCTCAATAAGCTGCACAATAGTGGCCATATCCTCGGTATTGTTGGCAAAGTCAAGATTGTCCTTATCCAGTATCAATAACTTACCGAGCTTGTAATTTCTTATCCATTTTTCGTACTTCTCGTTTAGTTTTGACAGGTAATCCAGGCGGATACCTATTTCGTACTCACGGCCACGGCGTTGTATATTGTTAACCAGGGTGGGTACCGATGCCTTGAGGTAAACCAGCAGATCGGGTGGTTTAATGTATTCGGTTATATTATCAAATATGGATTGATAGTTTTCGTAATCGCGGGTGGTCATGAGGCCCATATCATGCAGGTTCTCGGCAAAAATATAGGCATCCTCGTATATAGTACGATCCTGCAAAATATTGCGCCCGCTTTTCTGAATATCAAAAATTTGGCGATAACGGCTGTTTAAAAAGTAGATCTGCAGGTTAAAGCTCCAGCGTTTCATGTCGCTGTAAAAATCTTCCAGGTAGGGGTTATTATCAACAGCTTCAAACAATGGTTCCCATCCATAGTTCCGGGCCAGCATTTCGGTTAGGGTGGTTTTCCCGGCACCAATGTTTCCTACAATAGCTATGTGCATATAGTGTTAGTTTGTTTGAATCAGAATTTTCCTAATTTATTGAATTTGTCTGAATCAGAATTTCCCTAATTTACAGAATCATCAGAATTATAAAAATCTTTTACCAGTCAATTCTGAAAATTATTTAATTCTGTAAATCTTGATTCAGACAAACAGCCAATTAAAAATTCTTAAACCCTATAATCTCCCTTACTTCCCTGATGGTTTTCTGGGCGCTTTCGCGGGCCTTGGCGGCACCATAACGGGCTACCTGTCTTAAATAAGGGGCATCATTGGCAATTTCATTAATACGATCACGTATTGGGGTGGTGGCTATGATCATGTCTTCGGCCAGTTGCTTTTTCAAGTCGCCGTAACGAATGTTGCAGGTATTGTAGAGGTTATCAAAGTGCGTTAAAGTATCAGGTGTAGAAACAACTTTCATCAAATCGAACAGATTTTGGATCTCTGATGGTTTTGCTTGATTTTCGGTGGTTGGGCCGCCGTCGGTCACTGCGCGCATTACCTTTTTGCGGATAGCCTCGGGGGTATCACTCAGGAAAATGGCATTGCCTTCACCCTCTGATTTACCCATTTTTCCCTTACCGTCAAGTCCCGGTATTTTTACCAGGTTACTGCTAAAATTAAAGGCATATGGTTCGGGAAAGTAATCGTTATTATATAGCCTGTTGAAACGGTTACCAAAGGTGCGCGACATTTCCAGGTGTTGTTCCTGATCTTTACCAACAGGCACTTTGGTGGCTCTGTGGATCAAAATATCAGCTGCCATTAAAACGGGATATGTAAGCAAACCAGCATTTACATTATCGGGCTGGGCACGTACTTTATCTTTAAAAGAGGTGCTGCGTTCCAGCTCGCCCATATAGGCATTCATGTTCAAATACAGGTATAGCTCAGTTACCTCAGGTACATCGCTTTGTATATAAATGGTAGCCTTCTCCGGATCGATGCCGGCTGCCAGGTACTCAACCAGTACCTGCTTTACATTACCATGCAAATCGGCAGGGGTAGGATGGGTGGTTAACGAATGCAGATCGGCAATAAAAAAGAAGCATTTATATTCATGCTGCATTTTTATAAAGTTTTGCAACGCGCCATAATAATTTCCTAAGTGCAGGTTTCCGGTTGAACGGATGCCACTAACAACAGTTTCCATAGGGTGCGAAAGTAAGGAATTTTTCTATTTTTGATAACGATGAAAATGATATTGAGAAAAGTGCACAACTACTGCTATGTGTTTAACGTAGCTTTATTCTACTTTATATTTTGGCCTTTTTTCTATTATTGTTCATTAAAGCCTGCGCGATTTAAGCGCCTGAACAGCTTACGCAGAACATGGGCCTTTATAAGTTCGGCCTTTGTAGGCTTTTTTTACCGCTTTACCTTTGAAGAACCTATGGACTGGAGCAAAACCTATATTGTTTGCCCCAATCATACATCCAATCTGGATATCACGGCAATGTGTATGTTGGTAAAGAGCGATTACAGCTTTATGGGCAAACAGGAACTGGCGGATGAGCTTGTAACCGGCCTGTTCTTTCGTACAGTTGATATTCCGGTAAACAGAGATAGCAAGATGTCGTCATTCCGGGCGTTTAAAAAGGCGGCCGAAAAATTACAAGGCGGTACAACGCTGATCATATTTCCGGAAGGGGGGATTGCAGAACAGTACCCACCTACGTTGCAGGCTTTTAAAAATGGTCCGTTCAGACTGGCTATTGAACTGAAGATACCCATTTTGCCGGTAACATCATCCAATACCTGGCAAATATTCTGGGATAACGGAACTGAATATGGCAGTAAGCCCGGGGTTTGTAAGTTTTTTGTGCATAAGCCTATTGATACTACCCACCTCACCATTGATGATGCCGATGCCTTGCGCGATGAGGTTTATGACCTCATGAAACAGAAATTGGAAGCACGTTCACAACTGGTAACAGTTTAGCTTGCGCTTAAGTGAGTATTTTTTCTAATTTTGGTCGCGATGAAATTGATATTAAAAAGGATACACACATATTTTTACAGGTATAGTGTCGCATTCTTTTTTATACTTTTCTGGCCGGTGCTATATCTGCTTAGTAAAAGACCTCAAAAGTATCAATACATCAACAGGTTAAGGCGAGTAATTGCCCTGATAAGTTCGGGATCTTCAGGTATATTTTATCGCGCCAAATATGAAGCCCCGATAGACTGGAGTAGAACTTATGTGATATGTCCTAATCATACTTCTAACCTTGATGTATCGGCCATCAGTACCAATTTGCATAACAACCATTGCTTTATAGGTAAGGAAGAGTTGATGGATAATTACGTATTGAGGTTTTTTTTCAACACGATAGATATCACCGTAAACCGGAAAAGCAAAATGTCGTCATTCCGGGCATTTAAAATAGCCGGTGAGCGGTTAAAGAGGGGTATAAGTGTGGTGATATTCCCTGAAGCTACCATTCCTGATGCTTATCCACCTCATTTGCATGCTTTTAAGAATGGCCCATTCAGGTTGGCCATTGAAATGAAAGTACCCATCATTCCGGTTACCTCGTTAGATACCTGGAAAGTGCTTTGGGATACCGGAAAGGAATTTGGCAGCAGACCCGGAATTTGTGATATATTTGTACATAAGCCCATTGAAACGGCTCATTTAACTTTAGATGATGCCGACGCGCTGCGCGATGAGGTATACGCTATAATAAAAGAAAAATTGCAACACGCATGACCATAGATAAAGAAACAGTTGAAAAAGTTGCCCACCTTGCCCGTTTAGAACTTAACGAAACGGAAAAACAGGAAATGATCAAGGATATGAGCAAGATACTTGATTTTATGGCCAAGCTTAATGAGCTGGATACAACAGGCGTTGAACCATTGGTATACATGACCAATGACGTAAATGTTTTACGCGATGATGTGGTTAAACAACAAATAACCCACCAGGAAGCATTGCAGAACGCCCCCAAGCATGATGATAATTATTTCCTGGTAGCTAAGGTGATCGAGAAATAAGCTAAAGGAGTATTGAGTTATGAGTATTGAGTTATGAGTGTTGAGTTTGACACTGAGATTTAGGCTTATAAGGCTTTCAGACTCAAAACTCAATACTCCATACTAAAAACTTTACCCCCCTGTAACAATAGGTACAAAACATCGTCCAAACAAAAAATATATATGGAGCCATTAAATACTGACAAACCATTAATAACCATAAACGATATCGGACGTAAGTACGTGATAGGTACTGAAGTTATTCATGCCCTTAAATCGGTTTCGTTAACTATCAATAAAGGTGAGTTTGTGGCATTAATGGGGCCGTCAGGTTCGGGTAAATCAACGCTCATGAATATTCTGGGCTGTTTGGATACCCCCTCCAAAGGCGAATATATATTGAATGGCATCAACGTAAGTCATATGACCGATAATGAACTAGCTGAAGTGCGTAACTCCGAGATCGGTTTCGTTTTCCAAACATTTAACCTGTTGCCACGTAATACCGCGCTTGATAATGTTGCCCTGCCCTTAATTTATGCCGGCATCAATAAGGAAAACCGTACGGAAAGGGCCACTAACGCGCTTAAAAATGTTGGTTTGGGTAATCGTATCGATCATAAGCCCAATGAGCTATCAGGCGGTCAGAGACAGCGTGTAGCTGTAGCCCGTGCCCTCATCAATAACCCATCCATTATCCTGGCCGATGAGCCCACCGGTAACCTGGATACCAAGACATCTATCGAGATCATGGGTTTGATTGAGGATATACATGCCAAAGGCAACACCATCATATTAGTAACCCACGAAGAGGATATAGCCAAGCACGCCCACCGTATTGTGCGTATGCGCGACGGCCTGATCGAAAATGATTATGCTAATCCCGAAATTCAAACTGTAAGCCGCAAGGTAGAGGAGGTTTAAGCTGTAGATACAGGACAATACCTTTGGTCTAAGAAAAGGAAAAACAATAAAGATTGCTATTGTTGGAACGGGGGGGGGCAGGGGGGTGTTAAGAACTAAAAACTTTGTGAAGAAGGTTATTATAAAAGACAGGGTGAACTATAGTCATTGCTTAGTTTTTAGCACTATCGCTCGTATTAGTTCCCTGTCTTTTATGATTGCCTA
>JAUCSE010000113.1 GCA_030445275.1 Mucilaginibacter sp.
CCGACGCGGTGGCCGCCGCCTTCGATGTGGACATCGGCATCCATGCCGGGGCCTTCGCCCTGCTGGAAGGGCGCTATGCGCCGGGCGAGTTCAACGAGATGCGCCAGCGCATGGCCCGCATCCCCCACGGCGCCAGCCTGATCGCCAATTCGGTCTCCGCCGCGCCGGGCTTTCACATCAGCAATGTCTATGTGATGGCCGGGGTGCCGATGGTGATGCGCGCCATGCTGGAGAGCCTCGCCCCCGAGCTGCCGCGCGGCACGCTGGTGCACAGCGTCACCCTGGAGGCCGCCATCCCCGAAGGCAGGATCGCGCCCGGCCTGGCGGCGGTCGCGCGTGAACACAAGGAGGTCTCCATCGGCTCCTATCCTTTCTACCGCGAGGCGTCGGTGCAGCCCTATGGCGCCCAGCTGGTGACGCGCGGCCGCGACGGCGCGGCGGTGGAACATGCCGTGCAGGCGCTGGAAGCAATGCTGCGGAACCTTGGTGCTACGCCGCAGCGCATCAATTCGGACGATGAAGAAAGCGGCTGACAGAAACGCGATCTGATGGCAGGCTTTCCCCAACAACAACAAGCAGGGGAAATAGCCATGGACATCAAGAAGCGCGATTTTCTGACCGGCGGCGCCATGATCGGCGCGGGTCTGGCCGTGACCGGCGCGGCGCAGGCGCAGATACCGGCGGGCGTGCCGCACGCGGCCGGCAGGACCATGCTCGAAAGCCCCAATTATTTCGGCACGGCATCCAAGGGCGGCGGCTTCCGGAAAAGCTGGGCCCGTACCCTGCCGCAGGCGTCCAGCGTGGACCTGAACTACAAGCCGCGCCGCGCCAACAAGGCGATCGAATTGTGGGAAGACAACCAGGTCGCCTTTTACGAAGTCTATGCGCCCTCCGGCGCGCCCGATGGCTACGAGGAAGGCAAGCGCCTGTCGCAGACCTTCTGCGATGTGATCAATTACGAGATGGAGAATGGCTGCTTCGACTTCTCCAACCTGCGCAACTTCATGCAGGGACTTGTCGATGGCGGCCCCACGCCGTCCGTGCATCGCACCCCGATGGTGTATGTCACCTTGCCGGCGGTGGGTTTTGACGGTCCCTCGATGCGCGCCAATGCCTGGCAGATCCAGCAGGCGCTGGCCGCCGGCGTCCATGGCTGCCTGATCTGCGAGATGCATTCCCCCGAAGCCGGCGAGATCGCCATTTCCGCCGCGCGCTTCAAATTCACCATGCCGGGGGTGAAGGAATATCCCATCGAAGGCAGCCGCGGTTCGGGCAGCCAGGTTTTTGCCCAGCATATCTGGGGCATCAGGAATGACGAATATCTGGCCACCGCCGATTGCTGGCCGCACAATCCCAAAGGCGAGATTTCGATGGGCTTCAAGCTGGAAAACCGCCACGCGGTGGAGAATGCGGAACAGATCATGGCGATCCAGGGTCTGGCATTTGCCGAACCCGGCCCATCCGACAACAGCTGGTCATACCTGGGCTGGGACGCCATCAAGCCCCAGAGCCGCGAGGAACGCGCCAAGATCATGGCCACGCCGAAATATGTCGAGGGCCTGGAGCATGTCCGCCTGGCCGCGAAGAAGAACGGCATCATGTGGCTGGGCACCGGCAGTCCCGGTGCCACCATGGAGCAAAGCTACGACCAGGGCATGCGCCTGATGCCGTCACCGGGTGAGGAGATCGTGCATCGGATCCGCGAATACACCAAGCGCAAGATGCCGGTCTGACCACACCCCACCGGTGTCATCCCCGCGCAAGCGGGGATCCAGCTTTCTTGCAGATGTGCGGGTGAAAGAAGTTGGATTCCCGCTTGCGCGGGAATGACAATGCTACTTGATCTGCTTGGCAATTGAATCGAACGCGGTCTGCGCGTCCTTGTTGCCTTTGAAGGTGGCGCGCGCCGTTGCCAGCGCATCCTTCGCCTTGTCCATCTCGCCCAGCACGGTATAGGCGTTTATCAACCGCACCCAGCCCAGCGCGTCATTGGGATCGGCCTTCAGCCGCGCCGCCAGCATCGCCACCATCTGGCGCGGATCGGGACGGCCGCCGCTCTGTGCCGTCAGCGCCGCCAGCCGGTCCACCAGCATCTGGTGCAGCTGCGAGGTGGGCGGGGCTTCGTTCAACAGGCTCTGCCAATAGGCAATCGCGCCCAGCTTGTCCTTGTGCTGCACCCGCGCCAGACCCAGATAGAAGCGCGCCGGCGGATTGGACGGATCGGCGCGCAGCGCGTCCTGGAAGGCGGTCTCGGCCGCGTCCGGCACCACGCCATTGTTCGACAGCACCAGCGCCTCGCCATAGGCGGCGTCCAGCTCGGGATCGCCGTGCCCGGTGAGCGCAATGGCCTTGGCCAGCGCCTTGGCGGCATCGACCGGATCATTGGCGGTCATGTAGACCTGCCCCAGATAGCGCCAGCCGCGCACGTCATTCGGTGTCTTGCGCAACTGCGCGATCAGATAGGGCACCAGCCCTTTCATGTCGTGGGTGTTCAGTCCCTGCGCCGCGCGGCGGGCAAGCTGTGGGCGGCCCACCATCCAGTAAACCCCGCCGCCGATGCCCAGCATGAACAGCGCGATGGCGGCCATCAGCAGCGCGCGCTTTTTCTCCCAGCCGTAAACCAGCGGCACCACCGCGAACGCCACCGCCAGCAGGGCGACCAGCACAAATCCGATGATGGGCAATGCGCTCAAGGTTGGCCTCTGTATTTGTTGCGCACCAGCGCCACGATCATGCCGCGGATGGTGCGCGCCTGCTGGTCGGTCAGGCGGCTGCTCAATATCATGGCGCGGATGTTGCGCACCATGGCGCCCTTCTTGGCGGGGGGAAAGAAGAAGCCGCCGGCATCCAGCTC
>JAUCSE010000125.1 GCA_030445275.1 Mucilaginibacter sp.
CGACCAGGCTTCCGAGCCGACGCGCGGGGTCTCGTCTGACGACACCTGCCGGGTTATCTCGGCGAAAGAGATGGCTTGCTGGTCGCCGACGGTCTGATCGCCGACCGCAACGCGTCGCAAATTGCACGCCAGGCTGGAATCGGCGACCGCCGCGGCCGATGCTCCTTCATAGACAACGACGCGCGCCTCGGAGTTCTCGATACAGAAATCGAGTTCATCCGACTTGGCGCGCCAGTTGACGGGTGTGATCACGATCCCGGCAAATTGGCAGGCCCAATAGATCGTCGCGGCTTCCCAACGGTTTTGCAGAGCCGTGATGACGTGGTCGCCCGGCCGCAAACCGAGTTCGTCGAATGCAGCAACAGCCGAGGATATCCGCGTATACCACTGCGCGTATGTCGGCCGCACGTCGCCGTCCACAATCGCGATAGCGCCGGGATCGCGTGCTACGCTGGCGATGAAGCTGGTGCCGAGATCAAGCATCTGTCTTCTCTGTATGGGAATGGTTTGCCAACGCGGCCGCGGCGTCGAGCGCCGCGTGGATGATCGGTGTGTAGCCGGTGCATCGGCACAGATGGCCGCTCAACAGGTCGCGAATCTCGCTGCCGGTAGGCATCGGCCGTTCACGAAGAAAGTGGTCGAGAGACATGAGGATACCGGCCGTGCAGAAGCCACATTGCAACGCGTGATGGCGCTTGAACGCGGCTTGTAAGACACCAAGACGATCCGACGCAGGTGCCAGGCCTTCGATGGTCCGCACATCGCAACCGTCGATCTGAACCGCAAGTGTCAGACAGGCACGAGTGATCATTCCGTCCACTGTCACAGTGCAGGCACCGCAGACGCCGTGCTCGCATCCGACGTGCGTGCCGGTGGCGCCAATCTGGTGGCGCAGGAAGTCGGTCAGCAGCAATCGCGGTTCGGCTTCTCCATGAGCGTCCGCACCATTCAGGGCAAATTGCACGTGGTGGCGTCGGTCAGATTGCAATCGTGTCAATGCAGTACCTCCCGGATCAGATCGCGCCCGATCAACCGGACAAGATCGCGGCGATAGCGCGCTGTGGCATGCACGTCGTCGCGTGCGTCGAGCTCGTGGGCGAAGGCATTCAGCGCATCGTCGAGAGCGCTGCCGTCGAGCCGCGGCCAATCGCGCGCGGCTGCCATATCCGCAACGCCGCCGACCGTGAAACGAACGCCTTCCTTGGTGGCAACCGCGGCGCAGGCCACTATGGCGAAGTCGCCGTGACGCCGCGCAACTTCGCGAAATGCGCAGCGCGTGCCGACTACCGAGGGGAAGGAAACCGCCTCAATAATCTCATCATCTGCGCGTGCGGTAGACATCATGCCCGTGAAGAAATCTGCCGCCGAGAGCCTTCGAAGTCTCTTGGCCGTTGTTAGGTGAAACTCGCCGCGCAGCGCCAGCAACGCCAGCGGCATTTCTGCGCTAGGATCTGCATGGGCGATCGAACCGCATATAGTCCCGCGGCTGCGGGTCTGCACATGCCCGGTCCATGGCAGAGCGAGCGCGACGAGGCGCAATTTTTCGGACAGCTGGGGCCAGTTCAGCAACGCTCGCTGCCTCACGCCAGCGCCGATTTTCACGACTGCCGCCGTGCTATCGATTCGGTCGAGTTCCTTGAGACGCATGATGTCGATCAAGACCTTGGGCTTGGCCAAGCGCGTGTTCAACATCGCCATCAGCGACTGGCCGCCAGCGATGATCCTTGCGTCACCTCCCTCTTCGGCGAGAACGGCCAGCACTTCCTCGAGCGTTTCTGCGCGAACGTAGTCGAACACCGCCGGCTTCATGGCCGCCTCCCGAACAAGGCACGCAACTTGCCTAGCGGTGACGGCGCGCCGTCGCGTGCTCCACCGCCGGCCTGGCGGGCCAACGCCGCAAAGAACTGCCCGATGATGACGCGTGCCGCGCCATCGAGCAGACGGCCGCCGATACTCGCGACCTTGCCGCCGATCGCGGCGTCGTATTTGTATCTCACTATCGTTCCTGCGCCTTCCGGAGCTAGCGTGATGCGGCCTTCGCCATCGCCGAAACCGAGCGCGCCTTCGGCGAAACCTCCCAGTGTCACGGCCCGCGGTTCATCGAGGTCGGACAGCTTGACCTCGGCACGATAGCGGCCCTTGACCGGGCCTATCCCGATGGTGACATCGGCCCGGAAATGCGTGTCGGAGATCTTTTCCACGCCATGACACCCGGGAATGACGGCCTGAAGCGTCGCCGGATCGAGTAGCATTTTCCAGACGGCCTCTGGCGACGCGGCCACCTCCGCGCTTCCCTCGCCATTGAGTTGACGGCCGACCTTGGCGGCCTTCGGAGCCGCGGTGCGATGTCCGGCCGGCCGCGGCCGTTCGTCGCCGCGAACGAGGTCCGCAAGTTTGGCAGGGACGAGAGGAAGATCGACGTCCTTCACACCCAGGGCATCGGCGACCGCATTAGCGATGCAAACCGGGGTCGACATGCAGTTGCCTTCTCCGACCCCTTTGGCGCCGAGCGCCGTGAAGGGTGACGGCGTCTCCATGTGAAGAATGACGAGATCGGGGACTTCCGTAGCGGTCGGCACCAAGTAGTCGGCGAACGTACCGGTCAGAAAACTGCCGTC
>JAUCSE010000103.1 GCA_030445275.1 Mucilaginibacter sp.
GCTGCAACCGACATGCTACACTCCCTATTGGGTTTCCCCTCCAGATAAGTCGGTCGGGAGTAGACTTGGAACCTAGTCTAGTCTCTTGCTAAAGAGACATTCATTACGCAACCTTTACGGGCGCACAGTAAGAATTCATTTTTTGATTAGTAAGGACAGGTAGGAGAGTCCCTTTGTTTAAGCATTTGGGGTGATCTTGGTATTTGTCAAGAATAGCCAGGGCATTAGGCAGCAAGGGGAGTCTCGTACTTGATTTTGTCTTTTGCCGGTCTGTGTTGATCCACTTATCGCCATCCACGCCAATTACAATATTAGAAGTACGCAGTTTTTAAACATCACTATAAGCTAACCCTGTATAACAACTAAAAAGAAATATGTCCCGGACATAGTTGAGCCGTTTTGTGTCGAATTGTTTATGCGTTATTCTGGTTAGCTCATCCTTGGTTAAAACAACTGGGGCTACCTCATCTCGTTTTGTTCTAAAACCCAAAAACGGATCGTTGGTTAGCAGCCCTTTTTGTTTACATTCCAAGACAACTTTTTTGAAATTTCCCAGGTATTTTATTGCCGTGTTGTTACGGCAATATCTTTCTGTTTTAAGCCAGAATACAAACTGTGATATAAATTCATAATCCAACTCCTTTACTTCTAGGTCGTCTTTTCCATACTTCCACCTAATAAAGTTGTTTACATGCTTGTATGCGGTCTTATAACGAGTTAATGTAGCTGGAGCGACTTCTTGCCCTACTAAAGCCTTCATTTGTTTGTTATGAAGTTGGAATGCTTCCATGATGAAATGTTTTTTTTTATCTTTTCCAATGAGTACTTCTTTTATATTTTCCGCAGTTACGGGTTTATTGCCTTCAAGTAGTTTGATTTTCGCCTGATAAACTTTACATGAAATCAGATCTAAGTAGGAGTTCAATTCTTCTGTTTCTTCGTTGTCGCCATTTGCCCTGCCTAATTGCGAGTTCCATTGATTAGATATCCATTGTCTTTTTGTAGATATCTCCCGGCGGTCGCCATCTACTGTTATACGTAAGTAAACATATCTTTTTTCATCTTTTTGATTTTTGGCTTGCTTTAAATAGTAAAGCAAACCGAAGCTTTTTTCTAACATGATCATTTTTTAATGTCATCAAATCTGCTGAAGCAGTATGTCATATCAAAAAATAGGTAGTGTTGGAAGGTATTAATCAGAACTATCTGTAGGGTTTCTTATTGCCTTTTTTTAGTTGTTTAAATGGAACTTAGAGCGTCTTTTTTCAATGTAAAAGACGCACCGAAAGACGCAATCAGATTTTGAATATTTTTATGTTTTGGAAGAAGGTCATAAATCAAAAACCCCTTAATTTGAATAAATAAGGGGTTTTGCAATTTTACAAAGGAAGGTTCGAATCCTTTACGCTTCATAAAAAAAGCCCTGTATACAGGGCTTTGTATTTTTGGCGGAGAGCTAGGGATTCGAACCCCAGGAACCTTTCACAGTTCAACAGTTTTCAAGACTGCCGCAATCGACCACTCTGCCAGCTCTCCGGCGACAAAAGTACAAATCTGAACCGAATTGACAAATCTGTTTACCGTTTTTTTTCAATTATTTAATATTGCTTAATAAGCATTTGAAAGCCAGGGGTTTAATTTTTCGTAATATCCGTTTTTTTGCTCCTAAAGCTGTTATAACGCGGTTTTACTATCCTGATATTGCGTTTTGAAAGCTCAATACTGGCGTTTAATTCAAAACCAATGAGCAAAATCAGCGAGTTTAGATACATCCAGATCATCACCACGATCAATGTACCTATGGAGCCATATACCTTGTTGTACGATGAGAAATTGTTGATATAGTAAGAAAATCCTATTGATGTTAATACAGCCAGTCCTGTTGCCAGGATTGACCCTGGGTTAATAAACTTCCACTTCTTTTTGTGTGCCGGCCCGTAACGGTACAAGAAAGATACGGTTACAAAAAATATAACAATGATTACTATCCAGCGAAGTAAGAGGATTGGGTAGATCCAGAAATGACTTGTGCTATCCAGATGTTGTCTGAT
This sequence comes from Mucilaginibacter sp., assembly GCA_030445275.1. Classification (GTDB taxonomy): domain Bacteria; phylum Bacteroidota; class Bacteroidia; order Sphingobacteriales; family Sphingobacteriaceae; genus Mucilaginibacter. The sequence continues at coordinate 2,052 of JAUCSE010000103.1, forward strand.
AGAGCTTATTACGGCTTGTCCTGCTATCATAATGCCAATGGCAATAAAAAGGGCCATGCTGATTGCTACGGTTAACGATAGTGCCGTTAAACGCCTTTTTAGCCAGCTTCGCCTATCTGTAATGAGCGATGACTTATTAAAAGCCTTCATCAGGTTGGTTACTCCGTTAGTTGAAAAATATATGGTTGATAAAAAGCCCAGGGATAACAACTTGCCATTTTGATTTTTAATAATATCAATAATGGTGTCTTTAAACGCCAGGTAAGCGTTGGTGGGCATAACAGTTGCCAGTATCCGCAGTAGCTCCCGCTGAAAATTATGTATAGGGATGTAGGGGATAAGCGTAAACAAAAATATGGTTGCCGGAAACAGAGCCAGCATAAAACTATATGCCAGTGACGATGCCCTGTTAACCAATGAACTGTTAGTGATCTCCTTGATAAAGAAATCAATAACAGTATACAGCGGTAGTGGACGAAATCCCGGAAGTATAATGTATTTTGTCCAGTCAATAAGGTATCGGTAAAATGCAAACCGGAGCAAAAAATGATGTAGCCATTTCATTTAGGCCAAAATTACTCAAAAAATGGTACTAATTTATCAATGAAATCCTGTGGGGGCAGGCATGGCCGGTTTGTTTTCATGTTAATGAACACAAGCAAGGTTTCGCCCTGGTTTATCAATTCGCCTTTCTCGTTACTTAGCTCGTACCTGAAATGGATGCGTATGCCGGGCATTTTATCCATAATCACCTTCACACTGATTTCCTCGTCGTACAAAGCCGGTTTTAAATATTTACACTTCAACTCCAACACCGGCATCATGATGCCAGATTGTTCCATGCCACTATAGGTTAAGCCCAGGCTACGGAGCATTTCAACACGACCCACCTCATAAAACTCAGCATAATTGCCATAGTACATGTAACCCATTTGATCGGTTTCGCCATAGCGCACCCTTATTTTGGTGATATGCTCAAACATTAGCGTTTGATATTTCTGTCGTTAAGGGCCTGGTGAAACTTATGCGCGTTCACCAAATGATCGGCAACATTGGTAGCAAAAGCGTGGTAGCCAGAAAAATCGGCTTTGGCGCACATGTAGATGTAATCGTTTTTCTGATAGTTCAGAACGGCCTTTACCGCGTTTACAGATGGCATCATAATAGGTCCCGGAGGTAAACCCTTATGCAAATAGGTATTATAAGGAGAGTTGTATGACAGGTACCGGGTTAATACGCGCTTAATAGTAAAATCATTCAGGGCAAAGATTACAGTAGGATCTGCGTCCAGTGTCATGCCTTTTTTTAGCCTGTTCAAATACAAACCGGCCACAGCGGGCATTTCGTCATCATGCAGGGCCTCCGCATCAACTATAGAGGCTAAAACAGATACCTCGGGCGGTGACAGGTTTAAAGCAGCAGCCTGCTGTTTACGTTCCTGCGTCCAGAATTTTTCATAATTAGCATACATCCTTTTAAAAAACTTGTCTGGTGATGTATTCCAGTATAGCTGGTAGGAGTTAGGCATAAACATAGTGTACACATTCTCGGTTGTAAAGCCATATTGTGCCACATAGCTTGATGAATCCAGCAGGCGAATAATTGAAACTGAATCGGGTTCGATTTTTTTTGATACGAAGCCAGCAAATTGTTCCTTTTGTCTTAAGCCATGAAATTCAAGCTGTACGGGCTCTTGTGTGCCTGATGCCAGCATATTGATCAGTTTGCGGTTGCTCATACCTTCATGCAGGCGATATTTACCCGGTTTTACCCTTTTAACATAGTTCATGTTAGTAGCCGCCCAGTTAAAGGTTACGGTATCTTTAACTATGTCTTGTTGTTGAATGGTTTTCAATACGTCGGCATAGGTAGCATCGGTATGTATATACAGATATTCCTGTTTGGCGGTAACGTTGGGGCCAAAGTATTTTAAATAATAGTTTACTCCTGTAAAGCCAAGTAAAACAATAATAACGAGCACCAGGGCTATGATGAATTTTTTTAATATACCCTTTGATGGCGCTTTTTGTTCAGTCATGATGAATAGAATGTTTAAATGATTATTTCAGTTTTCGGAACGCTAACAATCCGCCGGTTAAATTTTTAACATCTTGATAACCATTTTCCCGCAATATAGTTTGAGCGCTCTCGCTTCTTAAACCAACTTTGCAGATAACGATTATCTCGTCGGTTTTGTTGTAACCCAGTTTATTTATGCTTTGTTCCAGTTTTGATAAAGGAATGTTACGTCCGCCTATATTATAGGTATGATATTCTATAACCTCCCTAACATCAATCAGATTTAACCGCTCGCCATTGTTTAAACGGGTAAGCAGTTCTGTAGCATTAATTTGTTGGGGCATCGGTTTTAGTGCCTTGTGTAACTGTAATGTTTATACGTGTGCCAATGCTGGTTTTGCTCAGCGAGTCGGTTTTCATAGGGTATTGCGATACCACTACTACATTGGTTGAGTCGGTTATTGTTCCCTGATAGGTAATAGTACCTATGGTTAATCCAGAACCCTTGATGGCAAAACGGGCAGCATCCAGATCAAGGTGTACCAGTTCAGGAATATCAACCTCACTCGCACCTTCGCCATCTCCCAAAACCAGGTCAATACGAGATCCTTTTGGTATCTTGGTGCCCGTTTTTATCACCTGCCCGCCAAAACGCACTTCTAGTATACGATCGCGGGCTATATCAGAACGGTAAGTAGTATCACCAATTTTTAAGCCATAATTTGACAGTGTTGCTACAGCTTCGCGATAGCTGCTTTGTTCCAGATCAGGTAATGAAATGCTGGGAGCCAGCAAAGTTACCATGGTTAAATAAATAATCCGGCCTTCTTTTACATTGGTTCCGGCATCAGGATCCTGTTCAACAATGGTGCCTGGGGCCACATCCTGCACATAAACAGAGTCAATTTTATAACCAAACCCCTGTTCTTTTAATAAAGCCATGGCCCGGTCAATCGATTCGCCCTTTAATTTAGGCACAGGTATTCCCGATCCGTGATTTGTATAATATCCTAAGCTATAAAAGGCTATTAAAACAATAACTATTACCGTGATAATAGCCATGATAATGTTATTGCGGAATGATTTTGTTTTTAAGTAAGCCCCAAATTTGCTCATTGGTATATATAAGGATAATTACAGTCAAATTAAGTATCAAACATAAGGATAATTTTGGATTTGGGAATTCGGAATTTCGATTTCAGATTTAGTATTCAAAACTTTTATCCTTACTTTCGAAACCGAAAATATAATACCCCAATCAAAATATGACAATCAAAAACATAGCCCTTCTGGCCGGTGGCTTTACCGGTGAGTATGAAGTATCAGTAAATAGCGCTAAAAACATAGCGGCCAGTTTATCTGTCGATAAATATAAGGTTTACACTATATTTATTAATCGCGACAGGTGGTTTCATGAATCGGATAATGGCCCGGTTGATGTTGATAAAAATGATTTTACGATAACCGTACAGGGGCAAAAAATAAAATTCGACTTTGCCTTTATTACCATTCACGGCACTCCAGGCGAAGATGGTAAACTACAGGGTTATTTTGATATGCTAAGCATACCTTATAACACCTGTGACACCACTACCGCCGCCATCACTATGAATAAGGCTTATACCAAAACTTTGGTAAATGGTATACATGGTTTGCACACGGCTCATTCCATGCGCCTTTTTGAAAAAGATATGCATGATGTGGCTATTATTGCCGCTACTTTGAAATTTCCCTTGTTTATTAAACCAAATAATGGTGGCAGCAGCGTGGGGATGAGTAAAGTTTATAATGTGGCTACATTGCCTGATGCGCTGAAAAAAGCGTTTCATGAAGATGAGCAGATCCTGGTAGAGGAATTTATAAAAGGTCGTGAGTTTAGCATCGGTATCGCCAGGCTGCATGGTAAAATAACCGTATTACCTGCTACTGAGATCATCACCTCTAAAGATTTTTTTGATTATGAGGCCAAGTACACTCCAGGTGTAACAGAAGAGATAACCCCGGCAAATCTAACACCAGAACAAAACGAGCGTATTGCAGGCATTGTAACCGAAGTATACACCCGATTGAACTGTAAAGGTATGGTACGGGTAGATTTTATTTTGCTGGAAAACACCAATGAATTTTATTTCATTGAGATCAATACCACCCCAGGGCAATCGACCAATAGCCTGATACCGCAGCAAGTAAGAGCAATAGGCCTGGATCTGGGCGAGTTTTATGGTGCGTTGATAGAAGGCGCGATTTAGGGATTTCGGAATGGAATTTTCGATTTCGGATTTATTGTAGAGACGCATATTTGCGTCTCTTTTGTTTGTAACATACCATAGTTTTCATCATCAAATTACGAATGCTGCAATTTAAAAACTTCAAAAAACTATATGGCGGCTTCCCCGCGTTGAAGGTTGATGAGTTATCCATCGATCCAGGCATCTATTGGATAAAAGGTGTTAATGGTTCAGGCAAGAGTACCTTACTTAAGTCCATAGCTGGTATATTATCTTTTGAGGGTGATATTTTACTGAACAATAGCATCAGTATTAAAAAGCAACCGGTAGCATACCGTAAACTAGTAAATTTTGCAGAAGCCGAACCTGTTTTCCCGGAATTTTTAACCGGTAAGGAAATGATAGCGTTGTTTGCTCAAGCTAAAGATGCGCCGGCAGGGCAAGAGCAGCATTATATTGAAACTATGTACATGCAGGCTTATGTAAACCGGCCCGTTGGCACATATTCCAGCGGGATGCTTAAAAAATTATCGCTGGTACTGGCTTTTATGGGTAAACCAAAACTGATCCTGCTGGATGAGCCATTGATTACCATTGATACGGCCTCGTTAAAAATACTCAATAGCTGGATTGCCGAACGTTATAATCAGGAGGGAATCAGCTTTTTGCTGTCATCACACCAGGCGCTGGAACATGCGGAGTTGCCTGCAGCGCATGAATTACTGGTAGAGGATCAAACCCTGAAGTTTATTGCCTGATGCAGCAACCCTTAACTAAAGTATTGCTCAAAGTATTTGCCAGTGGTTTTTACCAGGTACATGCTGCTATTTTGCTGTTTGTGTTTTTTATAATGGTAGGTGCAGTGCCAGGCAATATGCTGATAAGCTATCACAAGTCATTGATGCTGGGTATGACTAGCAGCCCTGTAATGCTGGCTTTGGTAATGGGCGGCTGGCTTTTATATATTTTTAAAAGCTGGCATTATGTGATAGGGCAGTTTTTTGCACCCGATAAACAATTTTTATTTTACAGCAGTACCTCGTTAAGCAGATCAGAGCAACGTAAAAGCTGGTATTATGCACAGGCTGCTATTTTAGCACCGGTTATTGTTTATGCCTTGCTGACTGTTTGTGTTGGCATAACACATCATTTTTATGTGTTGCCTGTAGTTATCCTCGTGTTTTTATCTGTTATGATATGGTGCAGCGCGATGTTATATGTACGCGTAGTTAACCGTTTGATTGATGGGAGTAGTCAGTCCGTATTATTAAGATTAAGCAGTGGTTGGCGCAAACCTTATTTTAGTTTGTATGTATATCACGTTTTTGATAAGTTGAAGGTGCCATATTTTATTACTAAAGGACTTGCATGGTTAATAATTACTGGAGTGTTTTATTTGTTTGCCGATGTAAAGACCGATCTGCGGGTAGCCGGTATAGCCATGTTGGCAGTAATAACTGCTCATACCATCCTGATATTTGAAGAACGCCGTTTTGAGGAAACGTTACTGAGTTTTTCGCGTAACCTGCCATTTAGCAGGTTCAACCTATTTTTAAATTTTATCGGAGTTTACTTCTTTTTATTGCTGCCCGAGAGCGTGTGGCTTTTCAGTAGATTTCAACCATTAATGGCTTTGGAGTTATTGCTGGCAGGTTTAAGCATAGTCCTGTTGTTTCATAGCCTGTTGTACTGGTTTGGCCTTAATATGGATAAATACCTGCAGTGGATATTTGGACTATTCATGGTGCTGTTTTGGGTAATTATGTTTCACCTGTTATGGCTGTTGATACCGCTGAACCTTGTGATCGCCTATTTGCTTTTCTATAATAACTATTACAAGTATGAGGGAATGGTGAGTAAGAAGTAGTTCTGAGAACTGAGTTAAAATGACAAACAATTTAGTCAAAAAGCCTTGTAATCCTTTAATTCCATAAATCCTGGTTCAGACAAAAACTCACAACTCATCACTCAAAACTTCCGCCAACTAAATCAAATATTGGTCAATTACATCCTGCGGGATCTTAGCTCCGCGACCGGTGGCCATATCAATCATGGTATAATCAAACCAGCCATCGCAACATATTTTGTTGGTGGCTTTGTTGGTGATGGTAAATTTTACGCGGCAACCTTTATCGTCAATGCTTTCGATACCGGTTTTTACAATAAAGTAGTCGCCCATAGTTAAGGCACGTTTATAGTCAACGTGTGCAGTACGTACTACCCAGCCAAAACCACGTTCCATGAATTTCTCCATCGCCATGCCATAACAGCGTTCCATCTGATCATAGCGGGCAGCCAGTACATAGTCAAAATATTTGCTGTTATGTACATGGTGAAACATATCAATATCATCAGGGCGCACGCGCAGTTCGGTTTCAAAAGTAGAGTATACAAGAGTATTCATGAGGCAAAGATAAGGAGTTGGGTTATTAAGTGGGTGGTTGATTCATGAACAACTCGTTTTTATAACCAGTTTGCTATTATTATCTGTTCGGGTTTTTCTTATCTTAGGACGAAACTCATCACCTACAATGAAAATACTGTGTAAACTACCGCTGTTTATTTTTTTGCCATTCTGTTTTGCTGCATATGCACAGCAAAAACCAGCAAATATGCAATATACTGTTTCCATGGAGAAAGCAGTTGATCACTTTTATCATGTAGAACTGATAAGCAAGGCCCCAAAGAAAACGCTCGACTTTAAAATGTGTGCCTGGACTCCCGGATACTACCAACTGCTTGATTTTGCAGGCGCTGTTCAAAATTTTAACGTTACCGATAATAAAGGTTTAACACTAAAGTGGGAAAAGCCATCAAAGAACATTTGGCGTGTTTATAACAATAACGGAGGTATAGTAAAAGTTTCATACGATGTGAAGGCTACAATTGCTTTTGTTGGTAATGTGTACCTTGACGAAACAAGAGGATATATCACACCCGGCGGTTTGTTCATGTACCTTGATCAGGAACTACATAATCCGGTTACCATACAGATGAAGCCATACAGCAAATGGACGGATAGGGTAGCAACAGGGCTTGACACTATCCCCGGGAAATACCATGTGTTCAAGGCTGATAACTTTGATGTATTATATGACAGCCCCTTCCTGATGGGCGATCTGGAAGTATTGTCACCATTTACGGTAAAAGGTAAGCCGCATAATTTTATTGGTTATAAGCTTCCGCCTTTTGACCGGCAGAGATTTATGAATGATCTTAAAAAGATTGTTGAAACAGGCAGCAACATTATTGGCGAAATACCTTATACACATTACACATTTTTATCAATAGGTGCCGGTGGGGGAGGAATTGAACATTTAAACTCTACCTCATTAAGTTTTAACGGAGGCTTTGACTCACCACAAGCCAGAAAAAGGTTGTACAGTTTTATCGCACATGAATATTTTCATCATTATAACGTAAAACGTATAAGGCCAATTGAGCTGGGGCCTTTTGATTACTCTAAAGAGAACCATACCAACATGCTGTGGGTATCAGAAGGGTTTACGGTTTATTATGAATACCTGATAGTAAGACGTGCCGGTTTAATGAACGATGAGGATATGCTGAGCGATTTTCAAAAAAACATTCAAAACTATGAAAACAAGCCAGGTCATTTTTACCAATCGGCTACGCAGGCTAGCTATAATACCTGGAATGACGGGCCCAACGGGCGTGTAAATGAAGATATTAATAAAACCATCTCTTACTATGATAAGGGTCCTGTACTTGGATTAATGCTTGATTTTAGCATACGGCATGCCACTAAAAATAAAAAAACGCTTGACGATGTAATGCGCCTGCTTTACTATAAATACTATAAACAGTTAAAACGTGGTTTTACGGAGCAGGAATTTAGAAAAGAGTGCGAAAAGATGGCCGGTATACCAATGCCCGAATTATTTGAATATGCTTCGACCGTTAAGCCTCCTGATTATCCAAAATACTTTGCCTATGGTGGCTTGTCTATAGATACCAATGCAACCACAACTTTTAACTCCTGGATAGGCATTAACGTAAGGCAACAGCGTGATACATTGAAGATAACTACAGTTGAACCTAATTCGCCGGCCTGGAATAAAAATGTAAGGGGAGGAACCAGTATATTGACTATTGACGGTAGTCCTGCAACGCAACAACTGCTTTATCACATATTTGAATCAAAAAATAACGGTGATACCCTGAAGCTTACATTGCAAAAAGGATTGGTAAAACAAGATGTTGCTATTGTATTAGGTACCAAGAAAGAGAAAACCTTTAAGATAAGCCCTCTGCCCAACCCCGACTTGCTACAGGCGGATATCTATAAAAGCTGGACGGGTAATAGGTAAATATCCGCTGATTCAACTTGTTAATCCCTTGCATATATGAAACACTAACTGTATCTTTGCACCTCAATTAATTAATCATTCACGCTTTAATATTATTCAAGTAATGTATTTAGGTAAAGAAGCAAAGGCAGAGATCTTTGCAAAACACGGTAAAGGTGCTACAGACACAGGTTCTGCAGAAGGACAAGTAGCATTATTCACCACCCGTATTGCACACTTAACTGGTCACCTGAAAAAAAACAAACATGATTTTTCAACCCAGTTATCACTTCAAAAATTAGTAGGTAAACGCCGTGCATTACTGGCATACTTATTCAAAAAAGACATTGAAAGATACCGTGCTATCATCAAGGCTTTACAGCTAAGGGATATCATTAAGTAATTATCTCCGTTTTTATTTAAAAGCCATCCTGATTTAGAGGATGGCTTTTTTACTTTGAAACAATATTCACACACATAAAACCGATGCGCTCCGAAAGATGAAAAGCGCATCACAAACAAAACAAGATGAGTTTAAACGTAATTAAAAAGGTTATTGATTTAGGTGACGGCCGCACCATTGAGATCGAAACCGGTAAACTGGCCAAACAAGCCGATGGCTCTGTAGTAATTAAAATGGGTGATACCATGTTATTGGCTACTGTAGTATCATCACTCGAAGCGAAAGAGGGAGTTGATTTTTTACCCCTTTCTGTTGATTATCAGGAAAAATACGCTGCCACTGGTCGTATACCAGGTGGTTTTTTACGCCGTGAGGCTCGTTTATCAGACTATGAGGTTTTGATCTCTCGTTTGGTTGACCGCGCTTTACGCCCAATGTTCCCTGAAGATTATCATGCTGATACACAAGTGATGATATCTTTAATATCTGCCGATAAGGATATTATGCCTGATTGTTTGGCAGGTTTAGCTGCATCAGCTGCATTATCTGTTTCTGATATCCCTTTTAATGGTCCAATATCTGAAGTTCGTGTAGCTAAAGTTGATGGCCAGTTAGTGATCAACCCAACGTTAAGTCAATTAGAGAAAGCAACTTTAGAGTTTATTGTTGCTGGTTCTGAGCATGACATTAACATGGTTGAAGGTGAATCAAAAGAAATTCAGGAAGCTGAACTTGTTGAGGCTATTAAATTTGCTCACACTGCCATTAAACTACAGTGTTTAGCTCAAAAAGAGTTAACTATTGAAGTTGGCAAAACTCAAAAACGCGTTTATTGCCACGAAAACAGCAATGAAGACTTGAAAAAAGCCATCTATGCTGCTACTTATGATCAGGTTTATGCTATCGCTTCTTCTGCATCAGCGAAAGATGAGCGTTCGGCTAAATTTAAAGAAGTACGTGACACTTATATCGCTACTTTAGGTGAGATAGATGATGTTACCAAATTTCTTGCTAAAAAATACTATCACGATGTGGAGTATGATGCTATCCGTAACCTGGTATTAGACGAAGGTAAACGTTTAGATGGCCGTACAACTACACAGATCCGCCCTATCTGGAGTGAAGTTGGTTACTTACCATCTGCTCACGGTTCAGCTGTATTTACACGTGGCGAAACTCAATCATTAACTACCGTTACCTTAGGTGCTAAGGATGATGAGCAAATGATTGATGGCGCGTTCATCAACGGATACCAAAAATTCCTGTTACACTATAATTTCCCGGGTTTTTCAACTGGTGAGGTTCGCCCTAACAGGGGTGCTGGCCGTCGTGAAATTGGTCATGGTAACCTGGCTATGCGTTCATTAAAACAAGTATTACCATCTGAGGATGAAAATCCATACACCATCCGTATCGTATCTGATATATTGGAATCAAACGGTTCGTCGTCAATGGCAACAGTTTGTGCTGGTACATTAGCGCTGATGGATGCTGGTATTAAAATCAAATCGCCGGTATCAGGTATCGCGATGGGGTTGATCACCAACGAAATGGGTACTAAATATGCTATCCTTTCTGATATTTTAGGTGATGAAGATCACCTGGGTGATATGGACTTTAAAGTAACCGGTACTGAAAAAGGTATTGTTGCTGTTCAGATGGATTTGAAGATCAATGGCTTATCATACGAAGTGTTAACCAATGCTTTGAACCAGGCTAAAGATGGTCGTTTGCACATCCTTGGCGAAATGGCTAAAACACTTACTGCTCCTCGTGTTGATTACAAACCACACGCTCCGCGTATTGTTACCATTAAAATTGATAAAGAATTTATTGGTGCAGTTATCGGGCCCGGTGGTAAAATTATTCAGGAGATGCAGCGCGAAACAGGTGCAACCATTTCTATCGAAGAAAAAGACAACCAGGGTATTGTTCAGATATTTGCTGATAACAAAGCCTCTATTGACCAGGCTTTAACCCGTATCCGTAACATTGCTTCAAAACCTGAAGTGGGCGAAATATATGAAGGTAAAGTAAAATCAATTATGCCATTTGGTGCTTTTGTTGAAATTATGCCGGGTAAAGATGGCTTACTGCACATATCTGAAATTGACCACCGCCGCATTGAAAAAATGGACGGTATATTTGAGGTAGGCGATGAGGTAAGGGTAAAATTGCTTGACGTTGATAAACAAGGAAAATTAAAACTTTCCCGCAAAGCATTATTACCAAGGCCAGAGTCACCAAAGGCTGAAAGTTAATCGAATTGAATTTTAAATAGCAAAGCCCTCGTTTCGAGGGTTTTGCTATTTAATCTGTTTTAGTTCCCGTATTTTTTTCTAAAAAGTAAAACAAAATTTACTTGTTTAAACTTTATAACAGTTAATAGATAGTTGGTAAAACCATAAAGTCCGATCCTGCTTGAAAAACAATGACTTCTTCTACTAATGATCCTTTAGATTTTCTCAACAATAATCCGCATGGGATACAGTCGGGTGGACAAACAGATTTGGTCCAGTTGCTATTGTATGAGATTATAAGGGTTAAGGAGTTGATTGTATATTATGATTCCATTCCCAATGGAGGTGGGCAACTTGGTTCATCAATCCTGAATGAACTGGTATCAGAAGCTTATAGCTCCCTGGTAAATTATGATACCGTACTGATGAAAAAGTACTACGACCTTTTGCTTAACTGCGATTAGTCCCTCAACCTCCGCCAGCTGGCGGAAGAATTTTTGAATTACTCCTTTTATTGAAATCTAAAATTTCTTGTCATTCCGAACGGAGTGAAGAATCTGTTGTGCGACATAAAAAGCGCCTCATTGCGAGGCACGAAGCAATGAGGCGTGTATAAATAAAATAAATAATATGAGGTGACTGTTCCATGTTCGTGTTCGGATGTCCCCAAAACCCGAACAAAATCCGAACAGGAACGTTTCTCATTCCAAAATCTCAAAAAACTTTACACTAATTTTATGAACACTCCCTTCAGGGGGCCGGGGGGATTATTATATTTGCATATGAACCATTTAATAGCACCATCAATTTTAGCTGCCGATTTTGCCAACCTGCAACGTGATCTGGAAATGATAGATAAAAGCGAGGCTGATTGGGTGCATGTTGATATTATGGATGGCATGTTTGTGCCTAATATATCTTTTGGCTTCCCGGTTGTAAGCGCTGCTAAAAAACATGCTACCAAACCGTTTGATGTGCATTTGATGATTGTGGAACCCGATCGTTATTTAAAAGCCTTTAAGGATGTTGGAGCTAATGGTATTACGGTACATTATGAGGCTTGTCCGCATTTGCATCGCACTATTCAGGCTATAAAAGAGTTGGGATGCAGGGCAGGAGTGGCCCTTAATCCGCATACACCGGTTACATTACTGCAGGATATTATTGCTGATCTGGACCTGGTTCTGATCATGTCTGTAAACCCGGGCTTTGGCGGACAAAAATTTATTGAGAACACTTACAAAAAACTCAAAGATCTTAAAGAACTGAGTCGCGAAAAAAATCCCAATCTATTTATTGAGGTTGATGGCGGGGTTGACCAAAACAATATCTCAAAACTGGTAGCAGCAGGTGCTAATGTACTGGTTGCAGGCAGTTCGGTGTTCTCGTCGGCCAACCCGTCGGCCGCCATATCCAACCTTAAAAACGCATAAAAGTTATTACAATTGTAATAATTACTACCAACCTAATAGGATTAATTAAAAATTTGCAATCAAAGGGCCTTTTGTTGATTAATTGATTATTTTAAAAAAAATGCAAATAATCTCTATATATTTTGTCAGATTAATTAACTTCGGCCCAACTAAATACGAAGTTCCTAATCGTGTATACAGAACCTACAATTTGTTAACTATATGAAACATAATTTTGGTGCCGGACCGGGCATTTTACCTCAGGAAGTTTTAAAACAAGCTGCTGAGGCGGTAATTGATTTTAATGGTATAGGATTGTCATTGTTAGAGATCTCGCACCGTTCAAAAGAATTTGAAGCAGTTTTAGATGAAGCTGTTAGTTTGGTGAAAGAATTATTCAACGTTCCTGAAGGTTATTCGGTACTGTTTTTACAAGGTGGTGCCAGTACACAGTTTGCTTTAGCGCCTTATAACCTGTTGCCATCAACAGGTAAAGCGGCTTACCTTGAAACAGGTGTATGGGCAAATAAAGCCATAAAGGAAGCCAAATATTTTGGCGAAGTTGAGATTGTTGCAACATCAAAAGAAAGCAACTTTACCTATATCCCTAAGGATTATACCATACCTGCTGATGCTGCTTATTTCCACATCACTTCAAACAATACTATTTACGGTACACAATTACAGGAGTTGCCAACATCGTCACCAATACCGGTGGTTTGTGATATGTCGTCAGATATATTTAGCCGCAAGGTAAACGTTGCCGATTTTGGTTTAATATATGCAGGCGCTCAGAAAAATATGGGTCCGGCTGGTGTAACGCTGGTAATTGTAAAAGATGATATCCTTGGCAAAGTTGATCGTAAGATCCCGGCTATGTTCAATTATCAAACTCAGATAGAAGGTGGCTCTATGTACAATACGCCTCCTTGTTTTGCTATCTATGTATCTATGCTTACCCTCCGTTGGTTAAAAGCTAAAGGTGGTGTTGCAGCCATTGAGCAGGAAAACATTACCAAAGCAAAAGCGCTTTACAATGCTATAGAAAGCAATCCTTTCTTTAAAGGTGTTTGCGTGCCTGAAGATCGCTCCAATATGAATGTATGCTTTGTGGCCGAAAACCCTGAGCATGAAAAACCATTCCTTAAACTGTGTGATGAAAGAGGCATAATAGGTGTAAAAGGCCACAGAAGTGTTGGTGGTTTCCGGGCATCAATATATAACGCGTTACCATTGAGCAGCGTACTTGCGCTGATTGATGTAATGCAGGAGTTTGCTGACAATAATAAATAATTTATCGTCATTGGGGCATTAGTCATTTTAAAATGATGATGCCCCATGACTTAATGACCCTAATTAAGATGATCAAAATATTAGCTAATGATGGTATAGATCCGATTGGAAAGCAACTTTTAGAAGATGCCGGATTTTTTGTTGATACCAATAATATTCCACAGGATGAACTTCCTGAAAAGTTGAAGAACTACGATGCGATAACCGTTCGTAGTGCAACCAAAGTACGTAAAGCCTTAATTGACGCTACACCAAATCTAAAACTGATTGGTCGTGGTGGTGTAGGTGTTGATAATATAGATGTTGATTATGCCAAAGAAAAAGGCATTGGTGTGTATAACACCCCGGCTTCTTCATCATTATCAGTAGCCGAACTGGTATTTGCCAGTTTATTTAGTGGTGTACGTTTTCTGCATGACAGCAACCGTAAAATGCCGGTTGATGGCGGTACTAAATTTAATGACCTGAAAAAGGCTTATGCTAAAGGTATTGAGCTGCGTGGTAAAACACTAGGTATCGTAGGTTTTGGTCGTATCGGTCGCGAGGTAGCTAAAATTGCTATCGGCGTAGGTATGGAAGTTATTGCTTATGACCTTTTTCCTTTTAACCCCGAGGTTGATATTGTTTTGGGTGGTGGTACTAAAGTAAAAGTGACTGTTAAAACAGCTACACTTGACGAGGTGATTAAACAATCAGATTTCATCACGCTGCATACCCCATTTATTGACAAAGCACTTTTAGGTGCCGAAGAATTGGCTCAAACCAAAAAAGGTGTAGGCCTGGTAAATATTTCACGTGGCGGCTTAATTGATGAGCTGGCTTTAGTTGATGCTTTAAACAGTGGCCAGGTTTCATTTGCCGCTCTTGATGTTTTTGATAACGAGCCAACCCCGCGCGAAGAAATATTAAAACACCCTAAAATTTCCCTGACTCCGCATATTGGCGCTGCCACTAACGAGGCCCAGGAACGTATAGGTGTGGAGCTTGCCAACCTGATCATTGATCACTTTAAAAAATAAATAAGCACGAACTTTACGAATTAATGCGAATGGCACGAATCTTTCAGGTTCGTGCCATTTTGTTTTTATACTTAAAATAAAACCCGTTGTCATGCTGAACGATAGTGAAGTATCTATTCAGCAACATGCATAGTCTGTTAATAGATCCTTCGCTGGCGCTCAGGATGACAATTTAGAAAAGCATTTCCCCTGTTGGCTGCGGTTCGCACCGGCAACTATGCAAATCGTCTGTAAAGACACAGACGATGGTTATAAAGTTGTCTGTTATGGTGTCTGTCGAAGACTTGTGCGAAGAGGCCTTACTCACCATGGTTCGACAGGCTCACCATGACATCTGAGACTTAACAAGATGTTTTGAATAATAATTTATAAATTGAGGTAAATTATCCAACATGGAACCCGGCAAAGAACAAATAATGCTTACAACTGAAAGACTACTATTCAGGCAACACACCATGGCTGATATGGATGCGTTTTGTGCCATGGAGCAGGATCCGGAAGTAAGACGTTATGTTGGTGGCAAGCCCCGTACGCGCGAGGAGGCAGAACACAGGTTTATCAACGACCCGCTGCAACCAATTGATGATCGTATGGCGGTTTGGGCCACCATACTAAAATCTGAAAATAGATACATTGGCAGGAGTGGAGTATATCCGCATTATAAACCAGACGGCGAGATTATAAAAAACGAAGGCGCGCTCAGTTTTTACATCGCTCATGAATACTGGGGAAACGGATTTGCCACCGAAGCCGGACGAGCATTTATACAATTTGCCTTTAACCAGCTGAAACTAAAACGCATTGTTGCCGTGGTAGAGGTTGGTAATGATGCTTCTGTTCACATTATTAAAAAGCTGGGATTTACGCTTGTAGAAACCGAGTGTGGCCCCAGATCATTTTATCATTTTGTTCTTAAGAATGCAAGCGATAACCCACTCTAAGTATTGGAAATAATCCACTTGTCATGCTGAACGATAGTGAAGCATCTATTCTACAACATGCATAGCCCATTAATAGATCCTTCGCCGGCGCTCAGGATGACAATTCGGGATAGTTGTTTATGTAGAAGCACATTATATGTGTCCACCCATATTAAAGTGTGTAAACCACATCTTTCTCAGGTATAGTAACGGTATAGCCACTCTGTTCCAGATCATCAGCCAGTAATTGCATACTTTCGGCTTCGCCGTGTACCAGGAAAACGTTCTTGAGTTTTGACTTGTCCTGCTGTTTTACGTTATCCGTAAGGTCAAGATGATCACCATGAGCGCTGAGTACATCTGTTTGTTTAATAGTGGCGTAAACAGCCAATTCGCGGTCTTTAATGTGCACTATGGAGTCGCCACGCAGTAAACGGTGACCAAGGGTGCCTTTGGCGCAGTAGCCTATAAACAGGATGGTACAATAATAATTCTGGATGTTATAGAAAAGATGATCCTGTATACGCCCGCCCTCCAGCATACCGGCTGAGGATATGATGATGCAGGGTTCGTAATAATTGGAGATCTGACGGCTATCCTTTAAATTTTCTACATAAGTAAGGTTGTCAAATTCAAACTCGTCGCCTTTGTCTTTGTAAAACTCCTGGGCTTCCTGGTTCACCAGGCTGTGATATTTCCTGAAAATACCGGTGGCTATGGTGGCCATCGGGCTATCAACAAAAACCTTTACCTGTGGCAGTAAGCCCTCGCTGAATATCTTGTTTAAGGAATAAACTAAGGATTGCGTACGCCCGATACTAAACGCCGGTATAATTAAACGGCCCTGCTCTTTAACGCAAGCTTTATCAATAACTTCAATGAGGGTTTGTTCAACCGATTTGCCTTTGGAGTGATAGCGGCCGCCATAGGTGGATTCTGAAACCAGGAAATCAACCGGTGGCAGCGTTTGCGGATCATCCAGTACTGGGTAGTTTTTCCTGCCGAGATCTCCGGTAAAAGCAATGGATTTTTCTTCGCCATGCTCAGTTACCTTCAATACCGCTGCTGCTGCACCTAGTAAATGACCAACTGGGATAAAGGTAAGCTCAATATTACCATTAATACGAAAAGGTCGGTTGAAACCAATAGTAACAAAACGATCAACCGTATCCATCACGTGTTTTTGCAGGTATAAAGGCTGCGGGCCTCCGCCTGAGTTGAACTTACCTCTTCCGCGTTTCCTGTTGCCTTTATGAGCCTTATTCATGAATATACTTACCGAATCGAGCAGTAATAACTCTGTCAGATCGGCGGTAGGAGGAGTGCATAGTATTTGGCCGTTAAAACCCAGCCTCACCAATGTGGGTAGATTGCCAGAATGGTCAATGTGCGCGTGAGTCAGTATTACTACGTCAATATCTTCGGGGCGAAAAGGGAAATTCTCGTTATCCTGTATGCTGCGGTCTTTCTCGTAATCTAATCCGCAATCTACTAAAATTTTATATCGGTCAACTTCCAGCAAATGCATGCTACCAGTTACCTGCCGGGCCGCCCCGTGTATGGTTAATTTCATTTTTATAGGTCGATGGACTATGGGCAACAGACCATAGTCTCTGCAATTCTTTTACAGTTGTAATATATTAAAATAATCGCTAAGGTCTATGGACTATTGGCTATTCACTAATTGCTCTGCGCGTCAACTTGCAGTTGATTTAAATAACGATAAAGCCCTTGTTCATTACTGATCAGTTCCAGGTGATTGCCGCATTCAATGATCTCGCCTTTTTCCAGTACCACAATCTTATCGGCTTCGCGTATGGTCGACAAACGGTGGGCGATGATAATAGAAGTACGATCCTTCATGAGTTCCTCTAAGGCCTCCTGAACCAGGCGTTCTGATTCTGAATCGAGCGATGAGGTAGCCTCATCCAGTATCAATATGGACGGATTTTTTAACAAAGCCCTTGCTATGGCTATGCGCTGGCGTTGCCCACCTGATAGTTTAACACCGCGCTCGCCTACAATGGTTTCATAAGCTTCAGGGAACGAAGTGATGAACTGGTGCGCGTTGGCCCGTTTAGCGGCCTGTATAATATCTTCTTTCGAAGCACCAAGGCGGCCGTAGGCGATGTTCTCCAATATCGATCCGCCAAATAGTATTACATCCTGGGGTACAATAGCTACCTGGTTACGGATATCGGTAATAGAAAAATCAGACGCAGGCCTGCCATCAAACAAAATACCACCACTTTGCGGATGATAAAATTGCAATATCAGGGAAGCCATGGTTGATTTACCAGAGCCGCTTGGCCCTACAATAGCCACCTTTTGCCCGGCATCAGCATTAAACGAAATGCCTTTTAAAACGGTAAGCTCTGAACGTGAAGGATAGGCGAAAACAACATTTTCAAAAGCCAGATCACCTTTTATCGGCTGATCAACCCTGTTGTTGCTCTCAACCATAGATATATCTTCACCTTTTTCTGATAGTATCTCTAATACTCGCTCACTTGCACCCACTGCTTTTTGCAGGTTGGCATACAGGTCAGGAAAAGTACCCATAGCGGCGCCGACGAATATGGAATACATGATAAATGTGGTCAGATCGCCCACCAGAATTTCGTGGTTGCTTACCAGTACTGAGCCATACCATATTACACCCACAAATGTCCCGAATAGACAAAATACAATGAATGATGCGAATATGCCGCGGAATTTGGCACCTTTTACGGCAATATTTACTACGGCTCGTAAAATTTTATCATAACGGGTGGCTTCATAAGCTTCGTTTACAAAGGCTTTCACATTGGCAATACCCTGCAGCGTTTCTTCAACTATGGTGTTTGATTCGGCCAGTTTATCCTGTGCCTGGCGTGATAGTTTACGTATAAACCTCCCAAAAATCACAGCAAACCCTACCAAAAAAGGTAATATGGCCAGCAAAGCAAGCGTTAACTTAACTGAAACTACGGTTAATAAAATAACACTGCCCACCATGATCACCAGCTGCCTGATAATTTCGGCAAAGGTGGTGGTAAGCGTATCCTGTATTTGCGACAGATCGGCTGATATACGGCTGTTTAACTCACCAACCCGGCGATTGGCAAAAAAGTTCATGGGTAAGGTGATCAACTTAAAATAAGTATCGCGCCTGATATCGGCCAATGATTTTTCAGCAACCTGAACAAACCAAACCACCCTGAAAAATGATACAAAAGCTTGTCCGAATAGCAATACAAAGCCAGCGAGAGCTATCATGTTTAAGCTATGCGGCAGGTAGCTGTTTGGATATTTGCCCTGTGCAGCATCAATCAAAGCGCCCAGTATTTTGGGGAAAGCCAGGCCAACCAGGCTTGATATGAATAAAAATATCAGTCCTGCTATAAATTTTCCTCTGTAAGGTTTTATGTAACTGAGCAGCTTACGTATGTTTTGTATGCTCTGCCTGTTAATTTTTGCTTTGGGTAATTCCGTTTCTGCTTTAGCGCCACTATTCAGTCGTCCTCTTGCCATGTATGCGTTTAATAGTTATAGGTGCGAAATTACACCTTAACTTTACTTTTTTTGTTTAAAAGAAATAAAATTGACGCAAGCATGAGAACAATTACAATAATATAAATACCGCGCCAGGTTTCTTTGTGCTCTATATTCTTTTTTAAAGCTATATTCTGCTGTCGCAACTTATTAATAGTGTTCATGAAACCAAGATTAATGTCCTCGGCCTCTTTTGAATGGTTTTGTATCTGCCTTTGCTGGAAGGCCCGGTATTCGAGCAGTATTTTAAGTTCCTTATAAATGTTATCGTCTGTTTTAACTATATCCATCAGGATATCGTTCGAACGACGTATGTCGCTTTTTGTTTGGAGGCCAAATATACCGGTATGTTCGTTCAAACTTTGACTGTATTGCCCAAACCTTAGTTTGCGCGCATCAAGCATGCTGTTTATCTTTTTTCGCTGCAATTGGTAGGCAATAGAGTCGGCACTAATTTGTGTGCCGGTTTGCGCGCAGGCAACGCCGATGCTAAGTAAACAGATGATGCCGATCAGGGTAAATTTCTTCATGTGTAAAATTTATTGAAATTCAATGATCACCTTATCATTAAGGTTCAATCCTAATAAACCGCTTGCGTTGCCTTTATTGATAGCTATTTCCAGGTGATCACTTATACCAAACAAGCATAACTTTTCGCCAACAGGTACCTCATTATAATGCCAGCTTAAATGGTTGATGGTTTCGTTCCGTTTAAAGTTTAATACAAACCGCCGACCCTGTTGTACTTTATTAAAAAACTCCTTGGTGATATTGGTTATTACATTCTGAAACGAATCGATATAGATAACCACGCCCTTGATCATGTTTTTTTCAATAACAGGCTGCAAATTCATTTTGTTTTCGATGTCATGGATAGGGATGCCGATCTCCGTAAGTTTACCACCCTGCGCCAGATGGCAGGCGGCCTTAACAAAAATATCGGCCAGTGGAAAATGCAAAAACTTAAGGTCCTGCATAATGTTTATCTCTACAATTTCTTCGGGCTCTGCATCAAACATCAGCGAAAAAATGCCATTATCGGCACCCACAAAATAATGTTTTTTATATCTTACAGCAAGGTATTTGGTATGATCGCTGTAAACAGTGTCAATACCAATAAGGTGCACCGTATCATCAGGAAAGTAATAAAAGCTGTTTTTTAGTATAAAGGCAGCCTGCTGAATGTTAAAGGCAGCAACACAATTGGTAATATCAACAATATTCACTGTAGGCAACAATTTGTAGATGCTGCCCTTCAATGCAGCCTGGTAAATATCTTTATCGCCCAAATCAGTAGTTAATGTTATTATTGCCATTAATTTTATAATATTTATTGCTAATCTTGTAGTAGCATTTGAAGCTACAAATATTCAATTTTTAATTCATAAAAATCTGTAACTAAAAAATCAAATTAGTATTGAACGAACTAAAGTTATCAATTGAAAACGTAAACCCGGCAGTATTGTGGGGGCCAAATAATGATCATTTTGAGATCATTAAGAAACAATATCCTAAGCTTAAAATAGTTGCACGTGGCAGCGAAGTTAAAATTCTGGGTGATGATCACGAACTGAATATTTTTCAGGAAAAATTCGATCATCTGCTGCAACATGTAGAAAAATTCGAAAACCTGAACATTACCGACCTTGAGCGTATCCTCGGGTCAAAGACTACAACTACGTCATCAACAGATCAGACAACAACTGATAAATTTGCCAGCGGCGAAGTGATTGTATTTGGGCCCAATGGCTTAATGGTTAAGGCGCGTACCGCTAACCAACGCAAAATGGTGGATAGTATCAATCAAAGCGATATACTTTTTGCCATCGGGCCAGCAGGTACCGGTAAAACTTATACTGCTGTTGCTTTGGCTGTGAGGGCGCTCAAAAACAAAGAAATTAAACGTATTATTTTAACCAGGCCGGCTGTGGAGGCAGGGGAGAACCTTGGGTTTTTACCGGGTGACCTGAAAGAAAAGATCGATCCTTATTTAAGGCCTTTGTACGATGCCCTTGATGATATGATCCCGGCTGAGAAATTAAAATTTTACCTGGAGAACCGTACCATTGAGATAGCGCCACTGGCATTTATGCGTGGCCGTACGCTGGATAATTGTTTTGTGATATTGGATGAGGCACAAAATGCCACCGATATGCAACTCAAGATGTTCCTGACCCGTATGGGGCCATCGGCTAAGTTTATTGTTACAGGCGATGTTACACAGATAGATTTGCCTAAAAAGCAGCAATCAGGCTTACATACCGCCCTGCGCATATTAACCGATATTAAAGGAATTGAAATTGTTTACCTGAGCGGTGAAGACGTAGTAAGGCACAAACTGGTACGTAAAATACTGGAGGCTTACGGAGATATACAATAAAAAAGATATGAGATATTAGATGTGAGATATGAGACGCTTTAATTACGTGTGTCATATCTCACATTTTATATCTGGAGTTGACGGATTGAGGTATAGAGTTTTGGCTAGCTTTTAGTCTCAAATCTCATATCTCACATCTCAAATCTAAAACCAATGAACGCAATAAAAGAAACACATTTTAACTTACCGGGCCAAACTAATTACTATAAAGGCAAGGTACGTGATGTTTATACTATAAATAATAAATACCTGGCCATGGTGGTTACCGACCGTATTTCGGCCTTTGACGTAGTGCTGCCGGAGCCTATTCCATATAAAGGGCAAGTGCTTAACCAGATAGCTGCCCGTTTTTTGGAGGCTACTGCCGATATTGTACCAAACTGGGTTATATCAGTTCCTGATCCGAGTGTTACCATTGGCCGTATTTGCGAACCATTTAAGGTAGAGATGGTGATACGTGGTTATTTAGCAGGGCATGCCTGGCGCGAATACAGTGCTGGTAAAAGGCAGGTTTGCGGCGAAAACTTACCCGAAGGTTTAAAGGAGAATGATATACTACCTGAACCCATTATAACACCTACCACCAAAGCCTCAGTAGGGCATGACGAGGATATATCAAGAGCAGAGATACTGAAACAAAACATTGTATCGGCTGATGATTATGCAAAACTGGAGGACTATACTAAAGCCTTGTTTAAACGCGGAACAGAGATAGCTGCAAAACAGGGATTGATATTAGTTGATACCAAGTATGAATTTGGTAAAATTGATGGTCAGATCTATTTGATCGATGAGATACATACGCCCGATTCGTCCAGATATTTTTATAAAGAAGGTTATGAGGAGCGTCAGCAAAAAGGCGAGCCACAAAAACAACTATCAAAAGAGTTTGTACGTAAATGGCTTATTGAAAATGGTTTTCAGGGTAAAGACGGACAGGTTGTACCTGTAATGACGGCTGATATTGTGAAATCAATATCAGAGCGTTATATTGAACTGTACGAACAGATTATTGGCGAAACGTTTGTAAAGTCCGATAATGCAAGCGTATTAGATAGGGTAGAAGCCGGAATTAAACAGGCGTTGGCAAATATGTAATTTTTAATTACACATAAAATAATCTTATCTTAGCTCTCTAATTATTAATAAGAATGAAATTCACTGTCGATAAACACGAGAAATATATTTTAGTGAAACTTAATGAGTCAAAACTGAACTCGTTGGTTACACCTCAATTAAAGTCCGAGTTAATATTGATCAATACTGAAGGTCAGCGAAATATAATTCTTGATCTTTCACAGGTAAAATTTGCAGATTCTTCGGGTTTAAGTAGCTTACTGGTAGGTCATCGTTTGTGTAAAAATGCTTCAGGTTTATTTATCCTGGCAAGTTTAAATGACGCGGTTGCCCGTCTGGTTACCATATCACAATTGGATAATGTATTGAACATTGTTCCTACAGCCGAAGAAGGCATCGATCTTATTTTCATGGAAGAGATTGAAAAAGAACTGAAAAAAGAAGCAAGATAACCCTTATGATTGTTTACCCTGTATGAAATTTGAGGTAACAATACTGGGAAGCAGTTCTGCTACACCTATTTTTAACAGAAATCCTACAGCACAGGCGCTCAATATCAACGAGCACCTGTACTTAATTGACTGCGGCGAAGGTACTCAACAACAAATGCTGCGGTTTGATATAAAAGCCAGCCGTATTGATTATATATTTATAAGTCATCTTCACGGCGATCATTACCTGGGGTTGGTTGGTTTACTATCATCTATGCATCTTAACGGGCGCAAAAAGCCTCTTTATCTTTTTGGACCTCCGCATTTAATGGAAATTATTGATTTGCAATTAAAGTATTCAGAAACTACATTGCATTTCCCATTGGAGTTTACGGTTACCAATGCTAAAAAAGCAGAAGTGATTGTAAACAACAACGATATCATTATAGAAACCATACCGCTTGATCATCGTATTGATTGCACTGGGTTTATTTTCAAAGAAAAAAAGCGTTTACGGAAGCTGGTTAAAGAAAAACTCGATGAGTTAAATATCCCGGCAGAGTATTATACCGCACTTAAAAAAGGTAATGATTATACCGCGGCAAATGGTGTAGTATATAAAAACGATACTTTAACTACCGATTCGGCTGCTCCAAAAGCTTATGCTTATTGTTCAGATACCTTGTATAATGAACAATATTTTGATCAGATCAATAATGTTACATTGCTTTACCATGAAGCCACGTTTTTAAATGATATGCTTGACAGGGCAAATGATACACACCATACTACAGCTTTGCAGGCAGCACAAATAGCCTTAAAAACCAATGCTAAAAGGTTACTGATAGGGCACTTTTCGGCCAGATATAAAACTTTGAATGAGTTGCTTGAAGAGGCCCGAAGCGTTTTTCCTGAAACCGAACTGGCTATTGAAGGAAAAACATTTAGCATTGAATAGGGGGACAAGAGACAAGAATCAAGATATCTGAACAGAAAAAAGCCAGTGGTAATCACTGGCTTTTTTTTATTATATGAGAATTTTTTGTCTTGTTTCTACTCTCTTGACTCTAAATTAATCTTTCTTGCCTCCAAAAACCGAAAAGCTTACATAGCGTTTCGGATGTGCCTTAAGGTCGATGAAAAGGTTGTTCAGGTTGTTCGACGCATCGGTCAGGTTTTTATACATCTTATCATCATTCATCAGTAAACCCAATGAACCCTGGCCGCTGTTGATCTTGTTGATGGTTGCCTGCAGATCGGCCATGGCTTTATTGGCATTATCAAGTGTTTGCTTGATGTTTGCGTTGGCAACATCATTACTTACCTTTTCAAAGTTAGCAGTCATGCCATTGATATGGGCCGTGCTTGTTTTTAAACTGCTTGAAACAACCTCGGCATTGGTAAGTATGCCATTGATATGCCCTGATTGTGAAGCAACCAGATTATCAATTTTTTTGGTAGTACCTTCCAGTGTTTGTAATGAGTTGGCAATACTCATAAAGCTGCGGTCAACATTTTTTTGAAAATTAGGGTTCAATATTTTGTTAATGGCAGCCAATGACGAATCCATTTTTGATATCAGCATTTCGGCCTTTTTTTGTATGGGTTGCAGGCTTTCTGCCAGGCTGCCCTGTATGTCGGCTCTCAGGGTATCCTGATCCTCGGCCGGTACTTTACTGTTGCCCAGTTCAAAAACTATGGCTTTACTACCCAATAGATCAGTGCTTTGTAGCTTGGCAAGCGTATTTTTAGGAACAACATAATTGGGGTCAATTTTAAACTCAACAATCGTATGCCCGTTTGGCTGTAATTTCATACTTGACACACGCCCAATCTGAAACCCGTTAACTAATACAGGTTTGGCTAAAGCAAGGCCCTCCACGCTATTATAAACAGCATAAAATTTATTGGAACCCGAAAAAACATCATTCCCACGCAAAAAACTATATCCTAATATCAATATGGTAATGGCAATGGCTGTAAGTGCACCTATTTTTGTTTCGTTTGAGATTTTCATCAGGTAGTTTTGTTATGGGTTTAAGTAGTTTTTCGGTATTCCTTAGTTTATGATATACGTTTTATAATGATTTATTGCGACACCAATTCAACTTCTTTTTTGTAGTTGGCTAAAGCCTTAACGATTGAAGCTACGATTTCGTTTTGCCCTTCGTCTGAATTTAGATATTTTTCATCATCAGGATTATTTATATAGCCTGTTTCAACCAATACAGAAGGCATGGCACTATGACAAAGTACAAATATACCCTGTTCTCTGATGCCTTCGCTTGGTCTTTCATCTGTTTGAACAAATTCAGTATTGATTAGGGTCGCAAGCTTAATACTTTGTTGCCTGAATTTTCTTTTATACTCGTTAGTTAAAATAATAGTAACCGGATCATTAGGATCTAACGCGCCGCCATCCATTTCAAAATCTTCTCCTACCTGGTTGTTTTGTATCGCTCTTTCCTCTTCTCTTGTGCGGTGCATTCCGTATACCAGCAATAATACACCCTTGCCCGAACGGTCAGGAACGCTAACTGAGCGGTAAACCGGTTTATGATGTTTTGTGCCTACGCGCTCACGTACATATCTGTCTGATAGTGAGTTGCAGTGTATTGAAATAAAAACATTTCCTTTATTCTCATTGGCTATTTCTGCACGTTTTTCCCATGAAACATCATCTTCTGTTGTACGTGTCAAAACTGCTCTTACACCAGTCAATTCTTTTTCTACAGCTTTTTGCAATTTTAGTGCAATAGCAAGCGTTACATTTCTTTCAGTGGAATATGAACCAGATGCACCATGCGAAAAGTGCCCGGTAGAGCCGGATGGAGCACCGCCATGGCCTGGATCAATAATGATGGTTTTGATCTTAAAACCGGCATTATTTATAACAGTATCTTTTTTTATAGAACCATAGGATGCAACCGGAAAAAGTGAAAGGAATATTAGTAATATCGATAAACTGTAAATCAATCTTTTCAATGCCCTATTTTTCATTATTTTTGAACGCTTTTAACCAGATCTGCAAAAATACTATTCATAATCAATTTTGAAATTTATAACCCTTTTTTTTCTGCTCGCAATTATTTTAACAGTAAATGTACTAGTTGCTGAAAGCAAAGGTACACATAAGGGCTATAGCGGCAAGCCTGTTGCTGATACAATTATTAAACTTGATTCAGTAAGAGATAGAAAACTGCTTAAAATTAAGCAGCCTAAATCCACTATAAATGCACTCGATGCTGAAAATAAGGGTTTAAACAAAGATTTTAGCATAAATACCGCTACTGATACTATTAAAAAATTAGATACCACTAAAAACCAGAAACTTCTTAAAGATAAAAACTCTAAAGGAAAAAAAGGAAACAAAGGCCCAATAGCTAAAGAAGATACCACCAAAAAGAAAGATGGTATACAATCAGAAGTAAAGGCCGTTGCCGAAGATTCAACCCATGTTGATAATGTACATGATATTTTATATCTGTATGGTAAGGCCCGGGTTACTTATGAAGATTTTGAGCTGGATGCTGACTATATAAAGGTTGACCAGAAAAATCACGTCATATTTGCCAGGGGAAGCATCGATCCGCGAACCCATCGATATATTGGTCGCCCTATATCGAAGCAAAAGAATGATAAGCCGGTATCGTCAGATTCGCTATTGTTTAATTATGAAACAAAAAAAGGAAAGTTATATAATCCAGCCTCTGAGCAGGATGGTAATTTTATATCTGGCGGGCAGGCAAAAAAACTGAATGAAACCGAAGTTGCTTATCGTAATGTGATATTCAGCACCTGCGATTTGCCTTATCCTGATACCCACTTTGGTATTGTTATAACCCGTGGTATTGGCGAGAAGAACAGGATCATATCTGGACCGGCCTACCTTGAAATAGAGGGTGTTCCATTACCTTTGGCCATACCGTTTGGTTTCTTCCCCAAGCCCAATCAACGAACGTCAGGTGTAATACTACCTACTTTTGGCGAAGACCAGAAACTTGGGTTTAAACTGTCGAATTTTGGTTATTACCTTGGTTTTAATGATTATATTGATCTTACTACCACGGCCACAGTATATTCAAAAGGCTCCTACGAGTTAAATAGCGTAATGCGGTATTTAAAGCGGTATAAATATACCGGCAACCTGGCGTTAAGTTTCGGGTCGCATAATTATGGCTTGCCAACAGATCCTTCTGTTAAAGATATTCATATTGACTGGACACACTCGCAGGATGCCAATGCCAACCCCGGTTCTACCTTTAGCGCATCAGTAAATGCCGGTACATCAGGCTATTTTTCAAGAAACCCTTCTATTTCAAATTATAATGTTAACACAGCTGCTCAAAGCAGTTTGCGTTCAAGTATATCATACGGCAAAACCTGGGCGGGAACACCATTTAACTTAAGCGTGGGTTTGTCACACAGCCAGGATATTGCACAAAAAACCATCACCATAGAGTTACCTACAGTGGCCTTTGGTATGTCGTCAATAAATCCGTTTGATTCAAAAGACAGGGTAGGCGAGCAAAAATGGTATCAAAAAATCACGGTTAGTTACAACATGACCGCAACAAATAAGGTTAATAATATTCCCGAAGCACAATTATTTCAAAGCGAAACATTGTCAAAACGGCTACAAAACGGTTTTCAACATCAGATACCTATAAGTTTAGGTTTAAATGTGCTCAAATATTTTCAATTTAACAGTAGTATAAACTATACTGAACGCTGGTATTTTCAAAGCATAACCAAAAGGTATGAGCGGGGGAGTATCAGCAATGCTGATCAATTAATTATAGATACCGTTGCTGGTTTTAAACGTGCAGGCAATTATAGCTTAAGCACCGGATTATCAACTAAATTATACGGACAGATAAACTTTAAACATGGCAACTTAAAAGCTATCAGACACGTTGCAACCCCTTCCATAAGCTTTGGTTATCAGCCTGATTTTTCAGATCCAAGTTTTGGCTATTATAAAACCGCGGTGAGCAATGCCACTATCCCATATCCTTATTCGTCTCAAAAATATTCTATTTTTGAAAATGGAGTATATGGCGGACCTCCAGCTGGTAAACAGGCGGGTCTTAATTTTAGCATCGATAATATGATTGAAGCAAAAGTGAAGGCTAAGAGTACCGATACGTCAGGAATAGATAAAAAAATAACCATTTTGCAGGGCTTATCGTTTTCGACCTTTTACAACTTTGCGGCCGATTCAATGAAGCTATCGGCTATTACATTCTCTGGCCACACTGCAATTTTCAATCAAAAACTTAATATCAGTTTCCAGGGTAGTTTTAATCCTTATGTCACGGTTATCCGTGATTCTATTCAAAATAATGCCATTGTGAAATACGCCACACCAATAAATCGTTACACATGGCAGGATGGTAAATTTCCGCAGTTAAGCAATCTGAGTATATCCATGAGCGGTAGCTTAAACCCTACAAAAGCCCATGCACCGGGTACACCTAATACAAATGCATTGCAAACGCTAAACGCTACACAAGCTCAGAAACTTGCTTTGGTGAATAGTGACCCTAATGCTTATGTTGATTTTAATGTGCCCTGGAATTTATCGTTTAACTATAGTTACAGCTATAGCAATACCCTGAATACTACATCTACCAGTAATACTGTTCAAATTAGCGGCGACTTAAATATTACACAAAAATGGAAGATACAATGCTCTACCAATTACGATATTAAGGCTGCTAAAATTGGAAGTGCCACATCTTTTTCTATTTACCGCGATTTGCATTGCTGGGACCTGTCGTTTCAATGGATTCCTTTAGGATATTTAAAATCATATAATGTTACTTTGAGAGTTAAATCAACTATTTTGCAGGATCTGAAACTGAGCAAGAGAAATGATTATTCAAGTAACTCAAGTTTTTATTAATAAAAATGTTAGCAGAAATTATAACTATAGGTGATGAGATACTTATAGGCCAAATTGTTGATACCAATTCGGCCTGGATGGCTACTGAGCTAAATAAAATAGGATTGCGTGTTAAACAAATATCTTCTGTATCTGATGATAGGGAGCATATTTTAAAAGCGCTTGCCGAGGCGGCAGGCAGGGTTAATATTATTTTTATTACCGGCGGCCTGGGGCCAACCAAAGATGATATCACCAAAAAAACATTAGCCGAATATTTTGGCGTAGGTTTGGTTGAAAACAAGGAAACGCTGGATAACGTAGAACGAATTTTTGCCCGTTATAATCGCCCTTTGCTCGAAGTTAACAAATTGCAGGCCCTGGTTCCGGAAAATTGTGAGGTAATAATAAACCACAACGGTACAGCGCCCGGTATGTGGTTTAACCATGAGGGTATTATTTATATCTCGATGCCAGGGGTACCTTTTGAGATGATGTACATGATGGAAGAAGGGGTGTTGCCTAAAATAAAATCAACATTAAAGCTTCCGTCAATTATTCATAAAACCCTTTTAACCGTAGGTGAGGGCGAATCGTTTTTAGCTGAACGTATAGCTGATATTGAAAATGATCTTCCTCCTTATATCAAACTAGCTTATTTACCCAAACCCGGACAGGTGCGTTTGCGTTTGAGCGCGTTTGGTACTGATGAAGCTCTTTTGAAACAAGGTGTTGACGAGTTTGCAGGCAGGATCATTGAACGCCTGGGCAGCATTTTTGTTATAGATCAGGACATTGCACTAGAAAAAGCCATACTCAATAAAATGGAGGCTAGGGAACTTACCTTATCTGTTGCCGAGAGTTGTACTGGTGGCTACCTGTCGCATTTGATAACGCAGCACGCAGGCTCATCATCGGTGTTTTTTGGTGGTGGAATAGTATACTCGTACGAATTAAAGGAGCATATTTTAGGTGTTAAGAACGAAACCCTTACAAAATATGGCGCAGTAAGCGAGCAAACTGTAAAAGAAATGGTTGAGGGAGCGCTATTAAACTTCAAGTCGGACTTTGCAATTGCCATAACCGGTATTGCCGGCCCGGATGGTGGCACGGACGATAAACCCGTTGGTACTGTGTGGATTGCAGTTGCGGGAAAGGGAAAAATGTTAATAAAGAAATACACATTTGGTAATAAGCGCAGGCAGAATATTGAAAGAAGTGCGGCAACGGCATTATCAATGTTGAATACTTTACTCACATAAGTTGCAAAGTACAGATCGAAATCCCTAATTTTGAAAAAGAAACTATAATTTTCGCATGGCCAAATACCAACTATTATTGCCAAAAATGGGTGAAAGCGTTGCTGAAGCAACTATAATTAAATGGACAAAAAATCCAGGAGATCTTATAGATGCAGATGAAGCAGTAATGGAAATTGCAACTGATAAGGTTGATTCAGACGTGCCATCTCCGGTAGCTGGTAAATTAATTGAGCAACTTTACAAAGATAATGATGTTGTTCAGGTAGGAGCAGTAATAGCTATTATTGAAACTGAGGGAAATGCATCCAATGAACAGGAAGTTATTGCGGTTGCATCACCTGAAAAAGAAGAACAAAAGACGGTTGAGGAACCAGTTCCTGCGTATAATTCAGTACAAGCTGCTGATACTCATGTAAGTGAGCAATCTTCAACAATAGCCGAACCTGTAGCAATACCAGGCATAGAGCAGTTGGAACACCATACTACTACTGAAACATTTAAAAGCGAAGGCAGATTTTACTCACCATTGGTAAGAAACATAGCCAGTCAGGAAGGTGTAAGCACAGATGAACTTGACCGGATACCCGGTAGTGGTTCAGATGGAAGATTAACCAAGGATGATCTTTTAAACTATCTTCAAAATAAACCCAAACCAGCTGCTGCTCAAAAATCAGAAGAGCAAGTACAAGCTCCTGTAGCCTTTGTTACGCCAACTCCAACTGCTGAACCAGTAGCGCAGCCTGCTGCATCTGCCACAAAAACTGCACCGGCTACCTCCGTATCTGGTGTGGATGAGGTTATTGAAATGGATAGGATGCGCCGCTTAATTGCCGATCATATGGTAATGAGTAAGCATACCTCACCACACGTTACCTCGTTTGTTGAAGCTGATGTAACTAACCTGGTGGTATGGCGTGATAAGGTTAAGAATGGCTTTGAAAAGCGCGAAGGCGAAAAAATAACGTTTACGCCTATCTTTATCGAAGCTGTTGTAAAAGCGATTAAAGATTTCCCGATGATCAATGTAACCGTTAATGGTACACAGATCATTAAAAAAGCGAATATTAATATAAGTATGGCTACTGCTTTGCCAAGTGGTAACCTGATAGTACCGGTAATTAAGAAGGCTGATGAACTAAATTTACTAGGTATAACCAAAGCCGTTAATGACCTGGCCAATAGGGCACGTATCGGTAAGTTGTTACCTGACGATGTAAAAGATGGCACTTTTACCATTACTAATGTAGGTTCATTTGGTAACGTGATGGGTACGCCTATTATAAACCAACCCCAGGTGGCTATTTTAGCTGTAGGCGCTATCAAGAAAAAACCAGCCGTAATTGAAACAAAAGAGGGCGATATGATTGCTATACGCCATATGATGTTCTTGTCACTATCATATGATCATCGTGTGGTTGATGGTGCTTTAGGAGGATCATTTGTAAGGCGTGTTGCTGATTATCTTGAAAAATGGGATCCTAACAGAGAAATATAATTTTACTTTATAAAACAGAAAAGCCAGGTAATACCCGGCTTTTCTGTTTTATACAAAATCCTTTCATTCTGAGCGCAGCGAAGAATCTACCTGCTGATAAGTAAGTTCGAGAATAGATTCTTCGCTGCGCTCAGAATGACAAAGTAGAATTGATATTATCATTTCACCAGCTCAAAGCCCCAGTCTTTTCCTTTATCAACAGCCGGAACACCCTTAGCCATCCAAACCGGTATTGGGGCACCTTTTAAGAAGTGGTCAAAAAATTGCAGCTCACGTATGGTGATATCCTTCCGGTTTTGTCTTAACACCAGATTATGCGCTTCGCCATTGTATTGCAGTAACCAAACCGGTTTCCCCAGGCGGCGCAGTGCGGTAAACATTTCAATACCCTGGTACCATGGCACGGCGCCATCGGCATCATTGCTCATAATCATTACTGGTGTTTGTACTTTTGGCAGCTGGAATAGTGGTGAGTTCTCGATATATAACTCTGGCTTTTCCCATAAAGTGGCACCAATTCTGCTTTGTGTTTTTTCATACTGAAACTGCCTGTTCATGCCCGATTCCCACCTGATACCTCCATAGGCCGAGGTCATGTTGGCTACCGGTGCACCGGCCCAGGCCGCCGCATACATATTAGTTTGGGTAATTAAATAGGCTACCTGATAGCCGCCCCAGCTTTGTCCCTGGATACCGATATGAGCGCCATCAACCCATGGGTTTTTCTTTAATGATTCAACCCCTGAATTGATAAACTCAACCGCCGAGCCACCCGGATGCCCTGCCTGGTAACTGATATCAGGTGCAAAAACCAAATACTCATTGCTTACAAAAAAGGAGATTGGTAAGCGCGACGGAGTAGGAGCAGGTGGTACATAGTTATAAAGTCCATCAGATAGTTTTTCATAAAAATATACAACCATCGGATATTTTTTACCCGGATCAAAATTCTCTGATTTATACAAAATGCCTTCTGAATGATATCCTTTAGGGGTTGTCCAATGCACTAATGATGCTGTACCCCAATTATAGTTGGCCTGCTGCGGATTGATATCACTCAGTTTGATCTCCTTTTTCAGATCACTTGATACATACAGATCTGGCGGCAGTTCATAGCTGGCCTTGGTATAAATATAAGTATTGGCGTTTTTAGCTTTTAACAGGTTATCATAACTCATCGGAATCATGGATATCTTTTCAGGCACGGCATTGCCTTCTGGATATTTAGTATAATATCCCCATTGTTTATTGGTTTCATTTTGAGCCTGCAGCCACATTAGCTGCTTTGTCGGAATGAATTTTTGTTCAGGATCAGTAGCATCGTAGCGTACTATCAGTTTATTTTTGCGACCAATGCCATTGGTGAAATTAGTAACACTGCCGGTAGCCGGATCAATGCTCCATATATCGTAACGGTCGTAGATCAGTACGGCTTTGTCACCCTGTACCCAGCCGGCAAGACCATAATCAGCCGCATAATCGGGCACATCATTAAGTTCATCACCCATTTTAGTGCCTATAGTACCTGTAAGGTCTGTCCTTTTGCTGGTAGCAATAGTGTAGCTATACCAGTTCTGTTTTTCCCGGTCAAACCAGATCACGTATTTGCCATCGGGTGATATACGATACCGCGCCCTTGAACTCTCATTGATCAGGCGTTTATTACCACTTTTGGTATCAATTAAAATAGCTTGTTGTTTACTGCCACCTTCCCATTGTGCCTGGATACGTGCGCCGGTATCGGAAACACCTAAAACATAACGGGCATCTTTGTTATCGGCTACCTGAACTTCCTCTATAGCTTTACTGCCCAATTGTAATGGTTTAGCTTCCGCATCTCTCGGCTTTATAACAGCAAGATAACTGCGCTTCAATTCGGTTTGCAAGTTTTTTAGCTGTTGCGGCTGCAGGTAATCATCTTTATAATTCCATATATCCAGTTTGGCTACCTCAAAATCTACAATGGTAGTGTCAGCAGGTTTGGGTATGGGAGCAATGCCAAAAAACAGGTTATTGCCGCTTTTGCTGAAATAAACTTTGCCATCGCCACTCACCGCCCATTGCTGTGGTACACCTTTTATGCCTGCTGCTGCAATAACTTCGGCACTATCGTGGGCGCTAGTATAGTAATATAATTTAAATGGTTTAACCAATGCCTTTTCAGGATTCTTTTCTGCAGTAAAGGCAAGTTGTTTGCCTTCATCATCAATGGTGATGTTGCGGTAATTACCCCTGCCTGTACTTACGGATTTAACCTCATTTTTTTCAATATCATAAACATACATGCCCGATTTGGTGTCTTTTTGTTTAGCAGGCGCGGTTACTGCAAAGGCCAGTAACTTGCCGTTTTTGCTTAGCTGATAATCGGTAACATATTTAAATATACGGGTTGTACCTGTCAATTTACCCACGGTTAAGTCGGCACCGGTATGTGTTGGCGGAGCTATAGTTGCGCTAACGGCTTTTTTTGAAGTATCGCTTGTCGCCGGCTTTTTAATAGTATCGGCAATGGCAAGGTAAGCCACAACGGCAGCATTGGTGGCCAGCTTGAACGACCTGATAGCAGGGGTTTTAGTAAGAGATTGTGTACTAAGGGTAATAATACCCAATGTATCTTTAGGAAAGTCAGCCTGTTTTTTCTTCTTGATCTTTGCCTCGCGGATGGCTTTATAAAATGGCCTGATCAGGAAGGTGACAAATTTAGAATCACTGCTGAAAGCGGCAGTATCGGCCCGGGGTATTTTTATTTTAATGCTGTTGCGGGCATTGGTTATTACCAGTTCAGCATCACCCTGTTGGGGTTTTATTACATAGGAGATCCATTTACCATCATTACTGATGTGCTGATTGGCGATGCTTTGCCAGCCATCAAAAACAGAATTATCTAAAGGTTTTTTTGTGGTTTTTTGGGCAGATGCGCCGAAGTAAATAAGAGATAAAAAGAGCAGGAGTAAAATTTTACGCATATGAAACTTGAGTGAGCCTTAAATATGCATAAAATGGGGCGTTTATAAAAATTTAGCCACAGGAAAGTTACAAAGGGAAGCTGAAAGCCGAAGGCCAAAAGCTCAAAGCATTTAATGTTTGTAGCTTTAAGCTTTCGGCTTTTAGCCTTCAGCTCAATATTATATCATCGCCTTATTCAGCGCTTTAATAGCTTCCTTAAAATCTTCGCGGGCTATCAGGAATTGGATATTAACTTTACGCAACGCGAAACCGCAGCTCTTGATATTAATGCCTTTTTGAGCCAGCGCTGTTGCCGATTTGGCGAGCAGGCCAGGCTGATCCATATTGGAGCCGATAAGACAAACCATCGCCATCTTCTCTACCGTTACTTTCTCATACTCATCCTCAAGCTCCTGTATCAGCTTTTTATTAAAATCCTTATCCCATATCACAATAGAAATACTATTGGCGCTGGTGGCCTTAAAAGTATAGCTTACGCCAAATTTGTAAAACAGTTGCATGATATGAAAATCAGTACCTACATTGCCCACCATTGAGGGGTCGTAAATATCAATCATCATTACCCTTTCAGTACCGGTAATCACTTCCACACGTTTCTTGTCGCAAATATATTCACGGGTTATCAGCGTGCCCGGGTGCTCCGGCTGAAAGGTGTTTTTGATTCGCAGGTCAATGTCATTGATCTCCAGGGGCTTTGATGCCTTGGGATGAATAGCTTCCATGCCCACATCAGCCAGCTGATCTGCCACATCGTAATTGGTGTTACCAACCGGGAAACAGTTGTCAACCCCAACCAGTTCAGGATCAGCGGTACATAAGTGATATTCTTTGTGTATAATGGCTTCCTGAGGCTTAACGGCTACCGCTATTTTACTGAACGTAACTTCAGAATACCCGCGGTCAAACTCGCGCATAATGCCCTCTGTGCCTTTTGTATAGCCTGTTACAATGGTAATGGTGCTTTCAAAATCAATATGTTGCAGATCCTTTTTTATACGCTGATCAATAGTGAACGAACGGTGGTCATGAAAACCGCTCAGGTCAACAAATGTAGCGTTGATACCCATGTTTTGCAGGATATTGGTAAAATTAAAGGCTGAGTGACTTTCGCCAATGGATGCCAGGATCTCACGGGCTGCCAGCAAGATATCGTCTTTATTTACATAACCCGAAGCCAGGATGTTGGCTATATTTTCGAGATAGGTTTGTGCATCTTTTAGGCGCTGTTCAATAAATTTATCTGCTTCTGCAATGTTCAGACCAAGACTTTCATAACTCTTATTGAGCTGTTTAAGCTTAGTGATCAGCGCGATCAGCGGCTTATGGAAATCCTTATAGGTGGCCAGCCGGTGATAAACACCAGGTGCACCGGTTTTTTTGTTTTCGAGCAAGAGGTTGGTTACTCCTGAAAAAGCCGATACTACAAAAATGCGATTGTATAATTGCTGTCCGGTACGTTCAAATAGGATGATGTTTTTGATTACATCACTTAAAGCGGTCATGGAAGTGCCGCCGATTTTTTCGACTGTTAACATTTTAAAAAATAAACGCTTAATGCGTACGTGCCAAAGTTATGCCATTGGTTCAATAATGGCTTTTTTAATAGGTTGGCACTTATAAATAATTCGTTATTAGATGGTTATTAATTATATGGTTTTTAGATAAGTATATCATATTGATATACCTTTATCAAAACGAAGCGTATAGCTTATTTATTCGCCCTTTTTATACAGATCACCAGCTTTTTCGGCCGAAAGCTTGATGCCTTTAATCATGGCCGAGCTAAACCCGTTGTGTTCCATTTCATTCAAGCCGGCAATGGTACAGCCACTTGGCGAGGTAACCTTATCAATTTCCTGCTCCGGGTGCGATGCCAGTTGCAGTAGCAGATCGGCGGCTCCCTTAGCGGTTTGTGCGGCCATTTTTAAAGCATCATGGGCATGGAAGCCTATTTCTGTACCACCTTGTGAGGCTGCCCGTATAGAACGCAGGAAAAATGCTATACCGCAGGCACAAAGTGCGGTGGCTGATGTCATTAATTCTTCGTTGATCTGTATGGTTACACCCACTGTATCAAAAAGAGATTTAACCAGGTTTATATTTTTATTAGTACCGGTATCAGTAGCAATACAGGTCATGGAGTGACCAATAGCTATAGCTGTGTTAGGCATGGCCCTTATTACCTGTACATTAAGGTCAAGCTGTTGACGTATATCACTACAGCTAACCCCTGATATAACGGAGATTAATAGTTGTTTTTCTTGCTTAATAGTAGGTCTTATTTCGTCTAATAACTTATTAAGTTGTTGGGGTAATACAGCCAGAACAATAATGTCGGCCTTTCTTACGGCTTTGATATTATTGTCGGTAGTATGATAGCCCTCCTGGGCATAGGCTGCCAGGGCAGATACATTTCTGCGTGTAAGTGTAATTTGCTGGGGCTTGCAAATATTTGCTTTTACTAACCCCTTGGCTAATGACAGCCCGATGTTGCCAGAGCCTAATATGGCTAAATGCTGAGTTGAATTCATGGGTTTTTACTTAAGCGTGTTCCAAATGGTTTATTGTTTTTTAATTGTCCCAAATCGTCAGACTTGCCAATGATCACCGCCTTTACACCGCATGCAATGGCAGTAAAGGCGTTATCTAATTTGGGCAGCATGCCGCTGTGTATAATACGTCGGGCTTTTAATTCATCATAATGTGCAGGGTTAATATCCCTGATCAACGAGTCTTCATCGTCAATATCCTGTAGTACACCCTTTTTCTCAAAACAGTAAATGAGTGTGGTGTCATACAGGGTCGAAAGTGATACTGCCAGTGCCGAAGCAATGGTATCGGCATTGGTATTTAGTAACTGTCCCTCGCCGTCATGGGTTAAGGCACAAAAAACGGGGGTAAAGCCTGCTTCCATCAAGCGACTTATATTTTCAGGGTTGATGGAATCTTCCTCAATATCACCCACAAAACCATAATCAATGGTTTTTACCGGTCTTTTTTTTGCACGGATAAAATTACCGTCGGCTCCGGTTAGGCCAATGGCGTTGTTACCAAAGCGCTGTAGCTGGGCCACTATATTTTTATTAATGAGACCACCATATACCATGGTAACCACTTTTAATGTTTCAATATCTGTAATTCTGCGCCCATCGACAAGCTTGGCTTCAATGCCTAATTCGCCGGCTATTTGCGTTGCTACTTTGCCGCCTCCATGTATTAATATTTTAAAACCATCCAACGCTTCAAAATCCTTCAGAAAATGATATAGATTTTCGGAGTTATCAATAACGTTTCCGCCTATTTTTATTACGTACAGACTTTTATTTCCCGATAATCTGGTTGAATTTGCTGAAATAGTATCAATTTTATTCATTCTTAACAATAATATAACGCTGCTGATGCTAAATTTCTATTAAACTAAACAGAAATCTGTTAAAAATATGAAATTATCGGGTATTTTGTTTTAAGAATGTTAAAAAATGATTAATTATATTATCTATATAAATTACAAATTGATTATTAAATAATTAGTATTATTGGGAATTTAAGGCATTAAACTTGCAGTAAAACTTTCCTATGGATCAAAAGAAAAGCACTAAGCCCCGTGTGGTAATTGTAGGTGGAGGATTTGGAGGACTTGAATTAGCTAAAAATCTTAAGAATGCACCGGTTGATGTGCTTCTGTTGGATAAGCATAATTATCACACTTTTCAGCCCTTACTTTACCAGGTAGCGGCAGGTGGCATAGCTGCTGACTCCATTGGTTTTCCGATACGCCGGATATTTACCAAACAGGAAAATTTCAGATTTGCATTAGCCGAAGTGGAACAGATAAATCCGGAAAATAATACACTAAATACTAATATAGGTACTATCTACTACGATTACCTGATCATCGCCACCGGATCAAACACCAATTTTTTTGGAAATAAAGAAATTGAGCATTTTGCCATGCCCATGAAAAACATTCCGGAAGCGTTGAACTTGCGTAGCCTGATACTGCAAAACCTGGAAATGTCATTAGTTGCCAAAGATCCGGAGGAAAAGGCCGCGTTAATGACCTTTGTGGTA
The DNA here is from genome assembly GCA_030445275.1 of Mucilaginibacter sp. Lineage (GTDB taxonomy): Bacteria > Bacteroidota > Bacteroidia > Sphingobacteriales > Sphingobacteriaceae > Mucilaginibacter. Next base: position 41,000 of record JAUCSE010000103.1, read on the forward strand.
GTTGGTGGCGGCCCCACTGGTGTTGAACTCTCAGGTGCGCTTGCCGAAATGCGGCAACTGATACTGATGAAGGATTATCATGGATTGAGAAAACATAGCATGAAAGTTTACCTGGTTGAGGGTAAGCCCGAATTACTGGCTTCTTTTTCGTCAGGAGCGTCAGTAAAGGCCAAAAAGTTTTTGGAGGATATGGAAGTAACCATATTTAACAGTGTGCACGTGCAAAGTTATAATGGCATTGAGCTTAAAATAGATGACGGCACTACCATATTAACCCGTAATGTATTGTGGGCGGCGGGAGTAAAAGGAGAGGTGCCCCAAGGAGTGCCTGAAACTTCGATAACCAAGGGAAACCGTATCCAAACTGATGAGATTGGTCGTGTAAATGGTTATGCCAATATTTTTGCCATAGGCGATGTTGCCGCGGTAATAACTGCTGAGGTACCAAACGGGCATCCCGGCGTAGCACAGGTTGCCATACAACAGGGAAAATGTTTAGCCAAAAACCTGATTCACCTTTTGAAGGGGGAACCCACTGTTCCGTTTAAGTATCATGACAAAGGGTCGCTGGCTACTATTGGACGGAATAAGGCCGTGGCCGATCTGGGCTGGCTTCATATGCAGGGATTTTTTGCCTGGATTTTATGGGGATTGGTGCACATCCTGTCATTGGCAGGGTTTACCAATAAGGGCACTATATTCTTTAGTTGGGCTATAAGTTATTTTACCAAAAACAGTGATAATCGTTTAATAATCCGCTATTTTAATGTCGAAACCCGGATGACAGATCCTGAGCCAAAGTAGATCGATCTACTGCTTTGGTTTTAAATCGGACATGTATTTAGCGATCTCATTTTCAGTTGTTTCCTGGCTTTTATTTAAAGTATTGATAATGTTCTTTTGCTCTATGGCTGAGCGATTTTGACTTAGCTTCTTTTTGGCCTGCAGATCATCAACCGTAATTTCAAAGGCAACGATACCTTTCATCATTTTTTGCTTGTATTCATCAGGCAGACTATTCCATTGATGCAGATAATCAGCTTCGAAAGTACTTATAGTATGCGCTAAAAGTTCGACAGTTTTTTGGACCTCGTCTAATAGCACGGCTTTACCATAAGCGTGCACAGCCAAATAATTCCAGGTAGGAACGTCGGTTTCCCTTTCGTAATTGCTTGGCGATATATAGGCATGCGGCTCGGTGAATATCACCAAAACACTTTTGCCCACAATTTGAGCTGCCTGCGGATTGGCTTTGGCAAAGTGTGATAACAGGATTATCTTACCACCGCGTTGTTCCACTATAAAGGGTAAATGTGTGGCAACAGGTACATCATCAACAGCGGTAACTATAGTAGCAAAACTATAACGCTGCATAAAGCTGATCGCTTCCTGCTCATTATCGAATTTATTGAATGATGGGATGTACATGTCTATAGAGTAAAGACTATGAGATACAAGACTATTGAAAGTTGTATTACAAACTCTCCAGCATTTGCTTCAATACTGCCTGTGCTGCCCAAACGCGGTTACCGGCTTCGTGTACCACTATAGAATTTGGGCCATCCAATATTTCATCAGATAGTTCTAAATTCCTACGAACAGGCAGGCAATGCATCACTTTGGCGTTATTAGTTGGTTTCAGTTTTTCGTTGGTCAGCATCCAGTCTTCGTTACCGCCAAATATATTACCGTACGGCTCATAGGCCGACCAGTTTTTTACATAGATAAAATCCGCATTAGCTAACGCTTCATCCTGATTGTAAGTAATTGTTGCTCCTTTTGTAAAATCGGCACAAAGCTCATAACCTTTTGGTTGGGCTATGGTGAAATCGACATCGGCTTTGCACATCCATTCGGCAAAAGAATTGGGTACGGCCTGTGGTAATGGTTTTATATGTGGCGCCCAGGTTAATACCACCTTGGGGCGCGCTTTTGTTTTAAGCTCCTGTATAGTTACCAGATCGGCCAGGCTTTGTAGCGGATGGCGGGTAGCCGATTCCAGGCTCACCACCGGAACTTTGCAAAACTCAACAAACTTGTTAAATATCATTTCGCTATAATCTTCTTCGCGGTTCCGCAATCCGGGAAATGAGCGTACACCAATAATGTCGGCGTACTGCCCCATAACGCCTGCTGCCTCACGGATATGCTCCACTGTTGAGCCGTCCATGATCACTCCATCGCGCAGTTCTAATGCCCAGCCTTCCTTGTCAATATTAAGCACCATGACGTTCATCCCCAGGTTAAGGGCTGCTTTTTGAGTGCTCATACGGGTACGCAGGCTAGGGTTTAAAAACACTAATGCCAGCGTTTTATTTTTACCCAGATCCTGGTGTGCATACGGATCTTGCTTTAGTGCCAATGCTTCTTTTACAAGTGCATTGATATCAGTAACATCGTTTACAGAAGAAAATAGTTTCATTAGTCAGGATATTTAAATAGCAAATTATGGGTTCAATACGCTTACAAAAGCTTCTAAAAATCTGTCGGCGTTTGCTTTGGTTAAATTGAGCGCTGGTAATAACCTTACCACGTTTGGCTTGGCTTCACCAGTAAAAATATGGTGTTTAAATAAAAGCTCCTTACGCACGTTTGGTAATTCTTCGGGTAGTTCAATACCGATCATTAATCCGCGGCCACGTACTTCCTTCACCTGCTCCAGTTTCTTAATTTCTTTGATCAGGTAATCGCCTACGGTGGCTGCATTTTGCATCAGGTTATCCTGTTCCATCACTTCCAATACGGCTAAACCTGCAGCACAGGCTAGGTGGTTACCCCCAAAGGTAGTGCCCAGCATACCATAAGCCGGCTGTATTTTTGGCAAAATAATGATACCACCAACCGGGAAACCATTACCCATGCCTTTTGCCATGCTGTAGATATCGGCATTAACACCTGCAAAATCCTGTGAGAAAAACTTGCCGGTGCGTCCGTAGCCGCATTGTACCGAATCAGCTATGAAAACGGCGTTATACTCATCACATAAAGAACGGATCTTTTGCAGGAAGCTTTCAGGGGCAACCTGTATGCCTCCAACGCCCTGTATACCTTCAATAATTACAGATGATATTTCATCTTTATGATCAGCAAAGGCTTGTTCTAAAGCAGCCTCATCGCTCCATGGTAAAAATATCACGTTATCGGTTTCGTTTATCGGGGCAACAATTTTCGGATTGTCGGTGACAGCAACTGCTAATGAAGTACGGCCATGGAATGCCTTACGAAAAGCAATCACTTTCTTTTTACCATTATAAAACGAAGCCAGTTTTAGTGCATTCTCATTGGCTTCGGCACCTGAATTACACATAAATAGCTGGTAATCATCCTTGCCAGACACTTTGCCTAACTTGGCAGCCAGTTCTTTTTGAATGGGTATCTCAATAGAGTTAGAGTAAAACCCCAACTGGTGCAACTGAGCTTCCAGCCGTTTAACATAATGAGGGTGGGTATGACCGATAGATATAACCGCGTGACCACCATACATATCCAGGTATTCAGTGTCTTGGGCATCATAAACCAGGCTTCCCTGGCCTCTTACTATATTTATTGGGTTAACGGGATATACGTCGAATAAATTCATATTATATAAGCTTAAAGCTAAAAGCAGAAAGCAAAAAGCTTTCCTATGTTCTTAGTGTTTTGATCAGGCCAATCAGCATGGCCTTAACTTCGTTAATTATTGTATTCGTTTGCTGATACAACGGTTCATCAACATATGATAGATCCCGACACATTAAGCAGCAGTATTCTAATTCATGAGCAGAGCCTAATGCCTGATCTAAAAAATGAGCAAAATCACGTTCTGTATTTCTACCGCATCCTTCAACTATATTTAATGGAATTGAATAGGAAGCCCGCTTAGTTTGACTCATTAAATCATATTGTTCACTTTTGGGGAATTTAGGAAGCAAAGTAAGATAAACAAACATATTCAGTTCATGTGCTTTTTTCCATACTTCATACTTTTTATAATCCCTCATATTCTATGTGGCTACAGCTTTAAGCTTTTGGCCTTGTGCTTTTAGCTTAAAATGCTGCTGCTTTTAAACGCAGCCCTGCTCGTTCATCCAGGCCAAATAGCAGGTTCATATTCTGAACCGCTTGACCTGAAGCTCCTTTAAGTAAATTATCTAATATGCTTACTATTAATAGTTTGCCTTCATGTTTAGTAACCTGCAGAAAGCATTTGTTGGTATTTACAACTTGTTTCAGATCGATATTGCGGTCAGTTACATGTGTAAATGGCTGGTCTGCATAATAGTCCTGATAAAGTTTAAAAGCTGCAACTGCGCTCAAGTCGCTATCAGTATATATAGAGGCTATAATACCACGGGTGAAATCACCGCGATAAGGTATAAAATTTATAGCCTGTTTAAAATTAGCCTGCAGTTGGTTTAATGATTGGCCAATCTCGTTTAAGTGCTGGTGGTTAAATGCCTTATAAACAGATAAGTTATCATTACGCCAGGTAAAGTGAGAGGTAGCTGCCAAACTTTGGCCCGCACCTGTTGAGCCAGTTGTAGCGGCTACGTGAACCTCGTTACTTAACAAGTTTTTTGAAGCCAACGGTAATAAGCCTAACTGCAAACAACTAGCAAAACAACCAGGATTAGCTATATTCTGAGCTGTTTTTATCTGCTCCCGGTTCAGTTCCGGCAACCCATAAACAAAGCTTTTATTTTTGAATTTTGAATTTTGACTCAGCCTAAAATCCTGACTCAGGTCGATGATTTTGATATGGTCAGGAATTTCGGTTGTTTCCAGGAACTTTTTAGCATCACCATGACCAACACATAAGAATAACACATCAATAGCGAAAGATAGCTCACCGGTAAAACGGAGATTGGTATCGCCAAAAAGGTCGGTATGTACCTCGTAAACATGATTGCCGGTATTGCTGTTGCTGTGCACAAATATAATCTCCACGTTAGGGTGATTGATCAGTATGCGTAGCATTTCGCCGCCGGTATATCCCGCGCCGCCAATAATGCCGGCTCTTACTTTATTTAATGTTGATCCTGTCATTGTTTGTGGATGGATATGAATATAAAATAAACTCCAGGTCGCTCCGGTCATGGTTACTGATAAAGTGCTGCTGACCGGGTAATATTTCGATGCCTTGTTCGGGTTTTAACTCAGTAACATTCCCATCAATGGTAAATGTCGCACGTCCTTTTAAAATAAAGAACACTTGTGTAGCTTTTTCGTGGTAATGTAATTGTTCGGCTGTATCCGGTGGCATCAGTTCCTGCTTTACGGATAATACCTCCGTATCAATATAAGTCCAGCCATGGCAATCATCGCCCCAGTTATAGTGGTTTAAACATTCACCTTTTGAAAATGCTGTATTAATCATTTTGCGTTGGGTTATTAACCTTGTGATATATCATTACCTGGTTGCCAAATATTTTGGAGAAGCCTTTTACATCCTCGCCACTCCAGGCATTATTCATTTCGCCATAGCTGCCAAACTTGTTCGACATCAAATCGTGATCTGACTCAATACCTACCACCTGGAAACGATACGGATGCAGTTGTACAAATACCTTGCCGCTTACGTTTTGCTGTGTATCACTTAAAAATGCCTCCATGTTGCGCATAACAGGATCGTGGAACTGTCCTTCATGTAACCAGTTGCCATAGAATGAAGATAACTGATCTTTCCATGTTAACTGCCATTTGGTAAGTACATGTTTTTCTAAAGTGTGGTGAGCCTTAATAATTACCATCGGAGCGGCGGCCTCAAAACCAACACGGCCTTTAATACCTATAATGGTATCGCCAACATGGATATCGCGACCGATACCATAGGGTTGTGCAATAGCCTGCAACGCTTGTATAGCTTTGGTTGGATGATCGTATCTTTCTTTATCAATACCCACCAGTTCGCCTTTTTCAAAAACAAGCTCAATATCTCTGACTTCTGATTCGGTAACCTGGGTAGGCCATGCCTCTTCAGGTAAACCAAGGTTGGAGGTCAATGTTTCTTTACCACCTACTGATGTACCCCAGATACCTTTGTTAATAGAGTACTTTGCTTTTTCAAAGTTCATATCAACGCCATGTTTTTTCAGATAATCGATCTCTTCCTCGCGGCTCAGTTTTAAATCGCGGATAGGGGTGATGATCTGCACTTCGGGCACCAGAATGTTAAAGATCATATCAAAACGAACCTGATCGTTTCCGGCACCGGTACTGCCATGTGCTACATATTCGGCACCTATTTCTTTAGCATAATTAGCGATCGCGGTAGCCTGACTTACCCGCTCGGCACTTACTGAAAGGGGGTAGGTGTTATTTTTTAAAACGTTACCATAAATTAAAAAGCGAACACAGGTATTGTAAAAGTTTTTGGTTTCATCAACCACATGGTGTGATGTAACGCCCATTTTGTAGGCACGTTCTTCAACTCCTTTTAACTCTTCGTCGCTAAAACCGCCGGTGTTAACAATAACGGAGTGCACTTCGTAACCAAGGTCCTGTGTTAAATAAATACAGCAAAATGAGGTATCTAGTCCTCCGCTATACGCCAATACTACTTTTTTCTTCATCTTTTTTGAGCTTAAAGCTAAAAGCGGAAGGCTTAAAGCTTTTTCTTTTCAATTTATGTGTACTTGTTTTTTATTTCGCTTTAGGCTTTTTACCTTTAGCTTTAATCGTGATCTTGTCCTATGCGCTTCTTAATGGCATTCTCAATACGCTCAAGTAGTGTGGCCTTGTGCGTTATTCTTTTCATTTTCTCTTCGTCCTCTTTCATCTTTTCAACCGGATCAAACAGCATGGCGGTGCACATGCAGTTTTTGCGGTCCTTGCTCATCAGGATATCATAATTCACGCAGCTTTTGCAGCCAGCCCAAAAGTTCTCGTCCTGGGTAAGCTCAGAGTAAGTTACCGGTTCATATCCCAGCTCAGAGTTGATCTTCATTACAGCCAGTCCGGTTGTTAAGCCAAAAATTTTGGCATCGGGATACTTAGTTCTTGAAAGTTGAAAGATACGGTGTTTAATAGCTTTGGCTAAACCTGCTTTCCGGAATTGAGGGTTAACAATAAGGCCTGAGTTGGCCACAAAATCGCCATGGCTCCAGGTTTCAATGTAGCAGAAACCGGCCCAGGTACCGTCTTTATGTAAGGCGATAACAGCTTTGCCTTCCAGCATTTTGTTGGCAACGTATTCGGGTGAGCGTTGTGCTATGCCCGTGCCGCGCGCTTTTGCCGATTCGGCCATTTCAACACATATCTGGTTAGCATAATCTACATGTTGGGCTGTAGCAACCTTAATATCAAAATCTTGTATGGTCATTGAAATAGATATTACCGTTAAATTAATTGGCTTGATAGCCTTAATAATTAGATGGTTTTTTTAAAAAGAAGTTTAATAACTTTCTTTTTTTGATGGGGTTATGACAGGAAATCAATTCAAACCCGGGGCATATAGGGCCTTCGTCGGGAGGGGCAGCATAAAAAAACAGTTGAAACCAAAGCAGCGGCAGCCGGAGCAAATGTTGCTCTTATTGCAGGCTTATTTAAGCTTTGTAGATTCATTTTTTCGAGGTGTTACTGTGTTTTTAAATTTTGTGCAAAGTATCGCATTAATTTTTATTTATGCAAGAAAAAAATGATTTAATGATGTTTAGTTAATATATGGGCGCATACATCCGGTAATATTACATTTAGATTGAATACATAAGCCAGGAAATGTTCCGTTTTTATGAGATGACTTCAAACAAAAAGGCCCGGTAATTACATCGAATCGTAATTGCCGGGCTTTACATGAGCATAAATCCAAAATAACTATTTTTTCTCTTCAAACTTATCTACAACCAATCTTATTTTCTTATCAGGCATTTCTACGCTTTCGGCCAGGAAAGTGATTTTTCCGTCTTTGCCTTCAATGGTCAGGGTATAATCTTTTTCACCAGTGCCACCTTCGTTACTAAGAGAGGTATTAATAACTGTTTTTCCGTCTTTAAATGGTGTTGTCCAGTTGCAGGTATTTGATTTGATAACACCTGTAAGTGTTTCTTTTCCGTTTTCAATTACAATAGAGATGTTTGATTTATTGATGTCAATTACGGTTTGTTCATCTTCAGAGTTCTCTAATTTTCCGTTACCATCCAGATGGTCGGTTTTTGAGGAGATGATACTCAGTCTTTTGTCGCATTGGGCAAAGCACACAGCACTGCCGGCTACCAGGAGGAACAGTGCAAGGAGGGTTGATTTCATGATTTTTACTTTAAATGGTTTAAAATTCAAATAAAGATATGTGTTTTATATAGTATTATGTAATGCATAGTTCTGTATTAATGTGATGTAAATCACAATTCGCTGATAATGAGTGATAAGAATAATTATAAATGAAGTATGAGCTGCTTTTTATTATGAATTAACCTTTGGCAACAATGTCATTGATGATCATATTGGCATGAATTCGTGAGTTTTCAATAAACCATAAATGTGTATCTAAACCGCCACAAACTACGCCAGCCAAGTATAATCCGGCTAGATTGGTTTCCATGGTTTCGGGGTTATACTGCGGAATAAATTTATCTTCAGATAAAACAATACCCAGTTTTTTCAGGAAATTGAAATTAGGTTTATAACCCGTCATGGCCATTACATAATCATTAGGAATAGTAATTATGCCTTCGAGTGTTTTAATATCTACCTCATGTTCACGGATAGCTTCCAGATTAGAGTTGAAATAAGCTTTGATACTGCCTTCTTTTATTCGGTTGATAATATCTGGTCGAACCCAATATTTAACCCTGCTGCTGATCTCGCTGCCTCGCACAACCAATGTAACCTCTGCTCCTTTACGGTAGGTTTCCAAAGCTACATCAATAGCCGAGTTACTGGATCCCACTACCACCACTTTTTGCAGGGTATAATAATGCGGATCCTGGTAATAGTGTTTTACTTTAGGCAGATCTTCACCTGGAATATCCAGGTGAACGGCTATATCATAAAAACCGGTTGAAAGTATAACTCTTTTTGCCTGGTAGCTGGTTTTGCTGGTGGTTATGGTATAATGACTATTCTCCTTTGTTACATTGGTAACCTCCTCAAATAAATTTAAAGGGAGGTTGTTTGACAGCGCAACACGACGGTAATATTCCAAAGCATCATTACGGGTAGGTTTATTGTGTACAGTAACAAAAGGCACTCCGCCAATCTCTAGCTTTTCAGATGTAGAGAAAAAAGTCATGGTTGATGGATAGTTATACAAGGAGTTAACCAAGCAACCTTTTTCGACAATAATAAAACTTAACCCAGCTTTTTGAGCAGCCAGACCACAAGCCAAGCCAATTGGGCCACCACCTATAATGAGTATATCGAGCATGTTGCGAAGATAGGCAGTTTGGGCGAAAATTTGTTACGTGTTGCGAGGTTCGCGTTACGTGTTCTGGATGGTAGCAGGAATCAGGTATCTCCCAACATGCCCCCCGAGCCGAAATTTTGGGCATAAAAAAAGGGTAAGCTACTTTTATCGCGCCGCTCAACTCTCTACCCTTGCTGTGTTCCCACCCTGGGGGAGTTCAAGAGGAGCTGGCCGTAAAAGACTTACCCCGGCGCAAATATAGAAAAAGGTTTGTTTATGGTTAATAAATTGTTAAAAAAGTTAAACGGTTATGACTTAGTATGTTAACTTTTTTAACACTTAAATTCGTCCAAACAGGAGTTATAATGTGGTCAGTTTTTTACCAAATGGCAGCTTTTTATATTCTTTATAATGATCAATTAGGTTACCACTTCCCTTTTCCAGTATGGTCAAATGCTCGGCTTCAAAGGAGTCCTGGTATTCCATTTTTTGAAAATACGGCCATAAAGTATTGAATGATTCCGTAGGTATTTTCCTGGTAATGGTAATATGAGGGCGAAGTTTTTTATTTATTCTTAATGTTTGTTTAATAGAATGGAACCAATTCTCTGTTTCGGCATCTAGCTCCAGGGCAGCGTATATAGTCCTGAAATTTGGCCCGTGAACAAAAAAATCAAAACCGGTTATCTTTAATTCACGTGCAGGTATAGTTCTGATTTTCATATCTATCAGCTCATAAAATGGCCTGAGCGTTAGTGGCTTTTTTGTAACCTGATCAATTCTATCCCTGATAATATCAAATGAAATATGTGCTTTGGCGTACATACCAGGAAACTTCCCGATATGTTTACCGCACGAACGCTTAAACAGGTTGATCTTTTTATCTACATGTTCAGGTGCCGAAATAATAGTAAGGTAATCTTTGTAATCCATAGTGTTTGGTTAAAAAAGATTAATTTGATTTTGAAGGGTTATGTCGGCAGTAGCCTGTTTGCTGATAATAGCTTCTGCATTATTAGCTGCTCCTTTATTACTTCTAAACTCAAAAACTTTAAAAGATGTCCATTGAGGCGAGTGTGCAAATGTTTCCCGTTTTAACATGATCAGTTCATTTACCCAAAATGGCTCAACCAGTTTTTTATGCCTGAAATTTGGCCACAACTGATCAAAATCATTCCCAGAGATATCCCTGGTGATGGTGATATGCGGTATAATCGTTTTCCTGATTTTTAGCTTTCTCTTTATTGATGTAAACCATTCGTCAACCGAAGGAGTGATCCTGATATGCGCGTAAATGGTCATCCTGTTGTGCAGATGGGTAAAATATTTAAACCCATCTATATGCAGTAAAACCGGTGGCAAAGTATTCAAATCTTTTTCTATCCGATCTATATTAGTTTCAGCCATGAATGGTTTTTGGCGTTCTAAATGCTGTATGGAAATGTGCGCTGGTGAATCCATACTTTTATAATTGCCAATTAACTTAGCAGACGCTTTTTTATAACGTGTTATCTCGTGTTTAATCCCCTCCGGAGGCGAAAGCAGCATCAAATAATCCTCATACATCGTCATAGCAACCTGATTTTAATATAACAAAAATACTAATATTTTTAGCATAATACTAAATTTATTTTCATATTTGTACATGGATGCTAAGCGGCATATTGTACATATTGATCTTGATTCCTTCTTTGTATCGGTTGAACGAAAGTTTAATCCTGAACTGATAGGTAAAGCGGTGATCATCGGTGGCTCGGCCGAGAGGGGAGTGGTTGCTTCGTGCAGTTATGAGGCGCGTAAATATGGCGTACATTCTGCCATGCCTACCAGGCAGGCGCTAAAGCTTTGTCCGCATGCTATCGTAATTCATGGTACCCACGGCCGTTATTCTGATGCCTCGCGCGAAGTAACACAGATCATCCATGATGCGGTGCCGCTTTATCAAAAAACATCGGTTGATGAGTTTTATATTGATCTAACCGGTATGGAGCGCTTTCATGATAGTTATCAGATAGCATCGAACCTGCGTCAAAAAATTATGAGGGAAACGGGGCTACCGATTTCCTTTGGAATGGCCTCAGGCAAAACGGTGGCCAAAATGGCAACTAACCAGGCCAAACCAAACGGGCAACTATTTATTAAGCATGGGGAGGAATTGCAGTTCCTGGCGCCTTTGCACATTGGTAAAATACCGGGCTTGGGCGAGAGTACCTGCCAAAAGCTGTATCAATATGGCATCGAAAAAATAGGCGACCTGCAAAAAACAAATATCCGTTTCCTGGAAGCCGTTTTTGGCAAGGCTGGCAAGTATCTGTGGGAAAAAGCTCATGGTATTGATGATAGCGAGATTGTTCCGCATTCTGATCGTAAATCCATATCAACTGAGCATACTTTTAGCAATAATGTAAATGACCAGCGCACCCTGGAAACTGTATTGGTATCCATGACCGAAGAGCTTGCCTCTAAATTGCGAAGGGAGAACAAGCTGTCATCATGCCTGGCTATTAAAATACGTTATGCTAATTTTGAAACACATACTCAACAGCAAAAGATAGCCCTCACTGCAGCCGAACATATATTAATTCCCGGTATTAAAAACCTGCTTAAAAAATCCTGGAACCAGTATAGACCCATTCGGTTAATAGGGGTACGGCTTAGTGATCTGTGCAGTGGCAGTTACCAGATCAATCTTTTTGAGGATAATGAGGAACGCATCAGACTTTATCAGGCCATGGATAATATCAACTTTAAGTTTGGCGATAAAACTGTTTGCCGAGCCGCCGGAATGGATATTGGTACCCGGAATTTTAATCCTTTTTTGAAGGGGTGACCGCTGATTTGGGAATGATTACGCTGATTACGTTGATTTTGTCTGAACTTGGGTTTTGGGAATTGATCCTCGTTTGTGACCTTTTTCTCCGCGCGTCATTGCGAGGTACGAAGCAATCTCTATACTACACAGAGCGGACTTTGTATGTTTGACCTACCTAAGTAGAGATTGCTTCGTACCTCGCAATGACGCGTTTTTTAATTAACTCAATTCCCTCTTCATTAGCAAATCAGTTTGCTGATCGCTTCCCAGCATAAAATCATGACTGCCGAATACTTTAAAGCCATGTTTTTCATAAAAACCGATAGCTTTAAGATTATGCTCCCATACACCAAGCCAAACATATTTTAGTTCTTGATCTTTTGCTGTTTGCAAGGCAAAATCCAACAGCTGGTGACCAATTTTTTTGCCATGATATTCAGCTAAAACATAAATACGTTCCACTTCAAGGGCTTGATTGTCCTGTAATTCAGTTTGTGCAGGGCCAAAATTTATCTTCATATAGCCGGTTATCTGACCATCAAGCATGGCAAAATAAAAGCTGGAGTTTGGGTTACTAAGCTCGGCTTGTGTTTTTTGTGGAGTAAATGCCTTTGAGGCATAAGCCTCCATATTTGCGGGATCATTTAAATGCGCGAAAAAATGGAAAAATGTTTCTCTGCTCAATGTAAGCAGGGTATCGGCATCGGTAATAGTAGCTTGTTGAATAGTTATATGATGTTTATCCATAAAGATTAAAATACTAATCGAATTGTTCCTGCAAGCGCACCAGCCTATCAATCATAAGGTTAAGCTTTTCTTCCTCATTTTTAAACATCCTGGGCTTTAAATAAAAAGTGGTGAACAGGAACCAGATTACTGTTGAGCCATAGGTAATGAGTTTAAACGGAAGCGAAGCGGTTTCCAATACTTCAATGAGATATAAAGCAAGACCGGCGCTGATGAGTAAAGTGTAAATGTAGTAGAACCAGCCGATCACTTTGGTTCGGTTCTTTTGGTAAGCCTTAAGGCTGTCGAGGTATTCGGAGGGGTTAAGGGTGGCATCGCGCTTGCTCAATATATGGTAGTGCCTTACAATGAGCGATAGATACATGAGCATGGTGACCAGCACAATGAGTATCCCAACTGTGGTAACCCACGATTTAAATGCCAGAAAAAATGTAATAATAAATGCAAATACCGCTATTACTACCATGGCAACAATTGTCCAGTATAACTTTGTAGTTATGCTGCGAATCCCCTTCTTTACCTGCTTCAGCACCTCATCCACTGAAAGCTGATCTGGTTTTGGCTGTCCCTGCCAAACCGACATCAAATGATCAAAGTCTTTCATACTGGTTAAATAATTCTGTTAACTTCTGTTTAATACGATAAATTTTCACCCTCAGGTTTCCTTCTGATATACCCGAAATATCAGCTATTTCGGGGTACGGCACTTCATCAAGCACCATAGTTATAATAATTCTTTCTGACTCCTCCAGTTTTGATATACACTTATACAACAAAGCCACCTGCTCGTTTTTGTCCGATAGTTCTTCTCTTTTGGTTTCGGCTAGCAGAGGTGTAAGCTCGTCTTTAGCCTGTCGTTTTTCTGATCGTAAGTAGGTTAAACAAGTATTTACGGCAATGCGGTATATCCAGGTTGATATCATGGCCTGGTTTCGGAACTTCTCTAAATTTTGCCAAACTTTTAAAAATGTTTCCTGTAAAAGGTCATTGGCGGCATCATCATCGCCCGTGTAACCATAGCATAAATGGAATATCTTTTTAGAATTAGCTTCATATATTTGCTTGAATGCTGCTTCTTTATTGGCCACAGTGTTAATAGATTTTTAGGTTAGATTATTGTTAAGCCTATATGTTACAACAAATAATCACTCTTTTTAAACCATGCAAGTTTCATTTCGGCATCGGTTAGTAAAGTGTTGTAACTCTCCAAATAATCAAACTGAAGATCTTCATGTAGCTTGCTGATCAAATTCTTGATCTTTTCTGCCTGCCGTGTTAATATCAGCCTGATGGGTTTATAGGATGTACGCCTGTCGGCATATTCCAGGTAATTATCGCAAAAATTAAGCAGTAATTCAATTTCTACATTCTTTGAACCGGAGAATTTGGTGTATTTGCCCAGCAGTCTTAAAATTTTGCGCATCCCTTTCGCTGCATTATAACTTAAGGCCGGTAGTTGACTGAACATAAAACCAGCTTCGGCTTTTACCTTTTCAATAAATGCAGCCTCGTCATAAGCTTCAAATAATAAATAGGCCAGCAGTTCTTTATTCTCTTTCTTATAACGTGCCAAACGGAGCAATAATTCGCTTACCTGCTCCTGTGGCAGGTGCTCAATTTCTTTTTTTATATGCTGTAATCCGTAAGTGGTAATACTCATGTTGTTTTAAAATTTTAGCAAAATATTAATTAGTTGTAGTTTAGCGGCCTGCAATCAGTTTATAAGTTATATATGCCAAAAAGTAACCTTACACTCTATATTTTTATCGCGCTGGTATTGGGCGTAATCACCGGATACATTTACAATGTTCGTGTAATTAATGCCATCAATGTAAATATCAATACGGCCGACGCTCAAATAAAAGCCATAAACACCAAATTGGTTTTATTAAATGATAGTACTACAGCTGAGCATAAAACCCTTCAGGCTCAGAAAGTACAACAATTAAAGATCAGTAAAGATAATAATTCTATACGCGAGGATAAACTGGAAGGCTTTAGCATTTTAAGCGATATATTTTTAAGGCTGATAAAAATGATCGTTGCTCCGTTGGTATTCACCACGTTAGTGGTGGGGGTAGCCAAAGTAGGGGATATCAAAGCTGTTGGCCGTATTGGCGGCAAAACCATGCTGTGGTTTTTGAGCGCTACGTTGGTTTCTTTGTTAATAGGGATGCTTTTTGTGAACCTTTTTGAACCGGGTAAAGCTATGCACCTGCCATTACCCGATAGCCATTTAAGCACAGGAATTAAAAAAACGGCTTTGTCATTTTCTGATTTTGTAGGGCACGTTTTCCCTAAAAGCTTTATTGAGGCCATGGCCAATAACGAAATACTGCAAATTGTGGTGTTTTCTTTGTTTTTTGGTGTAGCTACTGCGGCCATCGGCGAGCAGGGTAAAATCGTTATCAAAGCGATGGATGCCATCGCTCACGTTATATTAAAAATAACCGGATATGTAATGAAGGTGGCTCCTTTGGCCGTATTTGGGGCTATCACCGCGGTAATTGCTAAACAAGGATTGGGCGTATTATCAACCTATGGCATTTTTATTGGCGAGTTTTATTTTTCGTTAATTATACTTTGGCTAGTCATCATTCTTGTTGGCTTTGTGGTATTGCGCAAATCCGTATTTAAATTGGTAGGTAGTATAAAAGATGCTATGCTCATCGCTTTCAGTACTTCAACCAGCGAAGCAGCTTACCCCAAGGTATTGCTGGAGCTGGAGAATTTTGGCTGCAGCAATAAGATTGTAAGTTTCGTATTGCCATTGGGGTATTCATTTAATTTGGATGGCTCTATGATGTATATGACCTTTGCCTCCTTGTTTTTAGCGCAATCATATGATATTCATTTATCTTTCGGTCATCAGTTATCTATGCTGCTGGTGTTAATGCTTACCAGTAAGGGTGTGGCAGGAGTTCCGAGGGCATCGCTGGTGGTAATTGCAGCCACGCTATCCATGTTTAATATTCCAGAGGCTGGTTTATTTTTACTGATCGGTATTGATCCTTTGCTGGATATGGGCCGCTCAGCAACAAATGTTTTGGGTAATGCGATGGCCACCG
This sequence comes from Mucilaginibacter sp., assembly GCA_030445275.1. Taxonomy (GTDB): domain Bacteria; phylum Bacteroidota; class Bacteroidia; order Sphingobacteriales; family Sphingobacteriaceae; genus Mucilaginibacter. Next base: position 56,946 of record JAUCSE010000103.1, read on the forward strand.
CGGTTGTAAGCAAGTGGGAGGGGGAACTGGATAATTAATTATTGATTTATTGAATTAACGAATTATTGATTTTTTGAGGTTTCTAATGACAGATAGTGATAGGATTGAGTTTGCTGAAATGTTTAAGAATCGTATTAAAAAGTTTGTGGTCGATAATATCAATTTTTTCAAAACATTACCTAAAACTGAAGAAGCTAAGATCATTGGAAGACAATTATTACGATCTTCGTCCTCTGTCGGCGCTAACTACCGGGCTGCATGTAGAGCCAGATCACAAGCGGAGTTTCATTCCAAACTTTCGATAGTAGTTGAAGAGGCTGGTGAATCCGTATTTTGGATGGAGGTGTTAATTGAAGCAAAAATAGTTAAACAAGCAGATTTAGCCATTTTAATAGATGAAGCAAATCAAATTCTTAAAATTGCATCCGCATCCAGAAAAACTGTATCAAAAAGCAAAGATTTTCAATTCAATAGGTAAAATAAATTAATCGATAAAATTCAATAATTCACTAAATCAATAATTCAACAATTAAAATAAATGTCTCCAGGTACAAAAAAAGTATTTCTTACGCTCAGTATAGTATTGCCGTTTGTTGCATACTGTGTTTATTATTACGGTATGATGATCAAAAATGCGCCTTACCGGTTCTCTGATTTTGATTCTATCACTTTTCAATATGGTGATATAGACAGCTTGGTAAACCAATATAATTCAAAAACCGGCGATTATCAATATTTAGACAGGCGGGACTCGTTAGTAAAAATGCATCTGCGACTTAATAAAGATGAGCTGCTTTATCTGCACCGTAAAGCTGCTGACCTGGGCTTCTGGGATTTTCCTACACAGGAGCTTGCTGACACCACCAAGGGTGAAAAAAATAAGTCGGTACGCTACATTATTGAGTTTAAGTACAAGAAAAAGAGTAAAACGGTAGTGTATGACAGTGGCTTTGTTGGTGATGTAAGATTAATAGATGCTAATAAAACGCTGATCAAGGAAATAAAGCAAAGTTTATTGACTGCCGAAGAACGGCAGAAAAAATAAAGATATAGTATGTTGTATATTAAATAATCAATCCCTATATTTGCACCTCGAATTTTAAAACAATAATTAACAAACATGTACGCAATAGTAAGTATAGCCGGACAGCAATTTAAAGTTGCAAAAGACCAGCAGATCTTTGTACACAGGTTACAGGGTGATGAAGGCGCTAGTATTGAATTTGACAGTGTATTGTTAGCAGAGAATGAAGGTAAATTCAAATTAGGTTCTGATTTGAAAGGTGCTAAAGTTTCAGCTAAGATCGTGTCTCATTTAAAAGGTGATAAAGTGATCATTTTCAAGAAAAAAAGAAGAAAAGGTTACAAAAAGAAAAACGGTCACCGTCAGCAATTTACCAAGATCGAGATCACTGGTATTACATTATAATTAAAGTTTAAACCGAATCGATTTGTCGATTCATAAAAGATATTAACAATGGCACACAAAAAAGGGGCCGGTAGTTCCAGAAACGGCCGCGAGTCGCATAGCAAACGTTTAGGTATCAAGATTTTCGGTGGTCAGCCAGCTATTGCAGGTAACATCATCGTTCGTCAGCGTGGTACTAAACACAACCCAGGCGTTAACGTAGGTATTGGCCGGGATCATACATTATTTGCATTAACTGCCGGACATGTAGTTTTCAGAAAGAAAGCTGACAATCGTTCATACGTTTCTGTAGTTCCGTTTGAAGTTGTACCTGTTGCCGAAGTTGCAGCACCTGCACCAAAAGTAAAAGCAGAAAAGAAAGTTGTTGAAGCACCAGCTCCGGTAGCAGAAGTTGCTGTTGAAGCAGCTCCAAAAGCAAAAAAGGCAGCAGCTCCAAAAGCAAAGAAAGAAGCAGCAGTTGATACTGAAGAAGCTACACCAGCTGAATAAGTTTTAGCTCAATAGATATAAAAAAGCCCGGATCAATTAGTGGCCTTTGCGCAACAGGGCTTTAAATGGCTGAATAATTTAATTTGCAAAGCAAATGGTTATTCAGCCATTTGCTTTTACGGCTGATTTTGAAAGAGCTTATTAGGATCTCTATGTTTTTAATCC
>JAUCSE010000021.1 GCA_030445275.1 Mucilaginibacter sp.
ATGAGCAATATTAATTTAATTGATTCTTTTCAGGAATTTAAAGATTTCAAGAACATTGACCGCCCAACCATGATGAGCGTTCTGGAAGACGTTTTCAGAAGCATGATCAGGAAAAAGTTTGGCACCGACGAGAATTGTGACGTAATTGTTAACACAGATAATGGTGACTTGGAGATCTGGCGCACTCGTGCGGTGGTGGAAGATGGTTTTAGTGAAGATGATGACCTGGAAGTTGAATTGGCCGAAGCCAAGCTTTTTGATGCCGACCTGGAAGTAGGCGACGAGCAGATTGAGCAGATTACGCTGGAAAGCTTTGGCCGCCGTGCTATTTTAGCTGCCCGCCAAACACTGGTTTCAAAAATCCTGGAACTGGAGAAAGACGAGATCTTCAAAAAATATAAAGATCGCGTTGGCGAAATTGTAACCGGCGAGGTTTACCAGGTTTGGAAAAAAGAAACCCTGGTGCTTGATGATGAAGGCAATGAACTATTGCTTCCAAAAACTGAGCAAATACCTGCCGACTACTTTAAAAAAGGCGACAGCGTGAAGGCAGTGGTATCAAAGGTGGATATGCTGAATAGCAATCCTAAGATCATTATATCACGTACAGCTCCTGAGTTTTTACAGCGCTTGTTTGAACTGGAAGTACCTGAAATCTTCGACGGACTGATCACTATTAAAAAGATTGTACGTGAGCCTGGCGAGAGAGCTAAAGTTGCTGTAGAATCATATGACGATCGTATTGATCCGGTTGGTGCCTGTGTGGGTATGAAAGGATCACGTATACACGGTATAGTACGCGAATTGAAGAACGAGAATATTGACGTAATTAACTTTACCAATAATGTTCAGTTGTATATTCAGCGTGCATTATCACCAGCAAAAATAACATCTATCAAATTAGATGATGATAAAAAAACAGCAGCAGTATACTTAAAGCCCGATCAGGTATCATTAGCCATTGGCCGCGGCGGTCATAACATTAAACTGGCAGGTAAATTAACCGGCTATGAAATTGATGTTTACCGTGAAGCAGATGAGCATGACGAAGATGTGGACATTGAAGAGTTTACAGATGAAATTGATAGCTGGATAATTGATGAATTTAAACGAATTGGTTTAGATACAGCAAAATCGGTGCTTGCTTTAACAGTAGGAGAATTGGTAAAACGTACAGATTTGGAAGAAGAAACTGTAAAAGAAGTGTTATCAATATTGAATGCTGAGTTTGAATAAGCACAATAACCAAAATTAAAATCGTATTTTTGCGATAATTAGCAGAGAAATTATAATAAATGTCAGAAGACAAATCAATAAAATTAATTAAAGCAGTAAAAGAACTCAACATTGGTATGGGTACCATTGTCGATTTTTTGGCTACTAAAGGCTATAAGGTAGATAAACAACCTATGGCTAAGCTGGATGGCGACATGTACACCGCATTGTTGAAGGAGTTTGCTGTGGACAAAAGTATCAAGGAGGAAGCCAAGCAGATCAGTATCGGTAAGATCAGAAAAGAAGAACCTGCCGCCTTTCCTGAAAAACCGGTTGAAAATCGCCGTTCACGGGATTTTGAAAACGAAGAGATATTGATCAAGAATACGGGTCATTATGCTTCGCCGCAGGCAGAAAAACCAAAAACGGTTGAACCTGTTCCTGCATCTGAAAAATCTGATGATCGTAATGATGTTTTGCCTGGTGTTAAGGTAGTTGGTAAAATTGACCTTAATAACTTAAATGCAAAGCCACAGCCACCAGTTGAGAAACCAGTGGAGGCTAAGCCTGTTGAAGTTGTTAAGCAGCCAGAAGTTATAACTCCGGAGCCAAAACCAGAACCAAAAGCCGAAATACCCAAAGAGGTAGTTCCCGAGGCACCAAAAGTTGAAACGCCGAAAGTAGAAGCGCCTAAGGTTGAAGAACCAAAACCGGTTGTTACTGAAGCGCCAAAAGCCGAAGTGCCAAAACCAGAAGCTCCAAAAGCTCCGGTAGTTGAACCTGCACCCGCTGCTCCGGCACCTGTTGCAGAAACACCGGCGGCTGAAGAGAATAATCAGGAACCTGACGTGATCAGAGCCAAGGCCGAGCGCCTCACTGGCCCTAACGTAATCGGTAAGATACAATTGCCGGTTAACGCGCCTAAACGCAACCCGATAGCATCATCATCAAACGCTAACAGCGCTGATCATAAACGCAAAAGGAAACGTAAAGACAACCAGGGAAATCCGCAGCAAGGTGGTGGACAACAACAAGGTGGTGGTGGCAATAATCATCCACAACAGGGGCAAGGTGGACATACTCCTCCGCCGCCAACAGGTGGAACCATTAATCCAAACCGTCCGGATTTCAGAAACCGTGGCAACGGCGCTCCCGGAAACGGCGGCCCAAGCCAGGGTGGCGGCAATCGTCCGGATTTCAGGAACAACCGTAATACTCCGCAAAGCAATGGCCCTAAAGAAGAGCCATCAGAAAAAGATATACAAGACCAGATTAAGGCAACCTTAGCCCGCTTAAGCGGTGCAGGTAAGTCGGGTAAGTTTGCACAGCGCGCCAAGTTCCGTCGTCAAAAACGTGATGATGTTGCATCAACTGCCGAGGAATTGGCATTGGAGCAGGAACTGCAGTCAAAAGTGTTAAAGGTTACCGAGTTTGTAACTGCGAATGAGCTGGCTTTGATGATGGATGTATCTGTAACGCAGATTATATCTACCTGTATGAGCCTGGGTATGTTTGTATCCATTAACCAAAGGCTTGATGCCGAAACACTGAGCATTGTTGCTGATGAGTTTGGTTACCAGATAGAGTTTGTAAAACCACAGGATGAAGAGGGTAACCTTGACCAGGTTGATGAACCAGAGGATCTGGTACCACGTGCGCCAATTGTAACCATCATGGGTCACGTTGACCACGGTAAAACCTCATTGCTTGATTTTATACGTAAAACAAATGTAATAGGCGGCGAAGCCGGGGGTATTACCCAGCACATTGGTGCCTATGAAGTAACCTTACCTGATGAAAAAGGTAAAATAACCTTCCTGGATACTCCGGGTCACGAGGCGTTTACCGCCATGCGTGCAAGGGGTGCGCAGGTTACAGATATTGTAATTATAGTAATTGCTGCTGACGATAGCGTGATGCCGCAAACCCGCGAGGCCATAAACCACGCGCAGGCTGCCGGAGCGCCTATTATTTTCGCCTTCAATAAAATTGACAGGCCGGGCGCTAACGCTGACAAAATACGTGAGCAACTATCAGCCATGAATATTTTGGTTGAAGAGTGGGGCGGTAAATACCAAACACAGGAAATATCGGCCAAAACAGGTTTAAATGTTGAGCTGCTTTTAGAAAAAGTATTGCTTGAAGCCGAATTACTTGAACTGAAAGCTAACCCTAATAAACGTGCCGTAGGTACCGTTATTGAAGCAGCCTTAGATAAAGGCCGTGGTATAGTAACTACGATATTGGTACAGGCAGGCCGTTTAAAAGTAGGAGATCCTATTTTGGCGGGCTGTTACAGTGGCCGTGTTAAAGCGTTAACTAACGAGCGTGGTCAAAGGGTTGAATCTGCAGGACCATCAACACCGGTACAGGTATTGGGTATGCAGGGCGCTCCTACAGCGGGCGATAAGTTTAACGTACTGGAGAGCGAAGTTGAAGCCCGTGAAATTGCCAACAAACGTTTGCAATTACAACGTGAGCAAGGTTTACGTACCCAGAAACACATCACCCTTGATGAAATTGGCCGCCGTTTGGCAGTTGGTAACTTTAAGGAACTTAACATTATTGTTAAAGGTGACGTGGATGGATCAATCGAAGCATTGTCTGATTCATTGCTTAAACTATCAACCGAGCAGATACAGGTTAATATTATATCAAAAGCAGTTGGTCAGATCTCTGAGTCTGATGTATTGTTGGCTTCTGCTTCAGATGCCATCATTATCGGTTTCCAGGTTCGTCCGTCAGGAGGGGCCCGTAAACTGGCCGAGGCTGAGCAGATCGATATCAGGTTATACTCTATCATCTACGATGCGATAAACGAGATCAAAGCCGCTATGGAAGGCATGCTTGCACCAACCTTTGAAGAGAAAATTGTGGCCAACGTTGAGATACGTGAAACCTTCAAGATCAGCAAAGTGGGTACTATTGCAGGTTGTATGGTATTGGATGGTAAAATTAACCGTAACAGCAAAATTCGTATTATACGTGATGGTGTAGTTATTTACACCGGCGAACTGGCTTCATTAAAACGCTTTAAAGACGATGTTAAAGAAGTAGCTACAGGTTACGAGTGCGGTTTAAATATCCAGAACTTTAATAATATTGAAGTAGGCGACATTGTTGAAGCTTATGAAAATGTAGAAGTTAAACGTAAGTTGTAATATACAATATAAGTAAAGGGCTTATCTTTTAAAGATAAGCCCTTTTTGTTTTAGGACTATTATTTATCGAACCTTTCACACTAATCCCATCCTGGTCCTGAATACCCCAGCCATATTGTTTTGTATCGGCAACCCTCTCTTAAGAATTTAAGTGACACGAAATGTGCTGTTGTCACATTTTCATTTAAAGATATTATTTGTAACATAATTAATACACTCAGTACTTTTAGGTATTTATTTTTGTATCTAATTGATTTCTAATTTAAAGTAATGTAAATTTCATTTTATAATTACCTAAATGATAAAAAAAGTACTCCTAAACTTTGTTGTAATATGCTGTATGATTATTAGCCAACGCGCCCGGGGGCAAACTGTTGCTGACGATACTACCATTCAAAGGGCTGCTTTAGCAAATATTACAGATACTTATAACCATGCCATTGGTCAGCAATCACGTTTATACAATGGCCCTGAGTATACCCTCTATAACCCCACTATAAAGGGGAACGCCTATTTTACCGATATAAATACTTTTGTTATAGGCACAGTTACGTATGATGGGATATTTTATAAAAATGTACCCATGATGTACGATCTGTATATAGATATTGTAGCAGTGCGGTTGTATAATAACTTCTCCATATTTACCCTGCTCAATGAAAGGATGCAGAGTTTCGACTTGCTGAACCATCATTTTATATATATAAAATCAGATTCATTAAGTGCAAAAGCAGGCTTAGGCACTGGTTTTTATGATCAGCTTTATAACGGCGATATTGAAGTGCTGGTTAAACGTTCAAAGGAAATTCAAAGCAACTCTGGCACATCAGGTATTGAAACTTACTTTACAACACTAAGCCGGAGGTTTTATCTAAAAAAGGCGAATAGCTATTACAGCATTAGCGGAGAAGGGGCTTTGCTTAACATGTTAAAGGATAAGAAAAAGGAACTGCAGCAATATATAAAGATCAATAAGATCAAGTTTAAAAAAACACCTGAAGAGGCTATGGTTGCTATTGTAACTCAGTATGATAAATTATCCAGATAATAGGATGTGCATGTTGGTATTAGAGTTGAAATAAAGGTATATGTCAGGCTTTAATGGTTTGATACGGGAAAAGACGACCTATTATAAAAGCAGAAAAAATTAAAAGTGCCGATGAAAAAAATTTACTTTCTGAGTTTCTGTTTTTTGATGTTATTTAAGTTGAGCCATGCTCAACAGGCAGCATCGGTAAGTGTAAACCTTCAACAGATAAGCATTAATCAGTTTGTAACAGAACTGGAAGCAAAAACCGGCTACCGGTTTTACTATAATCCAGTTCAGTTTGATAGTTTGAAGGTTACCGTACAGGTAACTAATAAACCGGTTGAAACGGTATTAGACATAGCCTTCAAAAACACAGATTTTCATTACGCCATTACAACTCAGCATCTGGTATTTCTTACAAAAGGGCGCGATATACAAACCAAGCTGGCCCCGGGCTTCTTCGGCAATAACTTAGATGCAAATAAGGCTGAAAGTCAGGCCATTAATACACGGGTTGCTGATTTTACCGACGAAAAAGAGAGGAGGATCCCGGAAGCTACTACAGAAAACAAACTTTATGAAATTGGTGTAAAAACAAACACCATTCAGCCGGGTAAGGCAACATTATCCGGTTATGTGCGCGATGGTAAATCGGGCGAATCAGTGGTTGGTGCCAGTATCTACGTTACCAATACCAAAACGGGTGTAGCTACAGATCAGTTTGGTTATTTTACCATTGTATTGCCCAGGGGAAGGCAAATATTAAGCATCCGGGGTATAGGCATGAGGGATACGCGCCGGCAGATCATACTTTATTCTGATGGTAAGCTGATCATTGAAATGAAGGAGCAAATAACCAGCTTAAAAGAGGTGAAGATATCGGCAGAGAAGGTTGCCAATGTTCGTAATGTGCAGTTGGGCGTAAACCGGCTTGATATTAAAAGTATAAAACAGGTGCCCACCGTATTTGGCGAGGCCGATATATTAAGAGTAGTATTAACACTGCCGGGCGTACAATCAGTAGGCGAGGCCACAACAGGCTTTAATGTGCGCGGAGGCTCGGCCGATCAAAATTTGATATTATTAAACGATGCCACCATTTATAACCCATCCCATTTCTTCGGTTTTTTCTCGTCATTTAACCCCGATATTGTAAAAGAAGTTGAGTTGTATAAAAGCAGCATCCCCGAAAAATTCGGCGGGCGCTTATCATCGGTTTTAGACATAACCGATCGTGAAGGCAATAAAAAGAAATTTACTGGATCGGCTGGTATTGGTTTACTAACCAGCAGGCTCAATGTTGAAGGGCCTATTATTAAAGATAAAACCTCATTTATATTTGGCGGGCGTATCACTTATTCTGATTGGTTGCTCAAATTACTGCCCGAAGAATATAAACATAGCCAGGCATCATTTTATGATTTTAACTTGGATATAAGTCACCAGATTGATGAGAAAAATAATATTTACCTAACCAGTTACCTGAGTAAAGATAAATTCAAGTTAAATAGTGATACAGCGTATAGCTATAGCAACAGGAATATCAACATAAAATGGAAGCATAATTTTAATGATAAGATGTTTAGCCTGATCACTACAGGTATTGATCGCTATCAATATGATATTGCAAGTTTTGATAATGCTGTAAATGCTTACAAACTTAATTTCGATATTAATCAAACCAATCTTAAGGCCGATTTTACCTATTACCTGAATCGTAAAAATACTATTGATTTTGGTGTGAGTTCCATTTATTACAAGCTGCATCCGGGTAACTTGCAACCCAATAATGCTCAGTCATTAGTAGCGCCTGATGTTGTTCCGGCGCAGCAGGCTTTAGAAAGCGCTGTTTACGCGGGCGATAAATATGATATTACTGATGATCTTTCCATAAGCGCGGGTATCAGGTATTCATTGTATAATTATCTTGGCCCGCAAACAGTTTATAATTATGCGCCTAACTTGCCCAAAACAAGTTCAAACTTTTTAGATAGTACGTCATACGCAAAAAATAAGGTAATTAAAACCTATTCGGGGCCCGAGTTCAGGCTTTCTGCCCGTTATAATTTAGGCGATAACACATCAATAAAAGGTGGTTATAATACCTTAAGGCAATACATACACCTGCTTTCAAACACAACGGCTATAGCGCCAACGGATGTATGGCAACTGAGCGACCCTAATATTAAACCGCAATATGGCGATCAGGTATCTTTAGGGATATACCACAATTTAAAATCAAATACCATTGAAACCTCGGTTGAGGTTTATTATAAAAGGCTAAGGGATTACCTGGATTACCGAAGCGGCGCCAACCTGGTATTAAATCATCATATTGAAAATGATGTATTAGGAACCCAGGGTAAAGCTTACGGGATAGAGTTTTTAATTAAAAAAACTACCGGTAAAGCAAACGGCTGGATAAGCTATACTTATTCGCGTACGTTTTTAAAACAGGATGATCCTAATTCCGGCGAGCTGATTAATGGCGGGGCTTATTACCCGGCTAATTTTGATAAACCGCATGATTTTAATTTTATAGGTAATTACAGGTTCTCGCACAGGTTCAGCGTTTCCTTAAATGTTACCTATAGCACCGGGCGACCTATCACCCTTCCCATTGCCAAATATGAATATGGTGGCTCTGAGCGTGTTTACTATTCAGACAGAAATGCGTATCGTATACCTGATTACTTCAGGTCTGATTTTTCAATGAATATTGAAGGTAATCATAAAGTGCACCAAAAAACACATAATTCATTTACCCTGGGCGTTTATAACCTTACCGGCCGGCAAAATGCTTATTCAACTTATTTTACACAACAGGGTGGGGTAATTCAAGGTTTTAAGCTATCCATATTTGCTAAACCAATACCATTTATCAATTATAATATCAGGTTTTAGTGGCAATGAGTTGTAAAGATCAATACAAGTACAGTTTAGAAAAGCACGTAATGTGTGCAGATAATGTTTTGAGGAGATTGAATGGACTATTTATTTTATTGACATGATGAAAAATACTTATATACGATATGTAGTGGCGGTGATGGCAATAATTGTGAGTTGTAAAAAGCCATATGATCCGCAGGTGGTTAGCAGCAATAATCACTATCTTGTTGTTGAGGGGGTAATAAACAGCGGTAACGACTCAACCTTTATCAGCCTGAGTAAAACCGTTAAGCTGTCAGAAAATGTAACTACCCAGCAGGTAACCAATTATACGGTGATTGTTGAGGGTGAGCAGGGGAGCAAATATACCTTGCATTCGGAGGGTAACGGGAAGTATGATATAGGTCCAATGAATCTTGATGCATCAAAAAAGTACCGTCTGCACCTTATTGAACCAGGAGGGAAAGAGTACGCCTCAGACTATGTTGAAGTAAGGCAAAATCCGGCTATTGATAGCATAGGCTTTGCACCCATCAACAATAACCTGCGGATATATGTAAATACGCATAATGCAACCAACAATACCCGGTATTACCGGTGGGATTACTCAGAAACATGGAGGTTTCATGCCAGATACCCATCAGGATATATAGTTGATCCGGTTACTAAACAAGTGAGGCAACGGCGACTGGGAGAAGATGTATATTATTGTTTTGGAAATGATAATTCGACTATAATTACCCTTGCCTCATCAGAAAAACTTGCACAGGATGTTATATTTCAGGCACCCCTAACAACCATAATTAACAATTCAGAGAAAATTGAGTTAAGGTACAGCATACTGCTTAAGCAATATGCTTTAACTAAGGATGGCTACCAGTTTTGGGAAAATCTGAAAAAAAATACGGAACAACTGGGCAGCATATTTGATGCCCAGCCTACACAGCTGCAAGGAAATATACATAACATAAATGATCCTGCCGAACCAATTATAGGTTACATTAGTGTTACCAATGTGCAATCAAAAAGGATATTTATTGATAACACGCAATTGCCACAGGATTGGTTTGCAAAATACCCTTATGATTGTGATAGGCCCGACTCTGCCTTGTTTTATAATCCACAAACAAAATCTGATGATGTACAGCAAATTATTATTAATGGAGGGGCAATACCAATAAGCACCATATTTGGCGCTGTTAGTTTATTAGGGTATACTTATTCATCACCCTCATGTGCCGATTGTAGTATACGGGGCCGGGTTCAACAACCATCTTTTTGGAAAGATAAATAGAAGTTAAATGCATTATTGCATAAAAAATAATACTAAACACCTGGTATTGGTTATGGAAAAAATGAAGAGGGCTGTTAAAATTATAGCTTTGTCAATCCTGGTTTTATTGCAAGTGCACACAACATGTTTTGCGCAGGTAATAAATCAAATTAAAAATAGCTTTGATCAATATCGGCAAGGAACGGTACAGGAAAAAATATTTGTTCATACAGATAAAAACACTTATTTGCCTGGCGAAATTTTATGGTTTAAAATTTATAATGTTGATGCCAGCTTTCATAAACCATTTAACTTGAGCAAGGTTGTGTATGTAGATGTGCTTGATCGTAACCAAAACGCGGTACTACAGGCAAAAATCGCCATGAAAAATGGTATAGGCAGCGGTTCATTATATATACCGGTATCAACAAGCAATGGTAATTATAAACTAAGGGCGTATACCAGCTGGATGAAGAATTTCAGCCCTGATTACTATTTTGAAAAAGAGATTACTATTGTTAACCCTTTAAAATCGCCTGATACAGAAGTCAAGGAAACAGCAGCAAACTATGATGTTCAGTTTTTTCCGGAAGGAGGGAGCTTAGTAACAGGTATTGCCAGTAAGGTGGCCTTTAAAGTAACTACACCCAATGGTAAGGGCCTGGTCGCTTATACAGGTGTTGTTATTGATCAGCATAATGATACCGTAGCGCGATTTCGGCCATTAAAATTCGGTATAGGCAGTTTCCTGTTTACACCTACAGCAAATAATACCTATAAGGCAATTATTAAAACAGGCAACAATAATCAGGTTACTAAAGATCTGCCGGCTATTAACGATAAGGGTTACGTTATGCAGCTAAAGGATAGCGGCGGCCCGCAGTTAGAAGTTACTGTAAACAGTACAGGTGTAACCGGGAGCGAAATATATCTCTTTGCGCATACCAGGCAAGTTGTAAAAATAGCCGAAAGCGTGGGTTTTAGTTCTGGAAGTGCCAGTTTTACAATCGATAAGGCAAAACTGGGCGATGGCATATCGCACATTACCATTTTTAATAGCGCTAAACAGCCAGTTTGCGAGCGGCTTTATTTTAAGTATCCAAAGCAGCAACTGTTAATTGAGGCTTCTGCCGATCAGCCCCAATATGCACCGCGTAAAAAGGTAAGTATAAATATTTTGGCCAAAAGTACATCTGGTAAACTATTGCCGGCTAATTTATCCATGTCAGTTTACCGTATTGATTCATTGCAGCATATTGATGCCGATGATATAGTTAATTATTTATGGTTGCGATCAGATCTGCGGGGAAGTATTGAGGCTCCTGATTATTATTTTAAGAACGTTAATGCCGAAACAGAAACGGTTATTGATAACCTGATGCTATCGCAGGGATGGAGAAGATTTCAGTGGAATAGTATATTAAACAATAGCGCGCCCTCGTTTAATTTTTTGCCAGAGTATAATGATCACCTGATAACCGCTAAGGTGGTTGCTACAGCCTCAGGGAGCCCGGCAAGAGATGTGGTAGTGTATTTGAGTGTTCCGGGGAAAAGGGTCCAGCTATACGCCGCTAAAAGCGATTCCCTGGGCCGGCTGATATTTAACACGAAGCAATTGTTTGGTCCGGGCGAAATAGTTGCCCAAACAAACTCAGAACGGGATACTGCTTTTCGTATTGATGTTTTAAGCCCGTTTTCAGAACAATATGCCAAATACGCGCTGCCAAAGTTTAATTTAATACCAGGTATGCAAAAAGCAATAGAAGAGCACAGTTTGGCCATGCAGGTACAAAATATGTATGCGGGTAATAAAATAAAGCAATTTTATGATCCGGGTGTTGATAGTTCCGGCTTTTATGGAAAACCATATAAAACGTATCTTTTAGATAATTATACACGCTTTACCACAATGGAAGAAGTATTACGTGAGTATATACGGGAAGTGAACGTGGTAAGATCACAAAAAAGGTATCATATAAAAGTATTTAATGAAAATGGATTTTTAGATGGTGATCCTTTGGTTCTGTTGGATGATGTACCTGTATTTAATCCTGACAAAGTAATTGCTATTGATCCGCTTAAGGTGAGTAAGCTAGAGGTGATAAGGGATAGGTACTATTACGGCCCATCAGTACAGGAGGGCATATTAAGCTACACTACTTACAAAGGGGATCTTGGAGGCGTTGAAATGGATCCGCATGCCGTGGTGCTTGATTATGAGGGAATGCAACTGCAGCGGGAGTTTTATTCGCCTGTTTATGATACCGAGGCGGCCGCTAAAAGCCGTGTACCCGATTTCAGGAACTTGTTGTACTGGTCGCCTGATGTCAGCACAAATTCGGCAGGAAAAGGTCAATTATCATTTTACACTTCAGATCAAACCGGAAAATACATAGGGTTAGTACAGGGTATAACCCCTGATGGAGATACCGGAAGCCAATATTTTAACTTTGATGTAAAATAAATAGAAAAAAATAAAAATGGCCTTAAAATATATTTAATGTTGCTTTTTAATTGATATTGAGTTATTTATAAAGTGGAAAAACAATAGGAAAGGAACCTTTAAAACTTAAAAAATGCCCATAAAACAGCTATAAATAAGTTTTTTTAAAAAACCACTTGTGTAATACAAAAAGCTGCGTATATTTGCCAACCCAAACGGAGTGGTAGTTCAGCTGGTTAGAATACATGCCTGTCACGCATGGGGTCGCGGGTTCGAATCCCGTCCATTCCGCTTTTTCAATATCAAAAACAGTAAAAACCCCTCAGGTGACATCATCTGAGGGGTTTTTCATTTTCAGGGCATACCAAATTATTCAACTTTTAGCATATAAAATGCGAGTAATTCGGGAGTCATTTCAAGTCTGCTTACGAACTCCCGAATTAGCTCATAATAAATTGATATACAGCTTGTTCAATCATTGAATATCTTGATTCCAGGTGATTAATTAATCAAATTTGTTTCACTTTTTAATTAATCAAAGTTATGAGAACTACAATCTCTTTGCTTTTTTTCCTGAGAAAGCCTAAAAATTATCAATCAGGTGAAATGCCAATTTATTTACGGATTACGGTTGATGGCCAGCGCGCCGAACTGGCAGTTAGCCGCAAATGTGACCCTGAAAGGTGGGATGCCGTTAGCGGCAGGGCTATCGGATCAAAAGCAGACTCGAGAACATTAAACGCTTATCTTGATGATATTCAGTTTAAAATCTATGACCTTCAACGCAGAATGTCAGATGCTGATGAAAACATTACAGCAGAAACCCTAAAAAACCGGTTCATCGGTAAGGTGGAAAAAGCGCGGACATTACTGGCTGTGTTTGAAGATCACAATCAAAAAATGGAGAGCCTTGTTGGACAAGAATTTGAAAAAAGCACGCTGCAACGTTATGAAACCTGCCTGATGCATACCAAGGATTTTATGCAGTTGCAGTATAACATTTCAGATATCCCCGTGACGAGAATAAACTTCGCTTTTCTTAATGATTTTGAATACTACCTGCGAAGCGTTCGCAAGTGCGGTAACAACTCAGCGATCAAATACATCAAGAACCTCGGCAAGATCGTCCGTATTTACCTGGGGAACGGCTGGCTGACGGTTAACCCTTACCTGAACTACAAGCCTAAACAAAAGGCTGTGCACCGGGAAGTGTTGACCAAAGAAGAACTGCAACGTCTTACAAAAAAGAAATTCAGCGTTGATCGGTTAAGTACGGTCAGGGACATGTTTGTATTCTGCTGTTATACCGGTTTGGCTTATGTGGATGTACATAAGCTGAAACGCTCGGAACTTGTTAAGGGTATTGATGGTGACTTATGGATCTATACCAGCAGGCAAAAAACAGACACACTTTCAAGGATTCCTGTCTTGCCCGTTGCTCTATTCATTATTCGTGCCTATGAAGACCACGCTCAATGCGTAGTTAAGGACACACTGCTTCCGGTGATGAGCAACCAAAAAATGAATGCTTACCTTAAAGAGATCGCAGACCTGTGTAAGATTAAGAAGCCGCTAACCTTTCACATTGCCAGACACACTTTTGCTACGACCGTAACGCTGAATAATGGTGTACCTATTGAAAGCGTTGCAAAGATGATGGGGCATACCAGTATTAAGACTACTCAGATTTATGCCAAAGTAATGGATCATAAGATTAGTTCAGATATGCTAAAATTGAGAGACAAGTTAGTAGCAGGTTGAGTTTATTTTACCACCGAGTTTTGCTCGGTGGTAATTATAATGTTAAGAGTTGCTAATTCGAGCCTATTCTCTAAGGAATATTTACGAAGTACGAACATAAAATAATCGGCTAGTTATCTCCGAATTTGCAATTTAATCTAATCCTTATTGATCTGCTTTAGTAAATAAGCGTGTAACCCCTGCTTGGGTTAAAATGAAGTCTTGTTTAGTTGGCTCAAATTGCAAAGTAATGCCAGCATAAGTAAATTTATCACCCCCTTTAGCTTCCAGCGGAAATGCCGCCTGACCGGTGCCTTGTGCAAATAGTTCGGTATTGTTTTTAGTAATAACAATTTTTAGCGGCGTTTGGCTGCTGGTATAATTGCCGACATATTTATCAAGGTCGGTCGTAGTTAGTGTAATCGTTTTAAACTCAGGAATTACAAACGACTTGTTAAAATAAATACTTAACGCACCTATGATCACATCATTGGTTGAATATCGCACCCCATTTGAGGTGTATGCTATAGCCAACTTATCCTCCGGAAAATAAGCAAGCAAACTAGAGAATCCGTCGATGCCTCCGGTATGTCCAAAGCCTTTTTTATCATAAAACGGAATCGTGATCATGGCCATTCCAAAGTTGTCCTTCATCGTTTTCATTAGCTCTAAACTACCTTGGCTGATGAGTTTTCCTGTAAAGAGCGCATTTATAAATTTAACCAGGTCAGTCGGTGTGGATACAATAGCGCCAGCCCCACCCGGAATACTCATATCCGTTTCGGGCATTTGCGTCCATTGGCCGGGGTAATTGTAGGAGTAGGCTTCATTCTTGGATGGGTTGGCATTAGTACCGTAATAAGTATCTGCCAAACCTATCTTTGAGGTGACGCGCTTTTTCAATTCTTCGGCATAGGTTTTACCAGTCAATTTTTCAATGATATAACCCAGCAGCACGAAATTGGTATTGCTGTATTCTGCCTTTGCATCCGGTTCAAAATCGGGTTTCTGCCTGGCAAAGATGGCGATCATTTCAGCTTCCGACTTTGGGCTGGTCATATACGTGGTATAAAGCGAGTCACTCGTAAAGTTATGAAGACCGCTATGGTGATCAAGCATTTCTCCTATGGTGATCTTTTGGGCATTAGGGAGCTGTGGGAAATACGTAGCCAATGGTGTTTCTAGGCTAAGCTTGCCTTCGTCAATTAGCTGAAAGATCATAACCGCGGTAAACATCTTACTGATAGAGCCTACCCGATATCTGGTTCCTGTGGTCGCCTGTGTTTTTAAGCCGTTATTCACTTGACTGTAACCGATGGCGTTTTGGTAGACGACCACGCCATTGGAAGCTATAGCGATACTACCCATGTTTTCATCATGTGCGTTCATTGCGACAAAAAAACTGTCTAACCTGGCTTTATTAAAGGTTTGAGCATGAGTACAACTTTGTAAAATAAGAAGCAAGAATAAAAGATAGGGCCTTTTTTGGGTCATTACGCTAACGTTTAGAAGATAAAGATAGGATTTAATTTAGTGGTTGAGCTTATCAACGAGCAGATGTCAAATGGTGTATATTTTCATCATTTTTGTATATTATGATGAAAATATACACCATTTGAAAAGGATAGGGTTACTTTTATAGGAAAGGTGTAATTGCTTGTTCAATAACAATAATTAAACAACCTTCAGGCTATTTGGATAAACCAATCGCACTGACCACTCTTCGCCAATTTTCTTTCTTTTCCTAAAAGCATGAACTTAAGCACTAAAGGTGGTCATTTTGAAATTGGCCAAACGGGGTCAATCAGGCGTGGCTTATCCAAATAGTGGCTTAAATCAAAAATGTCGTATAATTTCTAAAACTGTCGCAATTTTCTGTTATGCGACACATTTTTAATTTTTTGTCGCAATAATTGCAAATCTGTCGCAATAGATTTATTTTTGTCGCACAATTAATGATTTCTGTCGCATGGATAAGGAAACTGTAAAAAAAGAACTTGATGCCATCAAGACTGTGTTGCAACACCATCAGGAAGGTGCTTCGATTGAGACGATCAATCAAGCCTTGGCAAACGACCTTGGGCTGCGTACTTTACAAAGACGCCTGGCAGTGCTTTTGGAAAATAAGGACATTACAGTTACAGGTCAAAAGCGATCCACCCGTTACCATCTTGCAATGGTGGAAAACCAGCAACCAGCAAAAGTAAGTGCCGAAACTGAAGATATTGTCCCCCTATCAGCCGAGGGTCAAGAAATTAGAAAACTGTTGAGTGTGGACTATCGCCGACGAATGCCGGTAGGATATAATGGGGACTTTTTGGAAAGCTATCGCCCTAACCAGGACAGTTATCTATCTGCTCAGGATAAAAGAAAATTAGCGGAGATCGGAAGAACGGGTAACACTGAACAGGCAGCCGGAACCTACGCCAAGCAGATACTACAACGTTTGCTAATAGACCTGGCCTGGAACTCCAGTCGCTTGGAAGGAAATACCTACAGCTTACTGGATACGCAGCGGTTAATATCACAAGGGGAAACCGCAGATGATAAAACTGCGGCAGAAGCTCAAATGATCCTGAACCATAAGGACGCAATAGAGTTTATAGTGGAGGCTGTCAATGAGATCGGCTTCAATCGTTACAGCCTCATGAATCTCCATGGTATGTTATCGAACAACTTATTGCCGGACCCGGCCGCTTCCGGCAGACTACGCACCTTTGGCGTCGGCATTGGTAATTCGGTATTTACCCCGCTTGCCATTCCACAGCAGATCGAGATCATGTTCGATATGATGCTTGCTAAAACGAGTCAGATAGAAGACCCTTTTGAACAGGCCTTTTTTATCATGGTGCAGTTGCCCTATTTACAGCCTTTCGATGATGTTAATAAGCGTGTGTCGCGACTGGCCGCAAACATACCATTCGCTAAGCATAACCTGTCTCCCCTGGCTTTCGTAGATGTTCCTGATGAACTTTATATACAGGGTATGCTTGCTGTTTATGAGCTGAACCGGATTGAACTGCTGAAAGATGTCTTTATGTGGGCTTACGAAAGGTCGGCACTGCGATATGCAGCATTAAGGCAATCACTGGGTGAGCCGGATCAATTCCGGTTGAAATATCGCGAGCAGATCCGCACGATGATCGCGGGCATAGTTTCCGGTGCGCTACCTCCTCAGCAAGCTGCAGCCGAAATAAAAAACAATGCTGCTGATTTACCTGAAACGGACAGGAACAAATTTATCGAGACGGTCGAAACAGAGCTTTTATCTTTACATGATGGCAATTTTGCGCGCTACCGGATCAAGCCTTCAGAATTTGCAGCCTGGAAAACCGCTTGGAATCGATCATAGTTAACAATTATCCCAAATACCTCTCATCAAGACGATAATTAAACAATATGTAATTGCATAAATCTATAATTATGTAACTACAAAAGGCAATAACCTTTCTTATTGTATGATGAAATAGGGATGTTTTATACCTCACCTGCAATTCCTGGTGTTTCGTATTCTAAGACTTTGTCAAGTGTTATTTATTTATTCTCTCCACATAAGTTTTTATTTTGCCGGAAGCATTAACCAACAAAAGCGTACAGCAACTGCATCGAATCCGCACAGTTCCTCGTCTTGAATTTTTATTATCTTGCTGATAATAAATTAGTTATTTAAATGGCATTGAATTAGACATTGAATTTAAATCTATGGATGGAAAATAGCAAAATAGTATTTTTATTAATAAAGTATATAACTCAAGAGGCTAATGCCGAAGAAGTTGCAGAAGTTAAGAATTGGATAAGTGCTCATCCGGAAAATGAACAATACTTTGTCCAATTGTATGAAACCTGGCACGATATGCTTTACTTGAACGAGCGAGAAATAAGTAAAATAAAAGCAGCTAATTCTAATAAACCAGCCTCTAATCTGGCAACCACAGGACTATTTAACCCGACAAGAACACCTTTTCTGTATTACAATCACAGGCGCAACCCTCAATATATGATAGGAAATTACTTTAAAATTGCATGGCGAAATTTAATGAAGCATAAACTTTTTTCGCTTATTAATATTTTCGGCCTTTCATCTGGCATTGCTTTTACCTTGCTGATTAGTGCATATGTATGGAGTGTTTATCAAGTAAACCGGAATGTCAGGAATGCAGATAATCAATTTGTAATCCTGAGCAAATGGAAAGACCCTAACATGGGTAATGAAGCCGCCAGCGTTCCCGAATTGTCAAAAGCTCTGAAAACGAACTATCCACACTTAGTTGCTAATTATTTCAACGCTGCTCCTGCTGTTACTAATGTGTCGAGCGGTGATAGACATTTTCGAGAACGATTGCTTGTAGGTGACAGCACTTTGCTTTCCATGTACGGACTTAAAATGTTACACGGAGATTCAAGGACGGCATTACAAGGTGCTTTTTCGGTGGTCATCACGGAAAATATTGCTCGTAAATATTTTGGTAAAACGGATGTGGTAGGTAAATCAATTAATGTCCAGGATTTTGCAGGAGGTAATCACGATTATATAGTGACCGGGGTACTTGATGAACTGCCTAAAAATACGATCACAGGTCTGGATGGTAATGACGAATTCCAGTTCTTTGTTAATGGAAGCCTTAACAAAGAACTGCGTCATATCGACGGCTGGGATAATACCAGCACAGTTGATCATATTGAATTGCAAAAAGGAGTTGATCCGAAGATTGTAGAAGCTGCAATGCTGGAGCAACTTCGCAGAAATGAAACTGATGAGCAAATCAAACAAAATATGACACCATACCTGGTGCCCATAAAGGACTATTATTTTCAGGCTAACAACGGACTTATTAAAAAAATGATTTGGACGCTGTCCTGTATCGCGTTTTTTATACTACTGATGGCGGTAATCAATTTTATAAATATTTGTATCGGCCGCTCATCAAGCAGAATGAAGGAAATGGGCATACGCAAGGTGATGGGTGGATTGCGGCATCAATTGATATGGCAATTCCTCACCGAATCCATCGTTACCGTGACGTTGGCAACGTTAGTGTCGCTTTTTATATATTCATTAGCAAGGCCATATTTCAACTTAGCACTGGGGCATGAAGTGGAAGACTTATTGTCTTTCCCCCGTTTCTTTTTGTTTATTCCTCTTTTGTTCTCGGTTGTTGTAGGAACACTGGCAGGTATTTATCCTGCCCTAGTCTTGTCAGACCTTGGAACTATCGATTCGTTAAAGGGAAGATTACATTCATTTAAAGAAAATATATGGTTACGCAAGACATTGGTGGCTTTTCAATTCGCAACGGCAGCAATTGTTTTTATTGGTGCAATTATTGTGTCCCAGCAGATAAATCTATTTTTTAATGGTAACCTTGGTTATAGTAAGGATTATGTTGTTTATGCCCAGGTTCCGCGCGATTGGTCACCAAAAGGCGTGAAAAAAATGGAGGCTATACGCGATCAATTGGCTCAAATGCCGGAAGTGAGTAGTGTCTCACTTTCCTGGGAAATACCGAATGGTATGGATTGGGAAATGTTCAAGACTGCTGCTTACAGACAGGGAGGTAACCCATCACAAGGGGTTAATCCGCAACATTTGGTCACTGATAATCAGTATGCGGCGACTTTTAACATTCCATTAAAAGCTGGAAGATTCTTTAGTACAATGGAGCTTTCTGAGGAGTCTTCCCAAGCTGTGATTAACGAGAGTGCGTTAACAGCGCTTGGTTATCACAATCCCAATGAGGCTATTGGTCAAAGGATAATATTTCAGGGCAATACTTTTACTATTTATGGGGTTACCGCAGATTTTCATTTTGGGTCAATGCAACAACGAATACAACCGATCATTTTTACGAATGTTAATGATGTTAATATATACCGTTATCTTTCAATAAAAATAAAGCCTGGTCATATACAGGAGCATATGGAGACTTTGCAAAAGAAATGGAGCGTATTGATGCCAGGCACACCCTTTCAATATAGCTTTATGGATGATGCGCTAAAAAGACTATATGCAAACGAGATACAACTGAAAGAGGCGTCATATATTGCAACTGGATTAGCGTTAGTGATCGTTCTTTTAGGTGTTTTGGGATTAATATCGTTGAGTATTCAAAACCGAACAAGGGAAATCGGAATACGCAAGGTGCTTGGAGCTTCGGTAACGGGTATAACTACACTTTTTTTAAAAGACTTCTTAAAAGTAACTGTAATCGCAAATATAGTGGCCTGTCCGTTAGCTTATTTAATCATGCGTGGATGGTTATCCGATTATGCTTACCGAATCGACATATCCTTTACACCTTTCATAAGTTCTATTGCCATATTGAGTTCAATGACAGCTGTATTAATTATTTTGCAAACAATTCGGGCTGCTCTTACTAACCCAATAAAAAGCTTAAAAGATAATTGATATAACTTGTTTCACCGCCTACAGCAACCCAGTCAATCGTCTAAAATGATTCAGGAAGAGTTGCTTTGTTGATGATTAACCATTACTAAAAGACAGGCAAAGGAAAAAGTAAGCAATCATTAAAATGGAATGAAACAAAGCCATTTTACATAAACTCTTAGGGAACATAAACGGCTCCGCCCATTTGTTCGTGCTCCGCTGCCTTCAGAGGGCGCGCAAAATAAGCGGTGTTTACGGGAATACAATCACCCTAATGACAACTGATCGGGTTATTATCCAAATATACCTTTTAAAAAGGTGCCAAATTTCGTCGTCATTCGTACCCCTTATTCTTACCAATCGCCAGTCTCATGTGATGATCTCCCCATTTTCCGGTACTTTCAACGATTTCTCTCTACTTCTTACTTAATAGGGCATCAACTACCGAAGAAACTTTCTCTTCAAAATCATCATTATAGCTAACAAATACATTTCCTATTCTTCCTTCTTTGTCAATAAAATAAAAAGTGGGAAAGGCTGTGACATGATATGATTTCACAATGTCAGCGGCATTAATATAACCCGTATATTTGATATTGTAACGTTTCTCGAAGTCGAGGACGGCCTTCTTACTATCCCTTTCAGTTAAGCTTGCTATAATCAAGTCTTTGTTTTTGTATTTTTCATAAATAGCATTAAGTGGTTTTAGGGAAAGCATGCAGCCTGAACACCCAATGAAGTAAAAATCCAACACTACTACTTTACCCCTTAGTTGACTTAACGAAACCGTCTTTCCATTTGCATCAAATAACGTCCAGTCAGGCGCAGTCGTACCAGTAGATAATAAAGCTAATGGTGTAGTTTGCTCTTTACGAGGCTTGAATTTTTTTGGTATAACGAAATTTGCAACAGTAATGTCCGATTGATCCAACTTATAGTCAAAATACTTAGTCTCATCATAATAGTCATTTACTGCTCCGTCATATTTATATCGGCCCTTAATTATTACCAAACTAGGTAAGCCGGTCTGTTTATCAATATAATAGTTTCTATTTGAATAGAAATGCTCATTATTGTCGATAGTGTCATTCACGGTTGCAATAAGGTGCGAATTGGGTACACCATTGATGATCGTGTCCTTAAGCATTGTTATTATAAATGGTTTCTTATCATAACGCTCCTTTAGAAATTTAAGTGCACCGATAAGTGATTGACTATATGGAATATAAGGCGCTCCCTCAGCGAAAAACGTACTGTCGATAATTGATAAAACAGTTAATCTTTTTCCATTATACAGGTCTATCTTATGAAACGTTTCTGTTGTATGATTGGTTTCTATACTATAGAGATATCCAAACAGCTTGTCATTAGGTGCTTTTGAAAATAATTCCTTATTTAGTGCAACTGTGGTGTCAGCGCTCATATCCTTTCGTTTATTTATAGATTGATAGCTAAAGTTATTATAGCTTTCCACTTTATCAATTAGATTTTGAATCGACGAAATCTGTGCGTCAACTGTGCTGCAGTATAGAAATACTATGAGGAAGAGAGAAGGTCTAATAAGTTTTTTGACAAAGCAGATCATTCCTATTTATTTACTAATCGTGATTTAGGAAACCGTTTTTATCTAAACTACAACTATTAGTTAAGATGTTAGTTATTTAACAATTTTTGACTAATCATTTTACACCCAGTTATTAAGGATTACGATAAAAAACGTCATGGCCCCCCAGCATGTTGCTTTTTATATATGATCTCAATTAAATTTAAATCTTCCTAAAATATTAAGTTTCTTATATCTGTATATCATTCAGGTAGAGTACCAAAGTGAATACCAGTTAAATTGAACATTCGACAACTAATTTTAGATCAGCTCATAATATTACACGGTTCGGGGACAGTAACAAATCAAAAAATGGTTTATTTTGGAAATGTTCCAGCGTTGGACGAGGCGAGAAGGTTGTTGAATTGAAATAAAATGCAGTAATATTCCGCTGTCCGTTGTTTCCAATTACGGACAGCGGGTAGGGAAACTAGGATAAATCCAATTACTTTTACTGCTTTCATACTATGCTAATTTGCGCTTATATATTTTAGGAAGTTGCCCTAAGCTGAGCCCTAATTAAATTTGAAAACGCTGAGCGTAAAAATGGTAAGGAACATTATAAGCTGAGAAATATAAAAAAGATCCAAACGATTTTTCACCTTCATAAGGTTTTCCTTCCGGTCTTCTTGCCCTCGTAGGTCATCCTGAAGAAAGTTCAATTTTTCCAATGATATTAACCGTTTGAGTTTTGCATCTTGTTTTCTTCCGAATGCCGATCCGTTGATGGCTATAATGACGATTAAACCAATTTTTATTTGAAACCAGATTTGTTTGGCAAAAATACCTTGCGTAATTACCAGCATTGTCACTCCTGAAAGAATCAAGAGAATAATTCCAATATTAACTATCAAATGAAAGTTAAATCCGTCTTCATTGGTTGTAATTGCTCTTGATCTATCGCTCGTGTATAACTTCCAGAAATGTTTTGTAAGCAGATATTCCATTAGGGTCGTGCCTGCCATAAGAGTTACCCCCACAATATGGGTGATTAGTGCGATTTGATACATTGTTATATTGTTAAAATTTCATGATTAAAAATTAACTTGATCTAAAAGTAAAATATGAAGAAGAGAACTTTAAAGTTACTTCATATTGGGATAGCTACTATTGCTCAATTTCATTCCTTTAAGTTTACGAGTATGGTGATAAAACCGACCAATGGTACGTGCCAACGGTAGCGACTTTGCATATCCCCAGCCCTGTTAATTTTCAGAAATAGTTGGGCTTTTCCTATCGTACTTATCGATTTTTATTATATCAACTATAAATTTAGCAACACTTTGCCGGCTGATTTGTAAACTTGGTTTAGGGAAGTTATTAAAACTCACCTTCAGAGTTTTTATCTTATCGGAATCATTTAAGGCAACAGGCCGTACAGCCGTATAGTTTAAGTTTGAATTTGCTAATAGTTTTTCCTCTCTTTCATGTTCCGCGTAAACAGGGCCCATGTTGGTATAGTTAATTAACCATCTGAGCCAAAAAGGGACATCATTTTTGCTTTCCCCAACACCCCACGCGGAAACTGTAATTAACCGTTTTAGACCTTGTTGATCCGCCTCGGTTATCGCATTTTTAATGCTTTCAGATATGAAATTTTTGGCGGTTATTAATTTAGACCAGGGAGCATCTGAGGCTCTGACGATACCCAAAGCACTTATTATCAGATCGCACCCTTGCATTGCAGCCGCTAAATCTGTCCTGCTGGTAGGTGTTCCCTGAAATACGTTAATTGATTTCGAATTAAAGGATATTTTGTTTTTATCCCGCACCAAAACATTTAAATCATAGCCTTGCTTTAGTGCCTCTTCAACAATAAGACGACCGGTTCTACCAGTGGCCCCTAAAATGAGTATTTTCATAATATTTATTTTACTTGTTTGTTAATTCATTTATTGAACACAAACCATTTTTATCTTTTTTTTTATTTTTTTAACTTTTGATTGCCTGTTAGAGCACTTTATAGATCTGACCTGTTTGTCCGCCCAGCACGCTTTTGACATAAGCCTGGGTAACCCGGCTCATGGTAACCGGAGCATGTCCCAGGAAATAGGGAAAATAGGCGGTAGATTCTTCAACAATATCAGGACCCACCGCATTGATACGCACTCCGTTCTCCAGCTCTATTGCTGCGCCCTTTACGAATCCATTGATTGCTCCATTCATCGTACTGAGGTTTGCTCCCATTACAATGGGGTCATCGGCTAATGCACCAGATGTTAAAGTAAACGACCCTTTCGGATTAATGTAATGCTGTCCGATCAATACCAAGTTAACCTGGCCCATCAATTTGCTGTTGACGCCAATCCTGAAATCAGTATCCTTCATACTTGCTAAAGGCCCGAACTGTGCGTCTCCGGCAGCGCAAATTAAGTTGTCGAATTTTCCGACCTGTTGATAAAAGTTTTTTATCGACTCGGTTGATGATATATCTACCTGCATATCGGCACTTTTTGAACCTGCCTTAATTACTTCATGATCTTTCTGAAATGCGGCGGTTACGTGTTTTCCGATGGTACCTGTGGCACCTATAATTAAAATTTTCATTTTTACTTTTTTTAACAAAATTCATCCATAACTTTACATTTGTCAAGTAATGGCACATTTGTCAAGTATTGACATTAAAGACACTAATACACATTATCAGTATGTTAGCAGAAAAAATAGTTGAAAAAAAAGTAGAGCCAGATTGTGATTGCTCAATAATAGGTTCAATCAATATCATAAGTGGTAAGTGGAAACCCGTTATTATCTGGATGTTATTATCAGGCCCCAAGCGATTTGGTGAGCTGCATAAAGCCGTTCAAGGTATAGCATTAAAGGTATTATCTAGGCATTTAAAAGAACTGGAGGCTGACGGTATCATCAATCGGAAGGTATATGCTGAAGTCCCGCCAAAGGTGGAGTATACACTTACTGAAAAGGGAATGTCGCTCAACGATGTGATGCAGCTATTAGCAGAATGGGGTAAAAAGAATACAATAACCACACAAGATACTTTCTAACTTAAAAAGGTTCTATTTGGATGGACATTCCGGCATACTTGACCATGCTGTTCCGTGTGCAGTAGACCAATGATTTGTTTTGATGAATATCAATTTCAAATATTTAAATCAGCAAGTTAGCATGGTCAAAGTGTAACGGAACGCCTTGAACTCTTTTCCGGAACGCGTTGATCAATGGCTCCGGAATATCCAATCTTTTTTGTGACTTTTTAATTTACTACCTGGAAAATAACCAGAACACAATTAACCGATGAGGAGTTTTTGTGGCTGACATCAAGTAGACTTAAAATTAAAAGGTGGCCCAGTTCTGGACCACCTTTTAACAGTAAATAATAATATAAAGTCGAAATCAGGCCAGGTCAAAACGGTCAAGGTTCATCACCTTGGTCCATGCCGTTACAAAATCCTGCACAAACTTTTCTTTGCCATCGGCACAGGCGTACACTTCAGCAATGCCCCTAAGCTCAGAGTTTGAGCCGAAGACAAGATCAACACGGGTACCAGTCCATTTGATTTCACCCGTAGCACGATCAGAACCCGTAAACACTTTTTCAGCATCCGAAGTAGCCTTCCAGGTGGTTGATAAATTAAGCAGGTTCACAAAAAAATCATTTGTAAGCGCTTCCGGTTGTTTGGTAAATACGCCGTGCTGAGCCTGGTCAAAGTTGGTGTTAAGCACACGTAAGCCACCAATCAGAACCGTCATTTCGGGTGCGGTTAGTGTTAGCAGTTGTGCCTTGTCAATCAGCATTGCCTCGGCCACGCTGGTGTGTCGGGCATTAAGATAATTACGGAAACCATCTGCAGCCGGTTCCATGACTTCGAATGATTCCACATCAGTTTGCTCTTGTGAAGCATCGGCACGTCCCGGTGTAAAAGGTACCGTTATATTTTGACCGGCATTTTTTGCCGCTTTCTCAATGCCTGCACATCCACCCAAAACAATCAGGTCGGCAAGTGAAACGCTCTTACCACCGGACTGGGCGCTGTTAAAATCTTTTTGAATTTGCTCCAATACAGTTAAAACTTTCGCCAGTTGGGCCGGATTATTCACTTCCCAATCTTTTTGGGGTGCAAGGCGAATGCGTGCACCATTAGCGCCACCACGTTTATCTGAGCCTCGAAATGTTGATGCTGATGCCCATGCAGTTGATACCAGTTGGGAAACAGTTAATCCCGATTCCAATATTTTACCCTTTAATGCGGCAATATCCCGATCATCAATCAACGGATGAGTAACAGCCGGGATAGGATCTTGCCAGATCAGTTCTTCCGCAGGTACTTCCTTACCCAGATAACGGGCACGTGGCCCCATATCACGATGAGTTAATTTATACCATGCACGGGCAAATGCGTCTGCAAATTCGGCGGGGTTTTCATAAAACCATCTTGAAACTTTTTCGTAAGCGGGGTCTACTTTCAGGGCAATATCTGATGTCAGCATAAATGGTGCGTGACGCTTTGCCGGATCATGTGCATCCGGTATTGTACCAGCGCCGGCGTTGTTTTTGGGTTTCCACTGATGTGCTCCTCCTGAGCCTTTTGTAAGCTCCCATTCGTAGCCAAAGAGGTTCTGGAAAAAGTTATTGCTCCACTTTGTTGGGGTGGTAGTCCACGCGCCTTCCAAGCCGCTGGTAATGGTATCACCAGCGTTACCAGTGCCAAATGAGTTTTTCCAACCTAAGCTTTGCTCCTCAATACCCGCGGCTGCAGGTTCGTGAGCAACGTATTTACCCGGATCGGCAGCGCCGTGGGTTTTACCGAAAGAGTGTCCGCCGGCAATAAGCGCTACAGTTTCATCATCATTCATCGCCATTCGGCCAAAAGTTTCGCGAATATCGCGCGCAGATGCAAGCGGATCAGGGTTTCCGTTAGGGCCTTCAGGATTCACATAGATGAGCCCCATCTGGACTGCGGCAAGCGGGTTCTCCAGTTCCCGGTCAGCGGTGTATCGGCTGTCGCCTAACCATTCTTTTTCAGAACCCCAATAAACATCCTCTGCGGGCTCCCAAACATCCGCACGTCCGCCGGCAAAGCCGAAGGTTTTGAAGTCCATTGATTCAAGTGCACAGTTTCCGGTGAGGATCATCAAATCTGCCCATGAAATTTTTTTACCATATTTTTGTTTAATTGGCCAAAGCAGTAAGCGTGCTTTATCAAGGTTCGCATTGTCGGGCCAGCTGTTAAGTGGTGCAAAGCGTTGAGTGCCGAAACCTGCGCCACCACGGCCATCGGAAATGCGGTAAGTCCCTGCGCTGTGCCAGGCCATGCGGATGAAGAATGGCCCATAATGACCGTAATCTGCCGGCCACCATTCCTGCGAATTGGTCATCAAATCAAAGATGTCTTTTTTCACGGCATCCAGATCAAGGCTCTTAAACTCTTTGGCATAATTGAATGCCTCGCCCATAGGATTGGATAGTGAAGAGTTTTGACGCAGGATATTCAATTTTAATTGATTTGGCCACCAGTCACGGTTCCTTGTGCCACCGCCTGCGCTTTGCTTTAAGGCTCCATTTAAAAAAGGGCATTTAGCTG
The DNA here is from genome assembly GCA_030445275.1 of Mucilaginibacter sp. Lineage (GTDB taxonomy): Bacteria > Bacteroidota > Bacteroidia > Sphingobacteriales > Sphingobacteriaceae > Mucilaginibacter. The sequence goes on from JAUCSE010000021.1 coordinate 27,283, forward strand.
CACTGCTTGGGTCATTAAGGTCAGCTAACTTAGTAGTGTGATCTGTATTGTTTTCCATACCTGATTTATAGTTTAATTGGATTGACTATAACCAAATTTAAGAAAATCTCTACTCACATATCCACTCAACTCTAATAAATAAATAATCTTTATTACAGATGGTGGAATTTGAAGCCAGAACGAAGCTTATTGGTTCCCGACCTATAATGTACTGGCAAATGGGGTAGTGTATCTTCAAGGAAGAACAATAAGGAAAAGACTGGGAAGCGTATTAGCTATAGCACGGGACGAATCAAGTAACGATTAACGAGTTGAATAATAACATGACGAAGGCCCGCGCCAATTTGCGATTTGTTTTTCATTGTTAATTATTTCTGCTTTCTTTGATCTTGCTGATAAGATACTGAGATCATTGTTGCGATCATCCTGGCAATCAGTTTTTCTTCGTTTGAGTCATAAACATTCCCTTCACAAACCGTGAGCGTTTTACCAGCTTGCAAGACTTTGCCGATTGCGATAAGCTTAGATGTTTGCGCTGGTTTCAGGAAATTAACTTTAAATTCTACGGTTAAAACCTCCACATTCTCTGGCATCATAGTGAGCGCTGCGTAACCACAGGCACTATCTGCAATGCTGGTTGCCACCCCGGCATGAAAAAAGCCATGCTGTTGTGTCAAGGCATCAGAAAATTCGCAGGAAATTTTGACCTGTCCCTTTTTGACCTCCACTAATTGCGCATTTAAAGTATGCATTAGTCCCTGATTATTGAAGCTTTGTTTAATTCTTTCGGTCATGTTACCCTGATTTATTGGTTTGTTTGAAGGCCGCCTATTACTGTTTCAAGCTCTGGACAATTCAGATTTGATTTTTATCATTTCACCCAATAAGATTGTAACCGGAACATGGGCTTTCTCCGTTGATCTGGCTGCTTGGGCTACCGCAAAATTCAGTGTTTCTATCTCTGTTTCGCGCTTATTTAGAATATCCTGATAGGTTGATATTTTTTGCCCGTCAGACATTTTACTTATAGAAAGTACATTTTGCAGAACATCGTCCATAGTTAACCTAATACCATATTCTTTTGCAACAGTTAAACATTCGCTGATCACTGTTTTTGCAATTTGCACAGCAGCCTCATTACGGTGAAAAATTCCGTTATCTATTTCCAGTAAAGGGCAAATAGAATTAAACACACAGTTGCTGATTACCTTTTTCCAGATTACTGTTTGTATGTCTGTTTCTGTGCGGAATGAAAAGACGTTTGTATTCAGTTCATCAACAATGTTTTGAAGGCTTTTCGCTGATCCTTTGATCACGCCTATGGGCGAAGGTGCAACGAGCTTAAACCTTACTTTATTTTTTGTGATGGACTGGCTGGTTGCCAATAACACACATCTGCATAGCTCGGGAAAATGCCGATCAATAAAGCTGTTTTCAATGTGCAACCCATTTTGAAGAAAAACTATTGGCGATTGTTTTGTTTTTAGTTTAAGCTTTTTGGCCAGCTCTTCATTCCCAAATGATTTATTGGTTAATAATATTATTCCGTTGAGTTTTTCATGATTGCTTAGCGTGCTGATCGTAACATCAGCCTGTAGTATGCTATCTCCTGCCTCTACCTGGATATGCTCCGTATAAACGGGTTGTTCATCAATACTTCCTCTTATAATCGTCACCTTCTTTCCATTGAGGGTTAAGGCCACAGCCAAAGCTTTTGCAATTACGCCATTACCAATGATGTATAAATCTTTAGAGGAGCTTGCTGTATTTTCAGTTATTGGTTCCATATTTAAATTAAAATAGTTATGCTAACTCAGCTTTAATTCCATTTGAATATTACAGCGCTCATAAGGTGTGGTTCTGCCAACTACTTTCTTGAATCCTAGCTTTTGATACAGGTTGATGGCTGGTTTCAAGGAGGTATTGCTTTCCAGGTAAACTTTTGATGCGCCCAATTCTTTTGCGGCATTTACAACCGCCTGTCCGAGTAGCCAGCCAACGTTTTTACCTTGAATTTTGGGTGATACCGCCATTTTTGCCAGTTCAAAGTCGTAATCAGGGTCATTCATCTTGATTAGCGCACAAACACCTACAGGCTCATTATTGTGCAGCGCTACAAATATCTTCCCGCCTTTTTCCAAAATGTATTCTTTAGGATGATCCAGGGCTTTGTAATCTGCTTCTTCCATTTGGAAATAAGTGGAGATCCATTCCTCATTGAGTAGCCTAAAGGCCGCTTGATATTGATCTTCATATTCCACAATCTGCACGTCTTTGCTTTCGCGCAGTTTCTTTTGTTCCTGTACTCTCCTAAGCAATGATTTTTGATCAAGCAGAAACTCCCATTCTGCAATCGCTTCCCAAAGGTTGTGCCTGGCTTCTGAAATAATAGTTTCAATGGCAGCATCCACGTCTGCGCTTTGTACCTTGATCCGCATCGAAATCGAAGCGCCCTTTTTTGTTAATGCTGCAACGTTACGCCGTTTGTCAGGCAGTTCCCGGTTTTCCTGAACCAACCCTGCTACCGTCATCTCCTGGATTATCTTGCTGACTGAAGGTTGTGAATGTCCAATTTCATTAGCTATTTCGGTGATAGTCATTTCTCCTCCTTCTGAAAGAACAAAAAATACAGGGAACCATTTTGGGGAAAATTCCACATGGTATAATTCGTAAATCCTGGCCGCATCATCCGTTATTCTTGCTGTCATTAAGCGCAAGCGGCTACCCAAAGCCATTTTACCCGTTTTCTCAAATAATTTCATAAGTATAACCAATTACATAATCAGTTATGTAAATATGATCAATTTATTTTATATACAAGAAAAAAGTTGCTGTTTCTGAAATAACCGAACGAACGTTTTCCCTACTATTTTAGAGAATGCTCATTAAAATTTAAGTTGTTGCAGCGTTGATCAGGTTATCTCAGATTAAGCCCATCCTTGCCTAAAGTAATGTTAAATTAAAAATTCAACCACGGACACGCGACATTTGCAATTGAATAAATTTATTACAATACAGCTTTAACGCAGATCGGCTTTTATCGTTTTAACCGGATTTCCACGCTCTAACACGTTATGCTCCTGCCATTGGCTTTGCTGCTGCTCCATCAATTGTTCAGTTTGCCAAACCAATATTTTAGCTTCGAGTCTGGCTAAACAAAGTTTTTTGTTTTCCAGTTGCGACCGGGTATCCATAGCCATCACCTGTAATCCTGATGGTATATGTGTTCCCCTTACTGCAGTTTCCACCTTGTTTACGTTTTGTCCGCCTGGGCCAGATGAGCGGCAGGTTTCCAGTTTTACGTCCTTTGGATTCCATTGCATCAGCTCCTTCACATCAAAGGCGGCTACGCCAACAAACCAGTTTTTACGCTTATGGTATTTACGATACGGGCTTTGCGCTATCCATTGTACGGTGCCTGTCCATTCGCCGACAAAAGCATCTAACTTGCCACCTATAGCCATCATAGTGGCTGATAATAGCGTTCCGTTCAGCTCGCCGGCTTTATTTTCCAATACCTGCAATTCAATACCTTGTTGTTTAGCCTGTTTCATCATCAGGCTTTGCACACAGACTACAACCCGGCAGCATTCTGCCGGGCCCTTGCCTGATGTTATTTGTATCATCATCTTTTTCATAGCTACTCCTTGTTCATTCTAACAATCCGTGGAAAAAACTTACCCTGAATATTAACCAATTCGTGCTGTGCGGCAATTACAGTTTCAATGTCCTTATAAGCTGATGGATTTTCTTCAACCGTGCCACCAATTAAGGTAACACCCGCATTGGTCAATAACTTTTTCATGGCCGAAACGGTCATGCTGTCCTTTGCCTTTTGCCGGCTCATTGCCCGGCCGGCACCGTGCGAAGCTGAGTATAATGCATCGCCCAAACCCTTGCCCGATACCAGGTATGCAGGGGTGGTCATGCTACCTGGGATAATGCCCAGTTCGCCTGCATGTGCCGGTGTTGCTCCCTTGCGGTGAATGATCACTTCCCTGCCGTCGGCCAGCTGATCTTTCCAGGCAAAGTTGTGATGATTCTCTACAACGTGCATGGCTTTTAACCCTAACGACTTTAACAGATTGGCATGGATGCGCTCATGACAGGCTTTGGCATAGTCACCAGCCAAAGTCATGGTGAGCCAATATTCCTGTCCGGCTTCGCTATTCATATCCAACCAGGCCAGTTGCTGTGCATACCGAGGCAGTTTGCACGTATTCATAGCTATCTGCGTGTAGTGTTTGGCTATGGCTGATCCTAATCCCCGGCTACCGGAATGCGTTAACAAAGCGGTGTACTTTTTAGCCGGTAATCCCAGGGTGTTATCGGCTAATAGTTCAATCTCGCCAAACTCCACAAAGTGATTGCCGTTACCTGATGTGCCCAGTTGCCTTACCGCCTTACTGTGCAGCGGCTTTAAAAATGGGATCTCATTAAACACAGGGCTATCTAAAACCTCGTGTTCCTGCCTGATATCCAGTCCGCCTTCCATGCCAAAGTGGGTATGGTTTTTTAGTGCCTGCTTGATCTGGTATTCAAACCGCTTCAGAAAGCCATCGTTTTCATCAATAATGGATAGTGCCATCCGGCAGCCTATATCCATACCTACCGCATAAGGGATCACCGCATTGTCAGTAGCCAGCACACCACCAATTGGCAAGCCAAAACCCATGTGCGCATCGGGCATTAAAGCTCCCTGTACGCTAACAGGTAATAGATAGGCCAACTCCATTTGTTTTTTGGCAGACGACTCAATACCCTTGCCGCCATAGGTTTTGCAGAATACCGGTTCATCCCGCAACTCATATGTTTTAAAGGCCGGTCCCTCCACTTTACCTATAACTTTTTCGGCTATTTTAGCCGTTAGCTCATCGTCCAGAAATGCTTCCGGATTGTTCTTGATATTAACCAACAGATCCAGCAATTGCTGTTTACTGTGATGTTTGAAATTTTTAGAGGCCATGCCAATAACCAGGCTTCGCAGCTGATCATTATGATAACCTATTTTACTTAAATCTTTTGTTCTTAAATTGCCCATGTGGCTTATGTTTCTAATTCCAGGTAAGCTTCTTTATTAGCGTACCTGGGTATGTTTTTAAATTTGTTAATGTATTTAGTGCTCTTTGAATACCAACCGTTCCAATTATAGCCTTTACCATGCGTTAACAATTCGATACGTGGTGGCAGATCATAATTATTAGTATGATTATCAATCCGACCCAGCTCTTTTTCAATGTCGCTGTCTTTGAGTCTTTTATGCGTTATCATGTGCGGTGCCACCTTTAGCACATATCTCCAGGATTCGGTAATTACATATTTGATCTCCAAACGCCGGGTTTTAATACTAAAGGTTTCTACCCGGGTAAAACATGCTTTTTCCTGTTCGGATAAATCGAGTTTTGCGCTGTTCCAGTCGTACAAATCAAGCTCACGAAGCATTTGCTTTGTAACCACATAACCATATCTTCCTTTACGACGTTTCCTTTGTTTGAACGATTTGTCGTGATGGTATTCAGTGGTATTTATCTTTGCAAGCAAAGCTTCATAAAACTCGGCCCTTGGGCTATGCTTTATATCTTCCCGTAATACGAAGAAACGTTTCCAGCCACGTTGATAAGGCTCTTCAAGTACCACCCAAGGTAATTGTGCTTGCTGCTCCCAAAGCTCCTTTCGTCGTTTGTAAAGTTGTATCAGTTGCTTATCGCGATCAGTTTTTACGAGCCGCCTTTTTCGCCGTGCCGATTTAATACGGCACGGCCATTCATGTGTGTTCATCACACTTCCATTTTAATTTTTCTTGAATTTGATTGTTGATCTCCGTTCGTCCTTGAGTAAGGATATACCCTTTTTTAAAGCGCTCAGAAAAAATCCAATAAATTGGGGCAGGCAAAACAATGCACAGGATTACCAGGGCAACCGTTTAATTATTTAATAAGATACAGTGTTTGCCTGCCTAATTAGGCAATGAGCGAAAGGGACGATATGTAGATATGCTCTGTCATGATTCCTTGATATTTAAAAGATTAACAAATCAAGAATTAGGTGCAAAGATAGAATTTTATTTAAATATCAGGAAAACAGAATTTTAATTCCTGGGTTTTGACTGTAAGGTAAGGAGGATCTACATTGTTAAAACTTGTTGTTTATTGCACTTCACCCCAAATTGAAATGCTGAGGTCATACAGTATAACTGTATGAGGTTAGAGTCCTCACAACTATCCCACGTTCGCCTGTTGCTCGTTATAAAATATAAAGAAGATGCCGAAGCTCTGCTTTACTTCGCCTGTAAAGCAAACCTAAACCGCGCAGGTTGATTGTTGCTCTTCTTTTTAATCTTAATGAATGATGCCGTAAGTAGGTGATACTTCGCCTGGTGAAACCGTGTAAACGAAGGTTCAGGTCCCATAAGATTCCGCTAAATAAGGCATAGGAATATTTTTAGTAAATCAATCAAAAGAGATGACTGACTGAACGAGGGGGGGGCTTAATTGGTTTTAATACATTGTCTCTTTCATCAACCTCACGCTTATTAATAATATTGTATATTAAATCCGGTTCAAGCGCCTTCTTACCCTCAGCTTCCGTAATAATTATCACATATAAAAAGCTGTTTTTTTTTACAAATGCAAAACCTGCAGGTATAACTGACTCATCTGAATAAGCCAGAATATCATCAGACTCATCGTTATAATTTATAGAAAACGTCTTAAATTTCAAATAATAACAATACAAGCTATCATTCTTTTTAATTGCGATCCCGGGGTTACCACTATATTTAAAATGTACAATTGAAGCCGATACGCTTTTACTGGCTTTGATATTCATGTGAAAATTAAAACTTGGCAGATCAGCATAAAACGGATTGAACGATTGGAATGAAAATGTGTTTTGAAAGCTTATCAGTCTTTTCAAGGGCAAATCTTTAGAAAGTAAGATCTTTGATACACAAATATTAAACCTGTTTTCATAAGTATAAGTAGCTATAGGCTCCCTGTTTCTACTTCTTATTGTGGTAAGAATATGCAACTTCTGCTGAACATCTTTAGTAAATAAATTATTGTACTCGGGCATTGGAGTAACTGAGTAGCTTATTTGAGCATCCATCATGGTATAAACCGTAAATAAGATTATCCCCAGGGACACGGCACCGGCAAGAATTATTATTCTCATCCCTGCGGTTTTTTTTATTATATTTTTCATTTCTAAAATCTCCTGAACAGCACATCGCCCTGTCCGTTATACAGTCCTAGCAAGGGGGGACCTGTGCCTAATTACAGAGTTTTTTTATCTTCCATCGGGTGTCTGCTCCATTTCTCCTCTGTGATTCTCGTCAACAGCAAAATAGTCCTGATCTTGGACATCCCGGTCTCTGTTCAGATCATTCAGTACTTTTGCAACATAAACTTGAAGTTATAACCATATCTTATCGGTTTATTGAGGATGATAAGAAGAATACGCTCTCATTTATTTATTGTGATAAGGTTTAGGCACCATTCTAATTCTCTATACTTTTCCATACAGGTATACGGGATATGGATGATTAAATAGGTTTAAGTTATCTGCGCCTATTATGCGGCTAAAGTATAAAATGCTATCCTGAATATTTTCATAGGGAGTAACTCATTATACCAACGCCGGTATTCACTATACAAAAAGGATCTTACGCTATCTGTAAGGCATTTAAAGCTGGGGCCGGAGACAGATTTTTCAAGATAACAGACAGTTAGGATATGAGGGTTAGGCACAATACAGGAAGATATTACTGTGCAAACTTCAATAAAAAGCAAAGTATGGTTGTGATCATGTTTACGGGCCAATAAGCGTATTGCCTGGCTCCTGATTGAAATTCGTCCCCGTCGACTTAAACCGGCGACGCTCTGCTGGTTCCTTTGTATATCTTTTCCGGAAATACAGTAAAATAAAATAAAACTGATGATTTGTGACTCCGCGAAACTCCAATTATTGATCAATTTTCAGAGATATAGCTTATTTTTATCACATAATACGGTAAAATGATCGATTGCTTTATAATAGATGATGAGTTTTCTGCGATACACATCCTGACAGAATACATATCCATTACCCCTGGCCTACAATTAATTGGTGCCTTTGAATCACCGCTGGCCGCGCTGGAAAAAATACAGGAGGGCGTTATTCCTGATGTGATTTTCCTGGATATTAATATGCCTAAACTAAGCGGTTTACAAGTGGCACAACTCATCCCAAAATCAACCCAGGTTATCTTCACTACCGCCTATTCAAAGTTCGCGGTTAAGGCTTTTGAATATGATGCTTTCGACTATTTGCTAAAACCAATTTCCCATGACCGGTTTATTCTATGCATTGAAAAGCTATGGCAGTACCTGGCTGATAAAAAGCCTGCAGAAAAAGATGATCATTTTTTTATTCAAAGTGAGCTTAAAGGTAAATTAGTACGTATCAATATCAATGAATTGATTTTTGCAGAAAGCCTGCAAAACTATCTGCAGCTCCACCTGATTGGTGGCAAGTATAAAACTTACTTAAGTATGAGCGATATCCAGGCTTATCTCCCTGCTCAACAGTTTACCCGTGTTCATAAATCTTTTATTATCAACAATAGTAAAGTACTGTCGGTAGAAAAAAACCTGATCCATCTGGAAAACAATTATACAGTTAGCATAGGGGAATCATTTCGGGAGGCTTTTTTAAACACATTAAAGGGTAAAGTGCTCAAAACAAACAGAAACTAAACCTTTTACCGCGTCTTTACAGCTATTATACCGAACTAAATTGAAATGCTTCGACTGATACCTCGTTAAGCTCAATATCCAATGCACAACTATAATACTGCCCATTGTTTTGTGTGGTTAACTTAAATTTGTCATCGTAAAACAATTCAAGGCACTTCCTTAAATTACTCATTCCTGTACCTTGCTGTTCATGTAACTTTACCACACTGATCTTATTGGTTATACAAAACCTGATATTTTCGCTCTGTATATCCAGTTGAATTTTTAGCGGATGTTTAGCATCGGTTAGATCTCCATGCTTAAACGCGTTTTCAACCAGGGTCATCAGGATAAAAGGAACGATCTTTTTATCGCCGGATATTCCTGTATGCTCAAAATCAATATGAAGGTTATTATTTAACCTTTGCTGGTTCAATTTAATGTAGTTTTCAATATGTTTTATTTCAAGCGTTAAATCGGTAGTCCCACCTTCATTATTCTCAATAACAAACCGCATCATATCAGAAAGCATTAATACTGATTTCGCGATGTCTTTGGATAAAAGATAAACATTAGAATACAGAAAGTTTAAAGTATTAAACAAAAAATGGGGGTTGATCTGTGCCCTGATATAAGCCAGTTCGGCAGTAGCAATAGCTTGTTTCAGTTCTTCTTCCTGAAGTTCATGTAGATAATAGTTTTCAAGCAGCTCATTACTTCTCGTTTCCGTAACAATTAATTTTTTAGCTCTCCAATATACAGCCGCAATGATCATATACCAATTCACCCGTACTGTCAGGCCATAAATACGGGGCCAGGAAATAATATTCGCCCATGTCAATCCATCTGGCTTAAATTGTATCAGTACTAAGTTGAAAAGTATCAATATTATCACGTATAACGTAGTGGCTAACAAGGTTAACAGTATGAACCTAATTATTTTCTTTTTGTCATAAAAAAATGGGAACAGGTACTCAGCACAGAAATAAAAAAAACCAATACTTATAATAGAAATTAATGAATAATAAAGTATGATTGTTTTAGGGGTATAGATTATAAGTAAAGCGCTGAATTCATAAACAATATATATCAACCAAAGGAGTGCATGCAGCATTATTTTATGTATCGGTTTGCGCTTTTGGATATTCATTTTTATAATGTTAAAGCTCAATTTCTAACGTGCAATGGTAATAACGCTCATCCTTTTGTACGGATAGTTGAAATTTATTATTGTAGAACAACTCAAGGCATTTCTCTAAATTACTCATTCCAATACCATGATGTTCATATAGTTCTATGGTGTTGATCTTATTCGCTATATGAAACACGATACTTTCACTTAGCATATCCAACCGAATTTTTAGAGGATGTTTAGCATCGGTTAAGTCACCATGTTTAAACGCGTTTTCTACCAGGGTCATCAGGATAAAGGGTATGATCTTTTTATTATCGGGCGATCCAGTATATTCAAAATCTATATAAAGGCTGTGATGGAATCGTAGCTGGTTTAGTTTGATATAGTTTTCGATATGAGTAATTTCAAGAGCCAGATCCGTAGGTTTTCCGCCTTCATTATTCTCCATCACAAACCTCATAATATCAGAGAGCATAAGTACTGACCTGCCTATATCTTTGGATAATGGATAGATATTTAGATACAAAAAATTTAAGGTATTAAACAAAAAATGCGGGTTGATTTGCGCTCTTACGTAAGCCAGTTCAGTGGTAACAACCGCCCGTTTTAGCTCCTTTTCCCTAAGCTCTTGCGTATAACGTTTTTTAAGAAGTATGCTATTATCTTTTTCTGCGGCAATTAGTTTTTTGGTAACCCGGTATGCCGCTGCAAATGCAATGAATCTGATACCACGCCAACTCCTTGTAAGCACGTAAGGATAAGTTAGTATATCTTTTGTGGTATTAAGCCAATATGGTATAATGTTCCAATCAATAACCATAAATATTACTATATAGGCAGTAAGAGCTATTACGGTGAGCACAATAGGCCATAAAATCCCCTTCTTATCAAAAAAAACCGGGAATATATAGTTAGCACAGAAATAAAACAAGCAAATGTTTACCGTAAATGAGATCGTTATATAACGCAGGTTGAACGGAATTTTAACCAGAAATAAAAGTATAAACTCATAGCCAATGTAAAGCAGCCATGCAACTGAATGAATAAGAAATTTACGTGTAAACCCTCCCCTAAGTATCTTTCGATTTATCCTGGACATCATTACATTTAGTTATGCTGGAATAGTAAATCCTCTTTATCGTGATCCGTATACTAACTTTAGCTGGTTAAATATTTTGCCATAGCAGATTGTTTTTTAAACTTCCTTTCAGCAATAAATTTAAGATGAATAAAGTATATTTTTAGCGAAGCTACTTAAATCAAATGATTTAAAGGCTTTTGCTTTTAGGTACCCTCCAAAACTCCGGGACGAAATTTTTAGGCAATTTTAAAATAAGATAATGCTCTTGTTTAAAACAACTTCTTACCGTTGAGGCAAGAAGTCGTTTTAAGTTTGGTTAAGGTTTAAAGCTGATTCTCGCCCCTTCGCTATGGGCATTAAATTCTGGGGCGTACATACATTGAACTGTTGCTACGCCCGTTGAGAAATTACCTGGTTGGGCGACACGCAATTGGTATTCAAAAACATAATTTCCTTTATTTAAGTTACTGATGAAAAAATTGGTAGCCACATCTTTGGTTACCTGGTAATAGTACAAGCCATCCTGATACTTATATGCAGATAGCGCGTTAACAGGTTCCGTGCCTGCGGGGCGCATATCTTTTAGTTGTACATATTCAAAATCGCGCCCGGCTTTCAGGTAAACAATTACCTTGAGCAGATCGCCGGTTTTGGGTTGATGAGCTGCATCAACAGCCGTTGCTACAGGGCCCAAATCTGTTTGCTTTAAAATGAAATACTTACGTTCCAGGTGAATATCAGTTTGCGATGGTGTTATCTTGTCCAGCTGCTCCAGGTATTGCCAGTACATCGCTCCCCAACTGATTGATTTTCCATTGTTTTTGATCTCTACCTTGCCCATGCCCGGTTTAATTTGCTCATCGGCCCAGCTGGTTTTGATGTAGCCTGTACCTGCATCAGCCTTAACGTCAGTCTTCAACTCATTCAATGAGGTTCCGTCTAATTTAATCTCTGATGTGGCGTCTGGTGATAGCCAGTCGTTTTGTTTTAGTAACAAGGCATAGCAGGCCGCGGCTGTTGCTTTGGTGGTTTTCCAGTTGCTGGTTTGTTTATTGCGTAATAGCCATACCTTCATTTCCTCCACTGCTTTATCCTGATTGCCGGCTTCGGTAAATAGCTCTATCAGTAAACCTTGGGTTTCCACGGGCGATTGGTACCAGTAATAACCTCTTTGGTTTTTACCCCAGTACATACCCATATCATCCGATTGCTGGGCGGTTTCCATTAACGATCTGATAATTGCCTTGGCTACAACAGGTTTACCATTGCGCTGCATGGTTAAAGCGATCAAGCCCTGCTCATAGATACTTTGCGATACCCATTGGTTTTCGGCACGTTTTAAGTAATTGTTAAAGATGGTTTTTAAAGCGGGGCTCATTGGCTTGTCTGCATAATAGCTACGGACATACCAGGCATGTATTTCTGTAGATTCGACTTCTCTTGTTTCATACGCCTTTAGTTTTTTAGCGTGATTATCATCTTCCATAAGCTTGCTATCCATAAAGGCAAGCGCTTTATCTTTTACACTTCTTAGCGTTTGATTTTTATCATCAGCAATATGTAAATAGTAAAGCTGGCCTATCCCGGCTAAAATATGCTGGGTGATGTAACGATCGGGCCGATCGCCTGCAAACCAGGAGAAGCCTCCTTCGGGCAGTTGCCTTTTCTGGAGTTTATCTAAATTCAACTGTAGTTCATTACTCATTTTATTGAGATCAAAAAGAAGAGCTATACGTTTCTTTTGTTCCGATTCGCTGGTGGCATCGCGCAGCCATGGTGTTTCTTCCAGCAAAGTGGCTTTTAGCTCCTGGTTTTTTTCCAGGTTTGATAATAGCTCAGGACTGTCGCTGTTTTTCCACTGATCAAATACCTGTTTAATAACCGGCATCCGGTTTACTAAGTAGGTGGCTAAACTATTGGCATAATAGCGACTAAATATCTGCTCGGAACATTCATACTGAAACTCCATCATATAGGGTAATGCCTGTACCGCGTACCATGCCGGGTTCTGGGTGTATTCCAGCGTAAGGGCTTTATTTTTTAGTGTGGTACTTTTATTGTTCAGCAGCTTATCAAAAGTGAAAGCACGGGTTTGGCCCGAACGTACCATCATTGGCAGGCTTTCAGTAACCAGCATGCGGTTAGGCAATACCGGAACGGTGTTCTCCTCCCCATCGTTGTATTTATCAGCTTCGGCGGTGAGGCGGTAGGTGAGGGCATCCAGGCCTTGCGGTATAATGAGCTTAAATGACACCGCTTTATTGGTTACCGCAGCAACCTCAAAATCCTGACTGGCATCTGCCTGGTTTTGCAATAGCGAAACCGGATGCATGTTCAGGGCGTTGAAAAGCTGTATGGTAACTTTCCCTTTTAATAGCCCGGTTGTTAAGTTAGCCAATCTTGCCGAAACGGTAAGTGTATCACCCTCGCGCAAAAAACGCGGCATATTGGCGCTGATGCTTAATTGCTTTTGGGTAACCACTTCGTTCTCCAAATATCCAATATGCAAATCTTTGGTATGTGCAAAGGCCTTAAATCGCCATTTGGTTAAAGCCTCTGGAATGGTAAATTCAATCAGTATCTGACCTTTATCATCCGTACGCAGTTGCGGATAAAAGAAGGCTGTTTCATTAAAGTTTTTGCGGATAACGATGGGTTTAGGTTTGATCGCCAATTCTTTAAGGGTTACACTTGTATAAACTTGATTGGCGTCAGCTACCTTACTTTCAAATGCCATGTCTGCATAAGCACCTGAATTATATCCATATAAAGAATTGCTGCCCCGTATCCTGAGATTTTGAACAGAAGTAGCGGCTGCTGTTACTTCTCTTCTCATTTGCGCCCCATATCCCACAACCATTACCTCGTTCAGCGATTTACCGTCACTTTCTAGTTTTACGTTTAGTATTTCGCTTTTGCTGGTTGAAACCTCTTTGCTTTTGTACCCTAAGTAAACGAATGTAAGCTTAGCATTAACAGGCACCCTGATCTTGAAATATCCTTTGGAGTTTGTATTGGTAATAATATTGCCCCCCTTTATAGCTACTGTTACACCGGGAAGTGTTAAGCCATTTTGGGCATCCTTAACAACACCGCTTATGTCATAGCCATTTTTAACACGCAAGGCATTTTTAAAATAGTCAGCTTCTAATTGCTTGTCATTTTGTGCTATGCGGGTGTTTGCCTTTACTTTTTCCAGGTAATTGAGGTAACCCTGGTTATAGCCACCATAATAGTTATAATTAAACATGCTCAGCTTTTCGTAATTTCTAAATATTAGGTTATCAAGCTGTTTATAGGCAATGGGTTGTGTAGCTGTTTGCTGTATAAAATCATAGCTGCTCCAGGCAAAGTAATTTGGTTGATATCGATCCTGAGGGTTCAGCATACTCGGCCAGTTTTGAGCCGGACTTATATCATCTAAGGAGGCATCATATAATCCTGCCAGCATTTCGGCCGCCTGCTTTTCATTGTTTTGATTACTTACCTGTAATTTCCATTGCTCTTTTTCGCCGGGTTGCAATTTATTGCGGAAGGTAAGGAGTTTTATCTTCAGCGTTTCATCCGGGTTAGCGATGTATATTTTCTGATAGCTGCTGTACATCCTGTTCTGATACACCATCATAAACTGAACTGCCACATCCTTATCATTAGCCGATACCGGAATTTTGATACTTTGCTGGTCTTTTTCAATAGTGATCCATTTTGATGAGATCAATTTGGCTGCATGATAGCGTTCCATTAATACATTGACCTTTTGACCTATGCCAACTAAAAACTCCGCCTGTTCGCCAGGTTTTACAGTATTTAGCACCGGGATAACCCAATTGTTAAATCCGATGGGTTTGGCCGGTTGTGCTATCAGGTTAACATATCTGGTAACAGAGGTTGTATCTCCCTTTTCATTGCGGGCGCTGATGGTTACCTGGTAAACACCCGACACCTCCTTTCTTAAAGGATCCAGATCAATGATGCCCGGTTTTTGCTCATCAACATTTATATTTAAACTGGTAACCTGCTTTAACTTTTTCCAGGTCGAAAACACTCCTTCATTTTGCCAGGCGTATTCAGGAAAATCCTTCTTAAAATCATCTTTATTGATGATGAGTTGATCGGGGTTTTCTGTCCACAACCTGTTTTTAAATACCCGTGCGGGGTTTTGGAGGGCGTATACCTCAACCTGGATGTTTGCTTTTTGCGGCAAACCATTCAGGTTGTTGACCTTTACCACAGTTTTTATTGAATCTTTTGCAAAAAGTAACCCGCTGAGGTTGTTGCTGATCACAATATCATTATTACCAATAGTAACCGATGTTTGTGCCGACCGCGTTTCGCCGCTGGCATCGGTCACGTCTACGCTAATGGAGTAAATATAGTAAGGGTTATAGGGATTGCGATCTTCTTCAGGTATAGCTTTAAACTTAATACTAAAGTGTCCTTGTGCATCGGTGGTGATAGTGTCTGTTTTTATTTCGATAGCTTGGGGCGCAAAATACGTTGGCCTATTTGATCCCTGCCACTGGTTGTAATTATGATAAACCTTGTTTTGTAAGCGTGTAATATGATACGTCACTTTAGCCTGCGATAAACCATAACCGGAGAACGCTGTTACATTTCCCTTAATGGCAACAGAATCGTTTAGCTTATAGCTTTCTTTAACGGGTAAAAACTCCGCCTGGAAGGTAGGGCGTTTATACTCTTCAACTTTAACCTCAATTGATCCGTCTTCAGTTTTTAATTCTACATTACCTCCCAGCATATTCTGCGGAATAATAAAGTTGCCGCTAAACGTACCAAAATCATTGGTCTTTAATTTTAAAACCGAAACCTGCTTGCGGTTAACATCCGAGAACGTGATCTCCACATTTTTATCGGGCACAATATTGCTTTTGCCGCTTAATGTTTGCAATTGCAAACCCTTAAAATAAATAGTTTGCCCGGGACGATAGATCTGCCTGTCGGTAAATAAAACGGTTCGATCTTGCGGGTCATTATCATTATTGGTTTGATCCTGTGCGCCATTGATATATTTTGATCTGTCGGTCAGGGTATCGCCTTTAATTTTCAGGTTGATTGATGTGCCATTATTTAAAGGACTATTGGAGCTATATAAGCCTTCTTTATTGGTTACACCGGTCATACTGGTATCTATCCATGTTTGAGTTGCTGACGGGCTTTTATTGCCCCAATACCTGCCGCTTAAATTAACCTGAACACCACTTAACGGTTTACCCGTTTCCCTGTCCATCACTCTTATCTCTATCTTCTTATCCGGATTGTATCTTGCGGTATAAGCCAGGCTACTGATCCTGAAATTAGCCAGTCCGGTTAATGTTTCGTCATCCGATCCTGCATCTGTAACAAGTAATACATAATTACCAGGGTTTAACGCGTCAATCTTTATTTCTGTACTGTGGGTGCGGTAATCACCAATATCAGTCCAGTTAAACTCATGGGTTTGAACCGCCTTCAGTTTCTTTAAAAAACCGAGTTGATACTTTGAGCGCTCGTTAACGGAATAAAATGAACCGTATCCCTCTGAATATTCTTTTAGCTGGGCTTCAGATAAACGATAAACAGCAATTTTAGCTGAGGTAACATTTTTATAATTTAATAAGGCCAGCAAAGGCTTTCCTGGTATGTTTAGCTCTTCTACAGTAACTGCAATGGTTTTTGCTTCTATCTGTTTGATTAATATGGCTGCGTTTTTACCACCCAAACTTTCAGGGTAGGCAGTTACTGCCTTTTTAAAATAATCGTTTGCTGTTTTTAAACTATCCAATCCCTGGTAATACTGGCCCAGCTGTACCAAAGCCTCGCTACTTATGGGCTTTGCCGAAAAAACCGAGGCTATTTGTTGTAAAGCCGAAAGATACAAAGGGGCTCTTTGCTTAAGCGTAGTTCTATCATACAAAAATCGCAATCGCTTCAGATCAATATCTGCCAGGGCTTCCTCTTCATTTTTTTGCAAATGGAATAAGGTTGCCTGCTGTAAATATTTTGTACCCTGATAATAGTTTGAAGCCATATCAGTAGTGTTAATGTGTAACGCAGAGAAAGCCCGGCTGTCGCCAAATAAAGCAGGATCACTCAGCCGGAATACTAATTTTGGTCTTATAAGTTCCGGTTCCTCCGTCAGGTAAAAATCAAATGCGCGTTGTACCAGCATGTCATATAATGTTGGCCGCAGGTAGCGGGTGTCTTTATCTCCTTCTAAAACCCCATCCAGTATGCCAATTGACGTATTTTGCTCTTTTTGGGCCTCGGCTAATGAAAGCTTGTATAAATTACTGGCTTCGATGATAATGGTTTTTAAATCCCATTTGGTAAAATCGCTATCAGGAATTGCTAAGTAGCTGCGCTGGGTAAACTGATAGCGATGTTGCTGATAATATTTCCAGTATGTTTCGGCCAGCAGCGATTGCAATACCGGTTTTACCGGGAACCGGGATTGATCAATATCTGTTTTTAAACGACTGATGATGGCCACTAATGCATTTTCCTCCAGGTATGATTGAAAGGTCATGCGGTAAATAACGGCCCGGATTTGCTGTGGCGCATTATTATTAGCACGGGCCAATGCATCCAATTTATCCACTTCTTTAAGGGCAGATTTTGGTAGGCCAATTCTTGCTAATGAATCAATCCGGAAGCCGATATCTTGGTATTTATTTTGGGCGGATACCGGTTTAATTATCAGGAATAAGCATATTATCAGGAGATATTTTGGGATAGGGAGATGTTTTGAAGACATAAATTCAGGATTTGGCAGATAGCTATAAAATTAATACAAATGATTGTTAAAGCATTTAACTAATTATCAAGATGCATGCAAACCTTTATTTCCATAATGGGTATTAATATTTTTTAATCCTATTTCATTTTTTCAATATTAAAATTGATAAAAAAAGCCTAAGGGTATCACCCCGATAAAATTAATATCCATCAACTTCAACAACAGCGTCAGCAAAGGCCTGTGGGGCCTCCTGTGGCAGATTATGACCGATACCGCCAGTAATGGTATGGTGAGTGTATTTGCCCGAGAATTTGTTACGATACGATACGGGATCCAGGTGTGGTGCACCATTGGCATCACCCTCAAGGGTAATTGTGGGCACCGTGATCACCGGGCTTTTTGCAAGTTGGTTTTCCAGATCGTCATATTTTGATTCGCCAGCAGCCAAACTCAACCGCCAGCGGTAATTATGGATCACGATGCTCACGTGGTCCGGATTGTTCAGAGACGCGGCGCTGCGATCAAATGTGGCATCATCGAAGCTCCATTTTGGCGATGCTGTTTCCCAAATAAGTTTCGCAAAATCGTGGCGATATTTATCGTAGCCCGCCCTGCCGCGTTCAGTAGAGAAATAGTATTGATACCACCAATTAAATTCAGCCTTTGGCGGCAATGGCTGTTTGCCGGCTTCCAAATTGGTCACCAGGTATCCACTTACCGAAACCAGGGCCTTGCAGCGCTCAGGCCATAGGGCTGCTATAACGCAGGCTGTTCGTGCTCCCCAGTCAAAACCAGCCAGAATAGCCTGTTGGATTTTAAGTGCATCCATCAAAGCGATGATGTCAGCCCCAACAGCCGCCTGCTGGCCATTGCGAGGTGTGCTATCTGAAAGAAAGCGTGTGGTTCCATGCCCGCGCAGATGCGGAATAATTACCCTGTAGCCTTTTGATGCCAACAAAGGAACCACATCAACAAAACTGTGAATATCATAAGGCCAGCCGTGCAGCAGAATCACTACTTTACCATTTGCAGGGCCAGCCTCAGCGTATCCAATACTTAATACACCCGCGTCGATTTGTTTGATGGTACCAAGCGATGTGTTTTCTCCGTTGCTGGTTCTGGTTGTTCCTTTTACCGGAGTTTCCTGACTTGGTTTTGCATTTGCTGAACCAAGCATAACGAGTGGACCTGCGGCAATGGTGATGGCAGCAGCGCCCAAAAAGCGGCGGCGATCAAATTTCAATTCTTCTGACATGTTTTCTGTTGGTTATGTTTTATCGCTGATTAAGACCGGCCTTGCCTGTGATTAGGAGGCAGGGCCGGGTCCTGTATGGTTTAAACCAGGTTAATCTCTACGTTGATATTACCCCTTGTTAATTTTGAATATGGACAGGTTTGATGTGCGGCATCTACCAGGGCCTTAGCAACTTCGGGCTCTAAACCCGGTAAGCTCACGTTAAGGCGGGCCTGCAGAAAGTAACCGCCACCAGCTGTACCTAAATCAACTTCGGTATCAACAGCCAGATCAGCTGGAAGAGTAACCCTTGCTTTAGCGGCAGCAATTCCCATTGCGCCGATAAAACAGGCAGACCAACCAGCAGCAAACAGTTGCTCTGGATTGGTACCTGCACCAGTACTGCCGGGAGATGAAAGGTTAATATCCAAACGACCATCAGAGCTGCGGGATGCGCCATCGCGGCCACCGGTGGTATGTGTTTTGGCGGTATACAATACTTTTTCAATTTGAACTATGTTTGTTCCTTCTATTGTTTTATTAGTTTCCATTGTTTTAAATTTTTGTGTTGTTTTTTAAATTGTTGATCAAATGTATCTCTGCATCAGGCTGTATCAAACCATTAAATAGGTCAGTTAGACAAAGCCGATCCTGAGTTAGACATTTTTTAGCCTGAAGTAACACTCCATTTTTCAGCGGTGTTATTGGAAAAGACGGCGCCTGTTCGCGCCGTCTATATCGTTTCAATTAGCGCAGCGTTTTAAACGCTGCACGTAGTTCTTCGGCAAAAATTTGTGGCTGTTCCCATTGTGCAAAGTGACCGCCGTTATTTGCTTCGTGGAAATAGATCAGGTGAGGGTAAGCTTTTTCGGCCCAGGTTTTTGGTGCCTGATATATCTCACCGGGGAATACACTCACGGCAACGGGAATAGAGATTTCACGTGTACGCTGTTCTACAACATTAAAGTTGTTGGTGTTATTTTCCCAGTAAAGCTGAGCAGAAGAAGTCGCAGTATTGGTTAACCAGTAAAGTGTAATATCGTCCAGTAGCTCATCTTTTGTCAATACTTTTTGGGCATTTCCACCGCTGTAGGTCCAGTCGTTAAATTTATCAAGGAAAAAGGAAGCTAAACCAACAGGCGAATCAGTTAAACTATAACCAATGGTTTGCGGGCGGGTTACCATGATACCGGCATAACCTCCACCTTTGGTATATAAATAATTCATTGATTTAAATGCTGCTTTTTCCTTAGCTGACAAGCCAGCTGGCGCAGGACCACCGCTTTGGAGTATTTTAGCTATATCTGCAGGTACTGTTGCAGGCATATTTACGTGGATACCGAGCAAACCTGCTGGTTTTTGACGACCCATCGCATCGGCTATTACCGAACCCCAGTCGCCGCCCTGCGCAACGTAATGGTTATATCCCAGGCGTTTCATCAACACATCCCAGGCTTTGCCAATACGGTCAGGACCCCAGCCGATAGTCTTTGGTTTTTCAGAAAACCCATAACCAGGCATGGAAGGAATAACTACATCAAAAGCATCAGATGCGTTGCCGCCGTAAGCTTCAGGATCGGTAAGCGGGCCAATGATTTTCAGGAGCTCAAATACTGAACCTGGCCAGCCGTGGGTAATGATGATGGGCAGCGCATTCGGATTTTTAGAACGGACGTGTATGAAATGAATATCAAGCCCATCAGTATTGGTGACAAATTGTGGCAAAGCATTCAGTTTAGCCTCGGCCTTACGCCAGTCATAATCTGTACCCCAGTATTTTACAAGGTCCTGGATCTGATCAAGATTTACACCCTGGGTACGGTCAGTTACGGTTTCCTTATCTGGCCACCTGGTTGCTGATATACGCTGACGGAGGTCGGCAATTGCGGCATCAGGGATGTTGACGTGGAATGGACGGATTACATCTGAGGCAGGAGCGCTTTGTGCAAAGCCTGTGGCTGTTAACAGGACAAGGGCTCCGGTAATAAGTGCACCGCCAAGGGTGCGTTTGTTGTTTTTCATTGTTTTCATTTTAAAATTGATTTTTGAACTATCTATGATAGTTGTTGTGTGATGGTTATTTATTTAAGGATTATGATTGGCAAAGGCAATGCGCGGCCAACCCATGTTTGTAACAGGGCCTTTGGTTGGGTTTAAACAAGGTTTATTTGCTTACAAGGATGGTAAAATCAGGGTTTTCCGGTGGCAGGTGTTTTATATTATCCCAGGGTATGTAACTCAGCTTATCAAACTCACTGGTGGTTTTTGGAGATCGCCATATAATTACTGAATTAAGCGCCGGCTCCATTTCAAAATGAGTAGTGTTGGAACTGAATGCGTTTTCGAATTTTGATAGTGAGTTTGGCTCAGCAACAGGCTCCTTCGTTTCGTAAAACTTTGCCGGCATGTACTCAAACGAAGGTTTAACAGGGGCCATATTGCCAACGTGAAACGAATTAATGTGCCAGCCAGATCTGATGGATGCCTTTAATGACACGGTTTCTTCCGTACAATTCAAATATGACCATTTTACCGGTGTTTCTGTTTGGGCATAAACCCTGGCACAGAGAAGCGATGTTATTGCAATTAAAAATAGCTTTTTCATGATGGTTGTTATTTAATATTTGAGTTACCGTACCGGTTAAGCGGCCCCTTTTTACTGGGCTGATATTTTATAGGCCGGATGCTGGGAGTTAAGCTTGTGGAACTGTATGTAAGTGATAATGATGACCACAAATGCTGTTCCTGATTTAATAAGATCTGTATTGTTGCTGATTGCGTATCCGGAAAAAAATGCAAAGATCACGTCGAAAACAAGCCCGGCGAAAACCCAACTTTTGAGCCAAAGCAGTTTATGAGGGGTTAGGAGTGTAATTATCCCTGCAATTTTGGAGATCCCTAACAGGGTGATAAAATACGGAGGATAGCCCATTTTTAAGGTTTTGATATAAACAATAGGGTTTTTAGTGATCTCAAAATAGCCGCTTGCTAAAAAAAGGAGGGAAAGTAATGTAACCCCAACCCAGTAAATAATTTTTGTTGTTTTTGTTCTGCTTAAATTGTTCATGATAATTGTGTTTGATTTTATAAATTTTGGTTAATTGAATAACTGTATTTAACCTGGCAGCGATGCATTGTTCTCGTCTGCCCGGTATCCGTTCTTTTTCTTCTTCTTTATAACACTGACCATTTCGCAATCCTGGGGATTTTTCTCAAAGGGCGCGCTGCTGAGAAATGACATGGATAATAATGATACCAGGCCGATAATCAACTTGCTGAGTTTGTTCATGATATTTATTTATTATTAGGGGTATTATTTGCCTGTGGTCAGATGATCGTTTAAATCAGCTTTTGCCGCTGCTGAAATTTCACCGTTGCTTTGGTCCTGTATCAGCCCCAGTATTTCCCAGTTTTTATTGTTGAATCCTTT
Source organism: Mucilaginibacter sp. (assembly GCA_030445275.1). Lineage (GTDB taxonomy): Bacteria > Bacteroidota > Bacteroidia > Sphingobacteriales > Sphingobacteriaceae > Mucilaginibacter. Next base: position 49,613 of record JAUCSE010000021.1, read on the forward strand.
GGGTAATACTATGGTTGCGCTGCCGGTTCCGGTGGCGTTTAATGATTCAGTTTGCAGGTTACGAACGATCTGCACATGTGTAAGGGAACGCCCGGCATTTTCGCCACGATCCACATTGCTTTGAGCTATCTTTTGTACAATGTTGATCAGTAATTTACTACCCCTGGCAGCTCCGGCCGATTGGTATTGTACCTGTAGTTTCTCTCCATCCTGATGAGCCTGCAGTGTTAAGGTAGCTGCCGACTTAGCTGTGAGCTGTTCTGATATCGCGTTGCGAATAGCCGGCTCATCTGATCCTACAAATTCTGCCTTCCCATTTACAATAACCTGTGGTGTGTAAATCTGTGCGGTTAGCCAATTGCCGTATTGTTTTTGTCTTTTTGAATAATCTGCGTTACTGAAAATGTCCTTCCAGCCCAAAGAGTTCCAGTAATCAACATGGTATGCCAGTATATAAACTGGTTTGCCTTGTGCTTCCTGTTGTAGTTTGGCCAACAGCTCACCAGCAGGGGGGCAGCTTGAACAGCCCTCAGATGTAAATAGTTCTATTACCGCGAAACCTTTTCCATCAACTTTCGAGGTAACTTTTTTTGTGGCTATCATACCCTCGCTCATAAAAGCGGCAAGTGATAACACGGTGATAATAAATCCGATAGGTAGTATTAAACTTTTAATTGATTTCATGTTTTTTCTTTTTAGTACCACAAAACTATTTTAAAAGGGAGGGGAGCGTTAGCTAAAACTGGTCCAGTTAGGCATAATTTGGGCTGAGTTAGACCTTTTTTATGTTGAAGATATTTTGGGGAAGGAGCTTGCGGACGCGATATTATTTGCAGGTGTTTTGATGTTGGTGGTTTGACTCACCCGGTCATCTCCGCCAGCCGGCGGATAGACGCCCCTCTCTTTGCCTGCGGCGGAAAGAGGGGATTTTAAAAATAAAAAAAACGTCATTGCGAGGCACGAAGCAATCTCTATGCTATACAGGGCCACTCTGTAGATCGGGGATTGCTTCGTGCCTCGCAATGACGCGCGGAAGAGAGCTGCTTTCAGTCCCTTCCAGGCAAGTTTACCGTTACCGGTTTTCGAGCCAGCTTAAAAAGGTTTGCGTTTTTTCTTTGTTAACCAATAATTTATCAGGCGTGGGGATAGTAAGCTTTACAAACAGTTTACGGGCAAAATATCGTTCTATTTCTTTTACAGCGGCAAAATTAATAAGGTATTGCCGGTTTAGCCTGAAAAATTGAGTTGGTGAAAGCAGGCTGTGCACATGATCCATGGATTGGGTTAAGGAATATTCCTGCTGATCAAAACATACAATGGTAGTGGTCTCGTTCCGGATATAAAAAAAAGCGATGGTATCAGTAGCTATAGTTAAGTATTTATTGAGTTTATTAACCAAAAAACTCTTCTTTCCTTCGGGGCTACCCATTCTGGTTAGCAGATCGCCAATGTTAGGGATAAGGCTTTGCTGAAAGAAGTTTTTAAGCTCATCAACCTTTTTAAAGGCACCAACAATGTTCTCTTTTGAAATGGGCTTAACCACATAATCAATACCGTTGGCCTTAAAAGCCTCCAATGAATATTCGTCAAAGGCGGTACAAAAAACAACCGGGCAGGTGATTTTTACGGCCTTGAAAATATCAAAACATATGCCGTCGGCAAGCTGCACATCCATAAATATCAGGTCGGGCTGATCGTTTTCGGCAAAATAAGTCACCGCACGCTCTATACTTTGCAGTTGTGCCAGGATCTTAGCGTCGGGCCTAATCTCGGTGATCATGCCTGCTAATGATTTGGCGGCCTTGATCTCGTCTTCAATGATGATAATATTCATGGATTACAGGAAGTTTTATTTTAAAAGTTTTGTCGGTTGCCTCGATGTCAATTTTCTTGTCTAACAGGTGAATGTACCGCTGGTTAATGTTTTCGAGCCCTACTTTGGTTGATGGTTCCTGGCTTTTTTTAAGCTGTAAAGGGTTTTCGACAACTATTTTGTCATCCTCGGTATAAAGGCTGATTTGTAAAGGATAATCAAGCGATACGATATTATGTTTAATACAATTTTCAATGAGCAGCTGTATGGTAAAAGGAGGGATCAGTGAGCTATAATATTCAGGCCCGATAGTATTGACCAGGCTTATCCCATCCTCAAAACGTGCCTTTAACAAAAACATATAGGCCGATAATATTTCAAGCTCATCTGATAGATTTATCAGGTCGTGCTTGCGGCTTTCCAGTGTAAACCGATAAAAATCAGATAGTTTTAAAATGAATTCTATTGTGTGCTCATCATTGGTTTCAACCATCGCTTTCAGGGTATTCATGTTATTGAACAAAAAATGGGGGTTAACCTGCTGCTTAAGCATTTCATATTGCGCCCCAAGACTGTCGGCCTTGGTTTGTTCCAGTTCAAGACTTACCTGCTGGTTTTGGTGTCCCTGGTATAGCAAATTCAGAAACATATAAAACGTAAGGTTGATGAGTATACCCCGAAACTCAATCATGAGCATGGTTGGTCCAAACTCAAAGGTCGAGAGTAATATTTGCTGCCCGTAAGCCAAAAGAAACATCACCGCCAAACCGAGCAGTAAACTGCGCACCAACCTGAATATGGAAAACCCCTTGCCTTTATCGCGCGCGGCAATATTTGGAAGGGTATAGATATTGTAATACCACGCAAACAGGGAAAATAAAAAAGTAACCCCCGAATTAACCAATGCTTCCCCGGTGTTAAATTGTCGCTCCGCTATTTTAGGTATTGATGCCAATATCCCCATGCTAAGGGAACTTAACCAAATGAGCCATGGCGATACCCTATATGTATTTTTGATGATTTTACTATACATGCTTATGGAAATATAGATGGTTTTTGGTTAAGTATAAAGTTGATTCAGTACCCTTCAGGTTATATTCAATGGATGTGCCACCATGCAAAGATGATAAAACACTTACAGTTTCTACACTATTAACCCCGGGCAATAAAACAACAGCAATAAATAAACTTGCCCCTAACCACTTTGGTACGCTCATAACTTTGATGATTATTCAGGCTAAACTAGGGTAAATAGGAACAGGGGCATAGTAATAACAGGTTCATTTAGACAATCGGATTGCCTAACCAGACATTTTTAATCCTGAAGTACCAATTTTTATTCCCTCAATGGCGAGTACTAAAGCCCTAACCACACTCCATCACCACGTGCATTTATACGTATTCAGAAAGCTAAAAAAAGGGTATGGAAAGGGTGTTTCACCTGTTTTCCAGCTATCCCGTCTTTTCCACCTTTGTTATGGCCGCTGAGGAGTATGGCTATACTATAAACAACGAATATTATCAATCACAATTTAGAACGAATCCTATGCCTTTACAAACAACAATGACCGGTTTTGACATGGTTTGGGCCATCACTCAAAATACAGTAAACTCACAGTTAGACTGGCTTTCCGGACAAACCATCCCCACACAGGTAACCATTGGCGACATCAATAACGATGCAGGAGCCATTAACGGTACTATTGCACCGCCAACCGTAAGCTTTGATACCGGCGAGCCTCACCTGGCTTACCTGTACCTAACCTTTAGTGGCGGAACTTTTACCTATTGGAGCGGGTACGGAAAAAGCGCCATTCAAAAAAACTCGCCTATTGCCGGCTGGAAGATCGCTTTCAGTGTGCACTTAAACATTGCACAGATAGCCCAGGATTTTATTAAAGATGGTAAAGCCATCCCCCAGGAGATTAAAGATATGCTGACCAACTTTGATTCGACCATGTTTAGCATACAAAGCATTTTCATGGACTTTGAAAACTCAGACCTGTCAACTTATAACGATCTGAAATCAAGCCTGCCGGGTGCAACCAACCAGGTTGCAGATACTTTTAACAGTATGCTGCGGGTGTGGTTGCTGGATCACAAAGGAAGCGATAATCCGTTTATCCTGGGGTTCCCGGTAACTGCCAAACAACCTACAGATGATGTAAAGGCGGTTTTCAATCCTACAGGCGCTAATCTTTCTACACATGCTTATGAGTATCCACTTAATAAAAACGACGGCAGCAAGGATGGTTTAAGCACTTTAAACTTTTTGCTGGTTACCGGTAACAGAAGCATTTTAGATGACCCTGCATTAATGCGGCCCGATGCCGGTTCGTTCCATAAAAACCTGGTAGAAACCAATGATATTGATGGCAAGGCATTTATTGCCCAGGAAGTTTTCTTTGAAAAATATCTGAATGATCTTATTATTAAACCACTTGGCGATAAATTACAAACTAACCCGGATTATGTGAATGCCCGGCCAGACAGATCGCCGGATGTTACTACGAATGATAAAACGCATGGTTTTGTGTTTACTGATTCGACCTGGAAATTTGGCGATCATGTGGTACTGGAATGGGAAGAAAGCGGTAATATTATTCATAAGCGCGTTTCTGAACAAAACCTGCAATACGCCGTAACAACCGGCACAGAGAATGATGCAAGCGGGGGCGCAAGGCTTACCATCAATATTGATGGTTCCATTTACAGATATGAACATGATACCGTATACCAGGATTGGGGTAAACTAGGAAAATCATATTATGGTGATGCATGGGCATCAGCCAAGTTGAGCTTCAATATCAAATTTCAGTTTATTGCCGGTACCGATGGTAAGATCACCATTACGCATTCCAGTATAGAAAATCCACAGGTATTGGATCATGGCCAGGGAGGGATTTATGACTTTGCCGATTTTTTCAGCGGCATATTGGGGCTACATACCATTAGTGATGACTGGGATACAAACGCGGCCTCATTGGGCGCGGTTGATAAGGGTATTGCTGATAAACTCGTTACGGATACCGGCCCGATCCTCGAAAGCGCCATGACCAAAGTCATATTACCAGGCAGAAAGGAATTTTTTTACAAGAACATCCAGTTGAATTCAGATTTTGATGTTGAAATTGACTTTGCCTATAAATCAGCCTGATTAATCACCTATTGATTCACCTTTTAAACTTAAAAATCATGCCCTTAAATACAACAATGACGGGTTTTGACATGGTATATGCCATTACCCAGGATACTGTAAATAAACAATTAGCCCTGCTTTCGGGTCAAACCATTCCTGAGAAAGTAACCATCGGCGATAGCGATAATGATGGCGGTTCTTTAACCGCTACACTGCTACCTCCTGTTATTAAATTTAATACGGGTATCCCGCATGAAGCTTATCTGTGCTTAACCTTTAACGATGGTATGTTTACCTACTGGAGCGGACAAGGGAACAACAGCGTTCAAAAAACTGCCCCTGTTTCTGGCTGGACCATTGTTTTTAATGTGAAAATTAATATTGCTCAAATAGCACAAGACAATATTAAGGCTGCAAAAGGTATACCTGTACAGATAGCCGATATGTTGGGCAAATTTGACCCCTCCATGTTTAGTGTTCAAAATATATTCATTGACTTTGAAAGCTCTGATCTGAGCACTTTTAGCAGCGCCATGTCCAGCCTTCCAGGCATTGACGACGCTACCAAGATCATCTTCAATAAAACCATACGCTTATGGCTGCTGGATCATAAAGGAACCGATAATCCTTTTATCCTGGGTTTCCCGGTAACGGCCAAACAACCATCGGGCAGTTCAGATGCGGTTTTCGCGCCGGCGGGCGCTAACCTCTCTACTCATGGATATGAGTATGGTAACAACCCGGCCGATGGCAGCAAGGATGGTTTAAGCACCTTAAACTTTTTGCTGGTTACGGGCAACCGTAATATCCTCAGTGATCCCTCATTGATGCGTGCCGATGCCGGATCGTTTCATAAAAACCTGGTAGACAAAACCGGTATTGACGGTAAAGCGATTATTGCCCAGGAAGTTTTCTTCCAAAATTATCTGTATAACCTGATCGTGGCTCCTTTAGGCGCTCAGCTGCTTAGCCTGCCTGATTATGTGCATGCCCGGCCGGATCGTTCGCCAAATGTGGATATCAATGATAAAACACATGGCTTTGTGCAGAATGGCAATAGCTGGCATTACGGCGATCATGTTAAGCTAAGTTGGCATGAAAGCGGCTCGGCATCGCATGACAGGGAATCTGAGCAAAACCTGCAGTATGACGTACAGGTACTCACCGCGCCCGATGCTTCAGGTCAGCCCAGGCTTACTGTAAATATTTCGGGTTCCATGTATCGTTACGAATGGGATCAGCAAAATATAGATATAAAAGGGCCATTCGGCATCACCATCAAATCAAACGTTTATGTTGGTAAGGGCTGGGCAAATGCAACCATGAGCTTTAACATAAAATTGCAGTTTGTAGCAAATGGGAACGGTCAAATCAGCATAACCAGTGTAACCCAGCAAAACCCTCCCCAAACCGATTCCGGAACAAGCGGCGTTTATGAATTTGCCGACTTTTTTAACGGCATCCTGGGACTAAACAGTATTAGTAGCGACTGGGCAAACAACGCCGGCTCATTACGCAGTATAGAAGGGGGCATCACAGGTCAGCTGATCAGTTCGGTAGGGCCTACACTGGATAATGCCATGTCAAAAATTATCCTTTGCGGCGGCAGCGGATTCTCTTATCAGAATATACAGCTTAATGCTGATAATGATATTGAAATTGATCTGTTGCTAAATCCGGCTACCCTCAAAGCTACTTATAAAGAAGGTTTTAGTGTTGAACAAGCAATCAATTAAAAATTAAACTCATGAGCTTAATAACGATAAATAAGCAGGCTGCCGCCGTTGTTGGCCGCATCCTGTTAAAAAAAGAACCCGCTTTAAATGATATTCAAAAATGGATAGCGATTCCGTATGAAAAAGGTATAACCGGATTCGTGAAATTTCTGATGGCCAGCGATGAGTTTATAAAACTCAATCTGAATAATAAAGACAAACTAACCAGCGCCTACAACGGTATTATGACCAGGATAGATGCAGCTTACCCTGTGGATATTGACCATTGGGTAAACCGGCTAAACTTCGAAAAAACAATTGATAATCTTGTTGATGAGTTTGGTTCCATCAAGGAATCAGGCTATCAAAATGATGCCTGTGGGTCGCCGGTTGACGCTTCGGCAACGATAAAAGCCCATGCCGATTCGGCTGGCAAGCCGCTTATTTTTACGCTGGGCACTAACCGGCATCTTTACCTTTTTAAATTTGATTCCGTACTTAACAGGTACGCGCAGCTGGATTTATCCGAGCAGTTAACTACACCCAAACACGGTAAAGTGCAAAGCTTTGATACGTTTACAGATGATGCGGGTAACATCTGTATCGCCATCGCTATTTGCCCGCGCAGAGGTAACCCTTACAGCAGCCTATATTTAATTGAAAACATTGCCCAATCAACTACCGCCGAAGGCTGGCTGGATGCTTTTAAAAAGGCCACCGTTTACCAGGGTATGCCGGCAGAAAGCGTGGTATCCAATGTTTCCTTTGGCACTAAGGATGGCAGTGGGAAGCAAAGCATTGTTATTAGCCTTGCCATAAAAGGGGTGATGAATAATTACTACTTTTTTGCCGATGAGCAGGCTAAAGCTGCTCAATACCTGCGGATTCCGCAAGACGGCGACAAAGTACTGATGTCAAGCATCGGCACCTACCGCAAGCCGGGAGTATGGTCATTATATATGGTGGGTGCGGATGCCGCACTTACGTTTTCAACCTTTCCTGATGGTTACGGGAAAACGATTAATATCAATTACGAAAACCTGCCGCCGAATATCAAAACATTCAATGTTAATCCGGGCGCTGTTGCCGGTATACCTAACCTGTATGTTGCCGGCGATGGTATATCTGTTTACAGATCAAGCCATGCAGCGCCTGAGGTGATTATTGAAGCATCCAAAGCCCCGGGCATCACTTTTATGGCGGTTAATACCGCTGCGAATTTTGAGCAGATCTGGTATGTTGATCAAACGCGGCAATTACAATTTGTGTCAAGACAAACCGGCGGGGCAAGCTGGAGCGCGCCCCAGGTTATTGAATCAACAACTGATGGAGTGGCATTTGTTGATTCCTTTAATCAGCCTCAACCACAGCTGGCACTCATAACGCCCGGCCGGTCCTTATTGATTGGTTCGTACGATGCGGGCACCAGCCTATGGACAAACCAGGAAATTGAACTTACTGCCGTTTGGGATGAAATCCCTTTAACCAAAGAAGAATTACAAAAAGCAATTCAGGATGCCGCACCTAAAGTTTATTTTGATACTGAAGAGCAATATAAAAGTTCGACGGTTGAATTTTATCTTAAACAGGTAGGGCTTTGGAATTACATTACAAACGGTTGGCAAATTGAGCCGGGTAAACTTTGGGATGATACAAACTCCGATATTAATCCAGATGCGCTTAAACCCATGCCCAGATCGGCTGCTGATGGTTCAACAAAGCATGATTGTGATTATACCTTAAAAATTCCGGATGCCGATCAGGATAAAGTAAGGCCGGGAGCCCCTGATAAGGCGCCTTTGTATGTACATGCCAAATTTATACCCGAAGAAAACAGCACCGATCTGATATTCTGGATTTTTTGTCCTTACAACGGCCCCGGTACACTGTCAATCAGTGGTAAAGAGAACGTTTTGGGGCAGTTAGGCGTGCATGAAGGAGATCTGGAACATTTTCTGATCAGGATTGATAATGACAGCCTCCAATTAACCAAGGTTTATTTATCGCAACATGACTCTGGCGGGTGGTTTACGCCTGCTCAACTGGAAATTGATCCGGATAGTAAACGGGTTATACTATATACTTCCAGGAACGGACATGCTTTTTACACCAGCGAAAGCAGCAACGCGAACACGCTTTTTGAAACTACCATTATAACCGTTTCTTTAGTGAACAGGACAACCAAAGGCACGAGTATAAATGTATGGGAACCCGGGCGGTTTAGCCTGATATCTGCCGGCTTTTTGGGCAGCGACGTGCCTCAGGAAGCCAAGTGGCTGGAGTTTCCATGGCGCTGGGGCAGGTATTTTGAATTTACACCTTCGGATATCCGGGAGATGGTTCAAAGTACGCTGGAATCCATTGAACCCCCGGGCGGCTTTTTAATGCCTGTTAATGCTATCATAGGTGGCATACTTGGCGAAATAGCGGTTAGTAAAAACTGGCTTGGTGGCGATGGCAATAGCGCCGGCCCTGAACCTATTAAGCTTAAAGGTAACTGGTTTGAGAAAGAGTAGATTTTAGTTACAGCACATAAAATAACCGGTAGCCATGCCTTGCAACATGCATGTAAAACCGGTTATTTTTAATGCGTTTATAACCATTTTAACCATAAAAAGTGAGTTATCGTTTGTGTGCCAATAATTAATTAGATTGGTTACCAATTTAAACTTTAAACCCAACATGAAAATTATTAAAACTCTCCCGTACCTGGCCATGGTGGCTTTTGGTATACTTGTTTCCTGCTCACAGGGAAACCATGCCGACACCATTAAAACAACAGATTTTGGTGTGTTAGATTCAGACACCGTGAGCGTGGAGGTAGCTAAGGCATATGTCAAAAATTTTGGCAACCACAAACAGAACGACAGTACTATGGACATTGCCGGCAAAAGGCACCCCAACACCAGGTGCATATGGTTTAGTTTAAAGCGGCTTAGAACGCTTATCGCTAAAATAGATTCGGGAAAGGGCGACGGTATCCGTTTTTACCTGGCAACCTATGATTCTACTTATAAAAAAGGATTTCCCAATACTCCCCCGGTTGATTATTGGAACCACAATACGCTGCTGATGGTTTCTACCTACAAGGATAAAGCGGACACGACCATTCACCGTGACTTCTATAATAACGGCCCGCCAACAGGCAACGGCGGCACTAACCACGGCATTATCATTATGGCCAACCCTGAAAACCGGGGCGAGTTATGCCCGCCGCCTAACCCATGTACCGGTGCAACTTTATTGAGCAATTAAAAGGATGATTTATGTAACATTAAATACGGTTAGCGAGCTGTTATGCTTTCTGGTTGGCTTGTTTTGTTTGGCAAATGATAAACAGGCGATATGGAAACTCCTGGTGGTGTATCTGCTATTTACCCTGCTGGTTGAAGTTGGGGGTATCCACCTGCGCAGGGTTATGCACACTTCAAACGTTATGCTCTATAATTTTGCTTTAATTATGGAGTGCCTTACGGTGAGCATTGTTTTTTACCAGTTTTACAGAAACCATAAAAACAAGATGGCAGGGCTAATCATCTGGCTAGCTGTATTTTTTGTTTGTTACTTTTTAGAGTTGTTATCAAGTGGTTTTAAAAACTTTGTTTTTAAAACCACTTCGTTCATGTCTATTGTGTTTGTACTGGCCAGTATGTACTACTATTATTTGATACTTAAAGATGAAGAGTTTAGGGAATTAAAAAGCTATGCCCCGTTTTGGTGGGTAAGCGGTACCTTGTTTTTTTATTTCGGCAGTACAGCATGCAATGTTTTTTATGATTACTTTATGGGCGACAGAACCCAGCTTTCGGGTTTGGTGAGGTACTGGATATTTTGTTTTTTAGATATTATTTTATACGGTTGCTGGTCTTATAGTTTTATATGCAGGTACAAACAGAGAACATCGCGACGCTCATCATTTTAACTACCATTGTTTTTTTAATTGCGCCGCTATTTTTACTGATCTTTATTAACCAGTATAATAAACGCAAACGAAAACATGCAGACGAAAAGAAGGCGCTTCATAAAACCTTTCAGAATGAGCTGTTAAAAAGCCAGATGGAAGTGCAGGAACAAACCCTGCAACGGGTTGCCATTGATCTGCATGACAATATAGGGCAGCTATTGAGCTTAACTGCCATTACATTGAGCGCGGTAAGTATAAATGACCAGGCAGGTATCCCCGAAAAGATCAACTCTGCCGAAATGCTGGTGAAACGTTCCATAAAAGAATTACGACAGCTTTCGCGGATCATTTATGGAGAAGAACTGATTAGCAATGGCCTGGCCGATGCCATCCGCTTTGAATTGGAATGGTTAAATAAATCGGCAGCCTATACCATCGTGTTCAATCCTTTAAATTATGTTCAAGCAGAGAACGAGGCTGCAAAAGAAATTATTTTGTTCAGGTTATTTCAGGAGATAATCAATAATATTATCAAACACGCGACTGCTACCACTATTGATATTACCCTGCAGCAAAGCCCTGAAAATCTTACCTTATCCATTACCGATAATGGTAAAGGATTTGATTTAAACGCTGCCCTTAAAGAGGGTAAAGGCATGGGACTGAAAACCATCCATAAAAGGGCTTCTTTAATCAACGGTACAGCTGTTGTTAGTTCGGCCCCTGACAAAGGCACGCAGATAGAAATTATTATACCTTATCCTTAAAAAATGAATTTAATTAATCCGGTAACAGTGGCTATAGTTGATGATCATACCCTTTTTCGCCAGGGATTATCCAAATTGCTTGCAGAATCAAAGGATCTGGAGATTGTTTTTGACGCGGAAAACGGAACAGAAATGATAGCCAAACTTCAAAAGAATGAGGCGCCGATGGTTATGCTGGTTGATATCAATATGCCGGTAATGGACGGCTACCAAACCACGCGCTGGCTGCAGGATAATTACCCGGCAACAAAAGTACTTGCACTGAGCATGTTTGAGGATGATAAATCAATTATCGGCATGTTAAAAAGTGGGGCAGGTGGTTATATGCTCAAAGAATCAAAAGCATCAGAATTGATTAATGCCATAATAACTATTGATAAACATGGGCTTTATTTGAACGAAATGGTTTCGGGGAAACTATTAAGGAGCATCCAGAATAATCAGGTTAAAAACCCTGCAGATAATTTCAGTAACAATGAACGCAAGTTTTTAGAACTGTGTTGTACCGAGCTTACTTATAAGGAGATTGCAGATCAGATGAACCTTAGTCCGCATACTATAGATAATTACCGGGAAAACATCTTTCAGCAATACGGCCTGAAATCACGTACCGGACTGGTCCTTTTTGCGATCAGGAATGAGCTGGTTAAAATTTGACTCACCAATTATTAACATGATACATGATAAAAGATAAGAACAGGAAGTATGAAATATCTGATTGTGTGAATTGAATGCGCAGGTTTTTAAGCGCAGCAACCAAATGATTTTTTACCGTATTCCTGGATATTTGCAATCGTTCCGCAATCTCGTCATAGGATAGGCCTTCCTCCCGGCCTCAGGCGAAAAACCAACTGCTGTTGTTTGGGCAGATTATTAAAAGCGGTTGCCGCAAATTCCTGCAGATCGTTAAAAAGAATTTGCTCTTCGGCTTCGTTATGCAAATAGGTTATTGATCCCCATAGCTTTTCTAAACTCTCCTTTGAGGTTGCTGCCTGCCTGAGCGAGTTTAACGTCAGTCGCCTGCCTATGGTGAATAAATATGGGCCTATAGGGTATTCCTCTTTTAACTTATTCCGGTTTAGCCAAAGACTTAAAAATGATTCCTGAACAATTTCTTCGCTTTGTTCTTTGTTTTTTAAAAAACGATAGGCAAAATTATACAGCCGTTTGCCATATATATTATATAACTCGCGAAATGCGGATTGATCCTCATTTTTGAGACGGATTGCATAGCTTTCTTCGGAGGATTCAAATAGCTTCACAAAAATCAGATTGAGGGGACCTACTATTTCTCAAATCTAAAAAATATTAGCAATAAACAATAAATTATTGATAAATGCTTTTACCTTTTTTCAGGGGAAAATAATCGTTTTAAACGCCGTTAAACGCTCAATTCTTGATTAAATCAAGAATTTATTCAATTTTTTTTAATTATTTATAACAGCACTAGTCCTAAAGGTAGCCTGCCGTGTATTACCCCCATATATAGCCCCTAATAATATATCAACATAAGTGAACAACAACGATTTAAATAATCTGCTAAAGCAGTATTTGGCCAATACGATAAGTAGGAAAGACTATGAGAAGTTGATGCACCATATTTCGCGGTCGGCATCTGATCATGAGTTATATAACCTGATGAAAGAAGATTGGGAGAACCATGCAAGAAGACATTCCATTGATGATGCACAAAGTGATACTTTATATGAAAGGATAGTTGCTGACCCCAGGTTTAAACTGACAGAAAAAAGAGTTGATACATCTGTTTTCTCCATCAGGGTATTCACCAGAATTGCCGCGGGGGTATTGCTTTTTTTGTGCGTAAGCTTTGTTATCAGCTATTATTTAAAAAAGGCACCGCAACAAAAGGAAATCGTTTACCAGGAAAAAATAGTTCCGTTTGGACAAAAAACTCAAATTGAACTGGCCGACGGTACAGTAATCTGGCTTAATTCAGGGAGCAAGCTAAAAGTCCCACTAAATTTTACAGGAAATAAAAGAGAGGTGTATCTGCAGGGTGAAGCCTATTTTGATGTGGCTCATGATGCTTCAAAGCCTTTTATTATCCATACCGCCAACGCTATAACGCAGGTAATAGGTACCGCATTTAATATGAAAGCTTATGGCTCATTTAAGTTGGATGTAATAGTAGCGCGTGGTAAAGTAAGTGTTGGTCTTAAAAATCGGCAATTAGGTGTACTTACATCCAATCGCGGTTTATGTTATGACAGCCGGAGTAATTTGACCATGCAATACAATACCAATGCAGCTAAAGTGCGATGGATGTATGGCGACCTGATTTTTGATAATACCAATATGGAAGAGGCCGCCAAAACACTTGACCGATGGTATAACACGCAAATAATATTAGCAGATCCTAAGGTGAAAGCCTATCAGTTTACAGCATCATTTTTAAATCATGAAAATATTGACCAGGTACTAAAAGTATTAAGTGAGCTTACTCATTTTACTTACACGCAGGTAGGCAATAGCTTTATTATCAAGGCATAGTAATCAAAATCAATAAATAGTAAACTAATAACCTAAAAAGAGAAGACATGAAAAAAACTTAACTAACCATCAAAAGCTATCCTCGGCGATAGCTCCTTCAAGAAAAAAAAACCGCTGTGGCGCCAACCACAACGGTTTTTAAAATGATAACAGAGAAATCAACTCTGCTAATCGATTGAGTTTAAACAAGTTTGTGAACCGCTTAAATCAAAGTAAAATTATGAAATTTTTACTGTTAAAATTCTTTTCTCCATCCGCAAGGGATTCTATACAAATTTCAATTCTCCTACGTATCATGAGGTATACGACCATAACGTTAGCCGTTTTGCTTACCGTTTGCAATATGCTGCTGGCCGATGAAATAAAAGGACAAAGCATCAAGGATGTTAATGTTAATATAGGCATTAACAATAACAGCCTGGAATATGCCATAAAGCAGATTGAAAAACAAACCGATTTTAGGTTTGCCTATAAGCAGGGTGAAATGAAAACCTACAAGCATATCACTTTGCCCAATGCCATAAGGACAGTAGAAGAAACACTACTGTTGTTACTGAATCAAACTGATTTGATGTACAAGCAAAGGAATAATTATATTCTTTTGGTGCCAAAACCCTCACCGCAAACCAATCGGTCTAAAAGTAAAGCAACCCTGGCCGATAACATTACGGTTAAGGGGAAGGTAACAGATAGAATCTCGGGCGAATCCCTGATCGGTGTATCCATTCACGTTAAGGGCAGTTCTGTGGGCGTAGTTACTGATGTTAATGGCGTTTATTCTATAAGTGCGCCAGATAATGGGGCGCTCATAGTTTCCTATATAGGCTATATCAGCAGGGAAATATCGGTTAATAAAAATAAGTTGATTAACATAACCCTGCAAGCTGCAGAAAGCAGCTTAAACGAGGTGGTAGTAGTAGGTTACGGATCGCAAAAGAAAGGCGAGATCACTTCGGCAACGGGGCATGCCGATACCTCTGATTTCAGGCAAAGTGGTTCCAGGAATCCACTTGACCTGATACAGGGCAAAATTGCGGGTTTACAAATTACCCGTACCGGTGGTTCAAATCCAAACTCGGGTGTGAGCATACAATTGCGGGGTATTGTAACCGTAACCGGCGATTCAAGTCCGCTGATTGTAATTGACGGTATACCTGGTGGTAACCTTGATCTTTTACAGCAGGACGATATCGAATCAATCGACGTTTTAAAGGATGGTTCGGGCGCGGCCATTTATGGTACCAGCGCTAATGCCGGTGTAATTTTGGTAACTACCAAAAAAGGAAAACCAGGTGCCCCCCAATACTCTTATTCCAATTATTTTAGACGGGAATATCTTTCAAAACGCCCCGACTTTCTGACCGCATCACAATTCAAGGATAAGATCAAATCGGGTGAGCTGGATGCAACTGACTATGGCCATTCGTCAGACTTTTTTAATGACCTGGTGCATAAAGATAATCTTTCGCAGAACCACAATTTTTCGTTAATGGGCGGAACTGATAAAACCAGTTACCGGGCAAGTTTAAATTACCGCGACTTGCAGGGCTTTGCCAAGCAAAATGACCGCAGTGAATATACCTTACGTTTAAACATTAATCAAAAAGGACTAAGGGATCGTTTAACAACCCAAATAAACCTGGTTACCAACTTCAACAATGCCAACCTTTTAGGCGGCGGCGGTTGGGAAGATCAGCTCAGCAAAAACCCTACACTATCTAACTATAATCCGGACGGAACCTATTATTTTGAAAACACAAGCACCAATCAGCTGGCCCGCTTAATGCAGGAAACCGATAAGCGTAAACAGCAAACAACTGCTGCCAATGCCAAGGCCGAGCTGGAAATTATAAAGGGCTTAAAAGCATCCATATTTGGCTCGGTACAAAGAGATAGCTACATTGATGGTATTTACCGGGATCTGGACAGTGAGTTTTCGCTTGAAAATGATGTTTATAAAAATGGCGGATATGCAGAAAGATCAACCGCTTTAAGTCAGAATTTTGCGGTTGAACCAACCATACAATACAACCACACTTTTGCAAAAAACCATGCAGTTACTGCCATATTTGGTTATAGCTACCGCTACAATGTTTACGAAGGGTTTAATGCCAATAACTACGGCTTTGTAAATGACATTTTTGAAGAAAATAACCTCGGGGCAGGTAACCAGTTATCAGCCGGTAAGGCGGGTATGGGAAGTTATAAAAATGATGATAAGCTGATTGCCTTTTTTGGCAGGGTAAATTACTCATTTAATGATAAATACCTGGCGCAGGTTATACTCCGTAAAGAGGGTTCTTCCCGGTTTGGCGCCAACCATAAATGGGGTTACTTCCCCGCAGCTTCTGCCGGTTGGGCCGTTAGCCAGGAAGATTTTATGAAGCGTGTAGACTTTATCAACTACCTGAAATTAAGGGTTGGTTATGGCGTAACCGGTAATTCGGGCTTTAATAATTATGCCTCATTAGTTACGCTGGGCACCGGCGGTATATACCGCTTTCCGGATGGCGAGTACCGCCAAACTTATGGACCTGACCGTAACCCTAACCCGGATCTGCGCTTTGAGAAAAAACAAGAGCTTAATATTGGTACCGACTTTACCCTTTTTAACAATCGTATAAGCGGCGCTATTGATGTATTTCAGCGTAAAACCAAGGATCTTTTAGACACCTATGTAACGCCGCAGCCGCCATTTATCCGTTCAAGTATTTACGCCAACGTGGGTACCATATCGGCTAAGGGTATTGAGCTATCCTTAAGTTTTGCCGCTATAAAAAGCAGGAATTTTAAATGGAACATGGATATCACAGGTAGTACAACAAAAAATACCCTGGATTCTTATTCTAATTCCGTTTATAAACAAGAGTACAAAACCTTTGGAGATATTGGAGGATACGGTGCATTGGGCGATGCCATACGCACTTACGAAGGCGGACCACTGGGCCAGTTCTGGGGCAAGCGCTTTGCCGGTTTTGATGCTGATGGTAAATGGCTTTTCTATAAACGCGATGGCTCAAAAGTACATAATGACCAGATCAATAACTCATTTGACCGTAATGTAACCGATTATGCTCCTATAGGCAATGCTATACCTAAATACTACGCATCATGGACAAACACTTTCAACTATAAGGGTTTTGATCTAAGGATATTTTTAAGAGGCAAGTTTGACTATGATATTCTGAATACAACCGCCATATCCTATGGCAATAAGGTAACTAAAACCAACCTGTTACAAAGTGCATTCGGAAAATATGCTCAGATCAATGATACGTATATGTATTCTGATTATTACCTGGAAAATGGGTCGTTTGTTAAAATTGATGAGGTGACATTTGGTTACACCTTTAAATTAAAAACAAAATTTATACGGAACCTGAGGGTTTATGCATCAGGTCAAAACCTGGCTACCATAACCAAGTATACCGGTAACGATCCTGATTTTGTGAATGACACAGGCCTGGGTCCGGGTATTGACAGCAGAGGGCCTTACCCTAGTACCCGCACTTTTCTACTGGGATTAAATGTTGGTTTCTAAACCTATTTATTATGAAAAAAATGAAACACTTATTAAAATACGCTCTATTAATATTGGTATTGATATGCGGGAATGCGTGTACCAAGCTTGATGAAAAAGCTTATGATACGCTATTAACAAACAATTTCTATAATAACAAAAACGAGGTGCTTTCGGCCGTTTTAAGGCCATATACACACGCTAATGCCTGGGTTACCCCATCGGGGCAGGACGGCTGGTGGCGGCCCAGTGAACTATCAGCCGATCAATTGGCATGGCCCACAAAAGGCCGTCATGGCGAGGATGGAGGCAAATGGAAAAGACTGCATTACCACACCTGGACAAATGACGAAGGCGGCATCAATAACGCATGGTCATTAATGTATTGGGGTATGGGGTTGTGTAATGATCCCATTGAGAACATTACCAAACTTGACCTCGGTAGATTAGGAATTACCCAGACAGAAAAGGATGCCTATATAGCCGAATTAAAATTGCTGAGGGCTTTCCATTACTTAAAATTAATGGACCTGTTTGGCAACATTCCCATAGTAACCCAGGTAGGTGTACCTGCAAAACCGGCTACAGTTGCACGCAAGGATGTGTTTGCCTTTGTTGAAAAAGAGATCAAAGATAATATCGACAAAGCGCCCAAACTATCAACAGATATGTTGGGCAGGATGACACAGGCCGGCGGATATGCGATGCTGGTGGAGCTGTATCTTAATGCCGAAAAATGGTCGGGCACGGCCCGGTGGGACGATTGTATTGCCGCCGCTAATAAACTGATCAATGGCGAAGCTGGTGGGCAAAACGGACCGATGATGCTTGACCCTAATATTGATGACCAGTTTAAACCTACTAACGATCTTTCGAAGGAGGTGATATTCTCTATTGCCTATGAGTTTCAGAAAGCGAACTTTCAACCATCATGGACGGGTGATTTTTATCATTTTCAGCAGCAATATATTTACGGCGGCAGTCGTAATGGTAATGATGGTGTAGTTGTAATACCGGGTGTTTATACCACGTTTGATAACAAAGATCTTAGAAAAACTGATTGGATACTGCAGGGCCCAATGATACGGTTTGATAATCACCAACCCGTAATTGCAACAGGTGGTAATGAATATGACGGAAAGCAACTCGTATTTGTAGATAATATCAGGAGAAATGTGGTTGCCGCGCAAAATGGCACTGATCCTGAAAAGCTGGCATCAACCATGAGCGAAGGTGAAGAGAATAGCGGTGTGCGGTTTAATAAATATAAGCTGGGTAACCAGGTAGCGGGCTTTGGTAGTGTAGCGCCTGATCCAAATTATAACAATACGGATTGGAATGTTTACCGCTTAAGCTGGATATATTTTGCCAAAGCCGAAGCTATCATGAGAAAAAACAATGGATCGGCCACAGCCGAAGCGGTACAACTGATTAATGATTGCAAAAAACGTGCGTTCAACGCTGCCGACTGGCCATCTGTAGCTTATACACCTGCAACATTAACGATGGATGAACTGCTGGCCGAACGCGGTCGTGAGTTTATTTTTGAAGGATTCCGCAGGGATGACCTGATACGCTTTGGTAAGTTTGCTTCAGGAACCTGGTGGGATCATCAGCCGAGTAATCAAACCAAGGAGTTGTTCCCCATTCCTCAGCAGCAAAGGGCGCTCAATGAAAATCTTGTCCAGAATCCAGGCTATTAATTAATGTGAGTTTGGGATAAGAAATCTTATGCATTTACTTTTGGATGTCATGCTGAGCTTGTCGAAGTATGGCGGGTTGGGCCTCTGCGCGCGACCCTTCGACAAGCTCAGGGTGACAGGCCCTTTACGGCTTCGTAACTCGTTCAAAATGACATTTTAAATCTTATCCCGAACTCATATCATGATAATCAGGTGCAGTTAATAAAAAAACAGCACCTGATTGTTTTGTGGCACTAACAGATCAGTTTACAATCGATAACATAGCCCTTATTAAAAGCGAACATCGGTTGTTCGCTTTCGTTACAGGTTTATGCAGTGTTATTTTAATAATTAATTGATAATCAATTAATTGTAAGTGAGGCATGATGTTTATATATTTAATGAGATTATCTAAGTCTTATTATAGTTAAAGCATATGTTAAGAAATTATTTAAGAACAGCCTGGCAGCATACTTTTGGAAACTTCAGTTTTAATGCCATTAATATTTTAGGGTTAGCAGCTGGTTTAGCAAGTTTTATAATCATACTGCTATACTTGAATTATGAGCTTAGCTATGATAAATGGAACCCTGAATTAAAGAAAATCTATAAAGTTTCGATACAAAAGAATACGGATATTCTGGAGCGAACCCCTGCACCGCTGGGAGCTCTTTTGGCCCAGAAATTTCCCAATGCGGAAGCTGCAACTTCTATCCAATCAGATGCAGACTTTGAACTATTACTCGATGCCAATAATAAAAAAATATACCAGAAAGATATCGTAACTGTCGATTCCAGTTTTCTAAAAGTTTTCCCATATAAACTGATCAGCGGAGATGCCGCGACAGCCCTCAATCAGCCAAATGCCGCCATTCTTACAGAAGAACTAAGCCGCAAGTTATTTGGAGATACAGACCCTATGGGGAAGACGATAAAAGTTTATAACGCTATTGAATGCGTAATTACCGGTGTAATGGAAGACCTCAAAGGACCGTCGCAACTTACTGTTAAAATGCTGATGCGTGACCCTTATGGGAAACAAAATAATTTTTGGGGCAATTATTCTTTTGTAACCTATTTGAAATTAAAGCATACTGATCAGGAAGCAAAAACCGAAGATGCCGTAAACAGAATATATTATGACGAACATTTAAAGAGAGATACCAAATCATTCGAAGCCTATAAAAAAGCAGGGCAAGGAACGTTCTTGTTCGTAGATGCTGTTCCAAATATTTATAATTTCCCTAAACATGGCAGCAGCCAGTTTAAAACAGTTTCTATATTGTTAACGCTAGCTGTTTTATTATTGCTGGCGGGCGCAATTAATTTTAGTAACCTTTCTATCGCTAAGGCAATAAGCCGGGCAAAAGAAGTTGGGGTACGCAAAGTATTAGGATCAAGCCGCAGGCAGCTGGTTTTTCAGTTCATGACCGAAACAGCGTTCCAATGCATGATAAGCCTGTGTATCGCTATTTTAATTGTTTATATGGCGCTGCCCTATGTTAATAATACCTTCAATATCAACCTAAGCTTTTGGCAACAGGATAATACGGTAGCCCTTATTGCACAAATAGCGCTTTGCTTATTGATCGTTATCCTGCTTTCCGGGTTATACCCATCCTTATTCCTATCCCGTTTTAACACTACAAAAGTTTTAAAGGGGAATTACTCAAGCGGAAATAAAGGAATGCTTTTTCGCAACAGTTTGATTGTTGTGCAGTTCATGGTTTCGGTATTCTTCATTATTTCTATTTTGGTGATCAGAAGCCAGATGCATTATATGCAGCGCAAGGACAAAGGCTTTTCAGCCGATCAGGTAATGCGTATTCAGGCAAGCCAGAAGAATAGGGAAGACGGATTTCCCGGTGTTCAAAACGCACTGCTTTCCATAAACGGTGTAAGCTATGTAGCAAAGACCACTAAAATTCCCGGCGATAATTTATTTATTGATACATCCACCTATGGTTTTAAATACGCGGGGAAGGAATACCGGATGTCATCAGTAAAAGTGAGCACAGATTATTTTAAAGCTTTAAAAATTGCTTTAATAAAGGGCCGGTATTTTACTAATGGATATGCTGATCAAAATACCCGCTCAGCAATTATTAATGAAACAGCGGCCCGGAAAATGAACATCGCCGATCCTGTAGGTAAAACCATTACTTATCCAGACTGTGATAGCATACCCGTACAAATAGTGGGTGTAGTAAAGGATTTTCATGCTAAAGGCTTTGAAAGTAATGTACTGCCAGAGGTGTATACCATCGGAAATAAGGCCTGCATGTACCAGTCGGGCGGAGCTATAGTGGTTAAACTTGACAGTAAACATGTACAGCAATCTGTTGCCGCCATTGAACAGGCATGGAAAAAAATTGAACCGGATTTCCCGATCCGCTATTCTTTTTTGGATGATAACTTTCAGAAACTATTTATTTCCTATTCCAGGCTTCAACAGATCATCACCTTTTTTGCAGTAATAGCCATCATGATCTCGGTAATGGGCCTGTTTGCATTAACGGCATTCTTCACGCGCCAGCGTACAAAGGAAATTGGTGTCAGAAAAGTAATGGGAGCTACGGTTGCCCAGCTTGCCGCCTTACTGAGTAAAGAGTTTGTTTACCTCGTATTGCTTTCTGTAGTCATCATTACGCCGGTTGCCTGGTGGTTTATGCAAAAGTGGCTGCAAACATTTGCCTACCGCATTAATGTAAACTGGTGGTTGTTTTTTGCGGCCGGCTTCGTGGCAACGCTGATTGCTTTGGTTACTATAAGTTTTCAATCCATAAAAGCGGCATTGGCAAACCCAGTAAAAAGCCTGCGGAATGAATGATTTCAACAACAAATAAAATGTTGATACAATATTTGCTATTTTAAGCCCCACACTTTACGGGTAACAACAATCATGCATTCAACAGCTATCCTGAATTATGCCAAGCGTCTTAGGGCTATGGCGCACCTGGGTTTAACATACGCCAATAACGAGTACGATACAGAACGTTATCACGAGCTGGAACAGATTGGACTGGAAATGATGCAGCTGCTCACCGGGCAGCCTTTGGAGGCCTTGTCTGTTTATTTCAACAGTAATAAGGAGTATATCACCCCTAAAACTGATATACGCGCGGTGATTTTTAATGATCAAAATGAAATATTACTGGTAAAGGAAAAAGCCGATGGCAAATGGTCATTACCGGGTGGCTGGGCCGATATCGGGCAATCACCAACCGAGGCAGCGGTTAAGGAAGCGTTGGAGGAAACCGGTTTTACGGTAAAACCTGTAAAGCTACTTGCCGTTTTAGATAAGCGCTGCCATCCGCACCCGCCCCAGTTAGATTACGTATACAAAATTTTTATCCAATGCGAGATCATCGGCGGAACGCAAACTGCTGCTTTTGATATTCTGGATGCCGCCTTTTTTAGCCGCGAAAACATCCCGCAACTATCCGAAGACCGCGTGCTCCCCTCACAGATCAACCTCATGTTTGAATACCAGTTGCATCCAGAAAAACAAGCTATTATAGATTAATAAGAGTAATAGCCTATGAATAGCATTACGCACGGATAATGTCCCGAAAAGGGGCTATAACCATCGTCTGTGTCCTCACAGACGATTTGCATAGTTGCCTGTGAGGACACAGGCAACGGGGGGAAAGGGCTTGTCACCCTGAGCTTGTCGAAGGGTCGTGTGCAGAGGCCCCACCCACCATGCTTCGACAAGCTCAGCATGACATCCAAAAGTAAATGTACAAGATTTCTCTTCGCACCCACTACGTAGGCTGCAACCGCTCATCGATGACATTTGAATAAACTAAGTGGATAGATTGGCAGAGCGCTATCAAAAATACTACAACCCCAACCTCATTTTCAATTCATCGCGGTACGTACTGCCGATGGGTATTTTATGACCGTCAATGATCACCTGGTGGTTTTCGACCAGTGCAATATGCCTTATAGCTACAACAAATGATTTATGTACCCTTACAAAACTTTGCGCAGGGATCACCTCAAAAACATCGGCCATGTTTTGGCGGATAAGGATCTTTTTATCCCGTAAAACAATAGAAATATAATTGCCATCCTTTTCCAAAAACAGAATATCGCTGAT
Organism: Mucilaginibacter sp.; assembly: GCA_030445275.1. GTDB lineage: Bacteria > Bacteroidota > Bacteroidia > Sphingobacteriales > Sphingobacteriaceae > Mucilaginibacter. The sequence continues at coordinate 72,769 of JAUCSE010000021.1, forward strand.
TTTTACCTGGTAGGTTTGTGGCCCGCTTTTAACAAATGCATAATCGCCCTGTTGCCCTTTATGCGGAACATTATTTTTCAGTAAATGTAAATTCTGCGCTTTGTTTGCAGCGGTTAAAAATCGTTCAAAGGTGATAGGTTTCAGTAAATAGTCAACCGCATTAAGCTGATAGCTTTCTACCGCGTAATCACTGTACGCGGTGGTAAATATCACCATAGGCTTAATGGCAAGGGTGGAAAGCAGTTCGATGCCATTAAGCTCAGGCATGTTAATATCTAAAAATACAAGGTCAGTATGCTCCCGGTTCAAAAACTCAATAGCCTTAAGCGGCTCCCGGAATGATGCCTGTAGGTTCAGTATCCCGCTTTTGGCGCAGTATCTTTCAATTACCTCCAGGGCCTTGGGTTCATCGTCAATGGCAATACAGTTCATCAGCTTAAATCTATTTTTAACTCCACCCGGAAAATGCTTTCATCATTGGTTATCCTTAGCTGATGTTTGCCGGTATACATCAGCTCAAGTCTTCTCTTTACATTCTCCAAACCAATCCCGCTTTTATCATTTTCCATTTTTTTAACAAAACTATAATTTTTGTTTTCGCAGGTAAACAGCAGCTGTTTGTTGTGCACAACTATAGCAATATCAATGGGCGAGGTACTATTGATGAGCACACCATGCTTAAACGCGTTTTCAATAAAAGGGATAAATATCATGGGGGCAATAAACACATCAGGCAATTGTTTATCGTAATTAAAGCTAACCTGGGCCTCGCTATCAGCATATCGCAGCTTGTTTAATGCAATGCAGCTTTTAATATACTCTATCTCATTTTTTAAGGGTACCGTATCGACATTACTTTCATAGATCATGTATCGCATCATGCCCGAAAGCTTTGAGATGCCATCGGCCAGTTCATCATTCCCTTTTGCCTGAGCCATGGAGAAAAGATTGTTCAGCGTGTTGAAAAGAAAGTGCGGGTTTATCTGCGATTTGAGGAACTTTATCTCGGTGCTCAGCTGATATGCTTCCAGTTGTTTACGAAGCAATTCGTTCCTGATCCATTCTTTCGACAGGAAATAAGCCCCTGACAGCCCAAGTACGAAAAGAAAGATAAGCATCACATTACGCTGCAGCATTCGCCAATCATTCGGGCTGATACTTGTAAACCGGATAAAAAGGAGTACCAAAAAATAATTGGCAAAAAAGATGAATACCGCCCAGCCTATAACCATGGCAAAACGGGCGATTTTATTTTTATAGCCAACCACCTTTTTAAACAGCCAGAAGGCATTGCTGTAAAAAAGCTGCATTAATAAAGCTATGGTTAATAAAGAAAGCGGGAAAGTAGATCTTAATATGAACTGTTCTTCAACGCGCCCATTCATATCGCGGCGGAATACCAGATACAGATCGGTGGCGGATGTTTCAACAGCAAAGATGCCCACCCAAAATAAAAGGTGAAGTACTATTTCAAGAAGGTGCTTTTTTCTGATTGCCGGCATATAAAATCTAAGATAATTTTAATTATAGCAGCTTAAAAATTTATGTTACCAATTACCGTAATTGTTAGCCAAACGCATCTTTTTTGAAATGCCGGATAACAAATATGAGGTTTTCGCGACAGTAAAACTCCTGTTGGTACCAAAGTTTTTAAACGATAGAAGGGATTAATTACTATTGTTTTAAAAATGATGATCATGAAAACCTTACGTTCAATTTTCGCTCTGTTTATTGCCTTTATCTTGTTATCAATTAAAGTTGGGGCACAACAAAATTCGCCCGAAATGGCACAGGCTGTAGTACATTACAAATTTTTGCACCTGCGGGATACAACCAAAAGGAACGACATTTATCATGAAAATATGATCCTGTTCCTGGGCAAAAACTCAAGCGCCTACAAAAGCTACGACAGGAAAATGGCCGACGCTTTAATCAAAAAGCAGGTGCAGGAGCAAATAGCTGCCAACCCAAACGGCCCGATTAAAGTTATGCGGGGCAAAGACTCGGGCTCGGGTACTGAATATTACCAGTTTGCGGGCGAGGGGAAGTTGGTTACTAAAGAAAAACTAATTAACAGCTACCTGATAACAGAGCCCCTGGCAACAATTGACTGGAAGATAAGCAGTGATACAGCGAGCTTTGCCGGCTTACATTGCCAAAAAGCAACAGTCCATTTCAGAGGGCGCGATTATACAGCATGGTTTTGCCCCGATCTGCCTTTTCATAGCGGCCCATGGAAATTAAATGGCTTACCCGGTGTGATCCTGGAAGCTTATGATGCCAAAAAAGAGGTGGTCTTTAATTTTGATGGGATTGAGGACTTGAGCAAGATTCCCAAAGCAAGCCCGGCAGTAACAGCGAATCAGCCGGCGGCGGGTGGTCGTGAAGTAAAGCTTTTTGGGATGGATGATGATGCCGACCCCAATATCATTCAGTTACCGGCCGACGGAATAAAAACTACCGAAAAGGAATTTGTGCATTTGCGGGAAGCCATGAAGAAGGACCCCGACGCGTTTGTGCACTCCGCAATGGGCGGATCTGGTGGAAACGTGCAGTTTAACCGATCAGGCCCGGGACCGCAGCAAAGTATGAAGATAAAGATGGGAGATGATCCCGTTATCAATAACCCGATTGAGCTGCCCGGAAAAAAATGATCAGGATCAGCAAATTTGCAGGTATCTTGCTTTTCTGTGTCCTGCTTTCTTTTGGCGGCTTTGCCCAAAGTATCCAGGGAACGGTTAAAGACAGTACGGGTAAGGCTATTCCCTATGCAAGCATAAATTTAAAGGGTACCGGTAATGCCATAATAGCTTATACGGTAAGCAATAACAATGGCGGGTTTTCCCTTCATCTGCCTGCTGATGCACCAAAAATCGGTTTAACAGCTGAGGCAAGCTGTATCGGCTTTAAAAAACAAAGCAAAGCCATAACAGATCCTGATACGCCCTGCAATTTTATATTGCCCATAGCAACCAACGAGCTGCAAACAGTGATTGTAAAAGATAAGCGGCCCTTTTTGAAAACAAGCGGGGATACGTTAAGTTATAGAGCTTCTGACTTTAGCAATCAGCAGGACAGGGTTATAGGCGATGTAATTAAAAAGCTGCCAGGTATACAGGTTGCCGCCGATGGAACGATATCCTATAACGGTAAGAACATCTCGAACCTGTATATCGGGGGCGATAACCTGCTTGATGATAAATATAACATTGCTACCAGCAGTATCCCGAATGGGGCGGTTGATCAGGTGCAGGTAATTGAAAACCATCAACCTGTTAAAATGCTGAAAGATAAAGTGGTGAGCGAAGATGTAGCCCTGAACCTTACTTTTAAAAAAGATGCCAAATTGCAGGTGATAGGGCAGGAAACAATAGGAGCCGGTACCCCGCGCAAATATGATGCTGACCTTAATGCCATGCTGTTTAAGGATAATTTTAAAGCCATCAATTACCTTAAAGGCAACAATACCGGGTTTGATGTTCAGAATGATCTGGTATCACATAATTTACAAGGTTACCTGCAAAAAATAGATAATAACAAGCCTGCTACCATGCTTTCAACCGGTACAGCGACCGACCCTGACCTGCCGCGGAACAGGTATTTGTTTAACCAGTCGGGTATCATCAACATGAACAACCTGGTACACCTGGCGAAGGATGTTCAGCTCAAGGCCAACTTGTATTACCTGCATGATACGCAGCAGCAGGAGTACCAAAAACTGGCCGAAGTATATTTACCAAATGACACGGTGCGCTATTCAGAAGTACAGCACAACAAACGCAGGCCCGACATTTTGCATGGACAGCTTACCTTAAATATCAACAAGGATAAATATTATCTGAACAATGCTTTAACAGCCGATTATAACCATAACACCAATTATTCGGCATTGCTTACCAACGGAACCCCGGTGAATCAGGTTTTTAAGGATAATAAGACCGATTTTTCGAATGAGTTTAACTTCATGAAAACATTTAAAACAAATAATATCATAGAGGTTTACTCATACCTGAACTACCTGTCTGAGCCTGAAAACTTGTCGATAGCCCCTGGTTTAAACCCGGCAATTTTTAACAACAATACCCCTTACAATCAGTTAAATCAACAAGTTAATGTGCCTACCTGGTTTACCAATAATTATTTTGCTTACAAGCTGCCGTCTGGCCATATTACCCAAAGCTATAAGCTTGGTTTTAGTTTGCAGCAGCAAAAGTTGAGGTCGGCATTAAGCGCGACCCAAACCGATAATACGGCTAACCTGGTAACAGACAGCACACAGAACAATTTAAACTGGTCGCGGCAAAAACTGTATGCCGAGGCCGGGTATGAAGTGCCGGGCACCATATTAAAGATAAACCTAACCCTGCCGCTTAGCCTGCAGCAGATACATTATACTGATAACCTGTTTGCCTTTGATAAACAATCAACCCATCTGTATTTTAACCCGAGGTTGTTTGTAAAATATCAAAGCAGCGTTGAAAATTATTTTAGCTTGATGTATAGTCTCCGGAATCAAATTGGTAGTATACAGGATATTTACCGGGGCTATATTTTAAAGGACTACCGTACCTTGTATGCCAATAACGCCGATCTTACCGAACAAAAGGATCAAACCGTAGCGCTCGGTTTTAATTACCGGAAGGCTATTACGCTCTTCTTTTTTAGTCTAAACGCATCATATGATCATATCGCTGCCAATAGCATTTCTTCAAGCATCATTAATAACAATATTACACAAAACATAGTGCTGCCCTATGTTAATCATACCAACTCTTGGATGTTTAATGGTTACATCAGCAAATATGTGTTTGCTTTACGTACAACTTTTAGCGGGGGAGTGTCATGGCAGTCGAACAGCTCGAACCAGTTGCAAAACAATATCCTTTTGTCCTATAAAACCATATCAGCAACAGAAAACCTGGGTGCCGAAATAAAAGTAAACAACGCGTTAAATATAAATTATAAGGTAACTTATAATCAGCTCAGCAGCAAATCGCCGGTTGCGGCTTCGGCAACAACTATCAAAAGTATTTACCAGCAGGCATCCATCAATTATAACCCTACGGATAATCTGTTTTTCAAATTATCGGGAGATGATTATTATAATCACCAGGACAAGCTCAATAACCAACAATATGTTTTTACAGATGCATCGGTAAGGTACCGGTTTAACAAGATCAGGACAGATGTGGAACTGAGCGCCAATAATCTTTTTGATACAAAAAAGTATAACGCGCTCTATTTATCGGCCAATACCTTTACATCCAATACCTACACCATCCCCGGCCGCATCATGCTGGTAAAGGCTACGTTTAATTTATAGCGCGGGTAGGCTCACCCCGCCTACGCTACCCTCTCTTCGGTTTCGCCGGAAAGAGGGTAAAGGAAAAATATAACTTGTCATGCTGAACGGCATGCATATTCACGAATAGGTCCTTCGTTCCTCAGGGTGACAGCGCATTTTTGACAGTATTATTTCGTCATGTCTATTCAGGGGTTATTACATTTTGCAGGCTTAGTGTAAATTATTGTATTTCTACACACTGTTTATTCAACCCAAATTATCTGCTGAAGCAAACAACTTTCAAATCAATTCTTAACGTTCTTACGCGTTTTTTAGCTTTTTGGTAAAATGGAAGTTCCTGGGGTGAAATTATTTTTGCATGTTGGTAAAACGTATTATTAAATATTTTTCATATTAAATGTTATTTAAAATCATAAAACAATGTTAAATTATTGATTTTTAATATAAAATAGATATTTATAATAATGTTTTATGTGCTTTTATTGTTATGAATGTAATTTTTTATGGAAAAAAGAGTATGTTTTTATCAAAAATGAGACTGAATTAAACTACAATCGATTGATTTTAGGTATAATAATATGATTATTATTTATTGAAAAACTATTGTTTTTATGATAAATAACTTATTACCTTGCAGTTAACCAAATTATATTAACCTCATTTTTTTAACATTAAATTACAATTATTATGAAAAAGAATTGTTTATTAGGATTATCTGGTTTATTATTAACCCTTATTATGTTCGGATCGTGTAAAAAAAATAACACGGAAAGTGCACCTGACGCAAATAATAACGGTACCCCAAAACACGGTTTAGGAGCTGTATTAAATCAAAAGGCTTATCTCGCTACACAGTCGGCTGATTTGGATATGATCAGAACCAAGCTTGTTCAAAAGGGATATTTAAACAAGCTTAGTGTAAATAGCACCAATGCTTTGCCAGCCAGCGTAATTCTAAATCACCCTGCCATCGGCGATCAGGGACAAACAGGTACCTGCGTGTCCTGGTCGTCAGGATATGCCTTAATGGGTACATTGAATAATGAATTCCCCATTGCCAATGTATCAAACCCCAGGAGCGGATGGTACGTGTATCAAAAGGATCATTCAGCTAATAACGATTGCGATACCGACGACGGTATGTACGTAACAAGCGGGTTGGATATTTTACAAAATTACGGGGTCCCAGCCGCCAACCTGGATGCCAGCCTTGGATCACCATGTCAGGCTCCTTCTTCGTCTGTTAATGCCAGCGCTGCTACTGACAAGAATGTAAGCAGTTATGCAGCTATTTCAACCGTTGCCGACATTAAGAAAGCGTTGAGCATGAACTTGCCTGTAGAAATGGGCTTTAACGTATATGACAGTTTTGAAACCGCCTTTGACAATGGTACTGTTTACAGCAAAACTACCGGTTCACTTTTAGGAGGTCACGCCATTTGTATCATTGGCTATGATGATGCAAAAAATGCGGTTCTTATCCAGAACTCATGGGGTACATCAGGTGGCGATTCGGCACGCCCTGGATGTATGTGGTTAAATTACAGTGTATTTACGCAATCAAAATTGGGTATTGAGCTTTATGTAGCTCAGCCTAAATAATAAATAAAAGTCGTCATTGCGAGGAGGAACGACGAAGCAATCCCCAATAAGCAGAGCCGCTCTGTATGTCGGGGATTGCTTCGTACCTAGCAATGATGTTACTCTGATCCGCCAGTTCAAGTTCAAGCGAAGGACGCTTGAACTTGCGGAGGAACGAAGCTCTCCTTGAAGGCCTGTCATCCTGAGCTTGTCGAAGGATCGTGTGCAGAAGCCATCCACCATGCTTCGACAAGCTCAGCATGACAGCTTATTCTTCAATTTATCAGAGCCTAAAAATAGTCCTTATCAACAATAGCGGTTTTATCATTTAAGGTGATCCGGGCTATTTCGTCCTTACGCATAAATTTTACACCGGGTTGTTTAGCGGCATATGCCAAAAATTCGTCGAGCACCTTTACCTGGGCCGGCGATCCGCTGATGCGGTCGTGCGTACTGATTGACATTTGACGTTTACGGGTAGCACCTTCCTCATACAACTGATCAAACTCTAACCGTAACTGTTCCCCAAATTGTTTGGAGGAGAAATAGCGGCCTTCCAGAAGCTGGATGTCATTACATCTTAAAGTGTAAGGCACTACGGCAAAGTTTTTGCCATTAACCGGAATCAGGAAAGGCTCGTCACGGCTCAGATCGTCGATATGATAGGTGAAGCCCAGCTCCTGTAAAATGGGGATGGTATTTTTGCTCCGGCGCAGCCAGTTACAGTTGTAGCCTATTGTTGTTTCGCCAGTTACTTCTTTAATAATATCCATGCTGGCTCTGATAAACTTTTTCTCCTCATCATAGCCCATGGTATATTGTGGGGTCCAGTTCAGGCCGTGACCAGCTATTTCGTGACCGCGTTTTACAATTTCCCTGGTCAGTTCGGGGTTGTGCCGGGCCGCTTCGCCAATGGTATGACTGGTTACCTTGATGCCGTATTTATCCCATAAATTAAGCAAACGCGGAATGCCTTCCTTATAACCATACTGAAACCAGGTTTTAGCTGGCAGATCGGTAAAACCTTCTTTTAAATTTGGTGGGAAGGGACTGTCAAATCCGCGCTCCGGTTCGCCTCCAGCCTCAAATTGCATGGAAATGGAAATTACCAGGCGGGTACCGTCGGGCCATTTGGAATTGATTTGCATAGGTGATGTATTTGGGGTTTTTGAAAAAGTCTGATTGGGGATAAGTAAGGAGCCTGCACCTAACAAGGCGGCACTTTTTATAAAATCTTTTCTTGATTGCATGTTCCTGTTTTATAGATAATGGAGGCAAAAGTAGGATGAGGGAATGTGCCTGTAATTGTATATATCTATTATTTTATGGTATTTTGCTAATAGTGAAAAAGTACATACAACATGATTTTTTAAAGGTCGCCAACTTTGTTTCAAAGGAATGGAAGCACCCGGTGCATAATCATAATCATTTTGAGATCATCTTTATTCACAGAGGGAAAGGCCTGCATCGTATTTCAGGAATGGAATATCGCTATGAAAACCATGGCTTGTTTTTGCTGGCCCCGTCTGATTTTCACAGCTTTGAGATTGAAGAAGAAACGGAATTTACCTTCCTGAAGTTTACAAACGTTTACCTGAACAGTATTGGAAAAATACAAGCAACAAGCCGTTTAAACCAGGATATTGACGAGCTGCTTATCCATGCCAATAAACAGCATCAGTTGGTGCTTGGCACAACAACTGAGGCGCAAAAGATAGAAGGGTTGGTGCGCCTTATTGTGAATGAATGGGGGGATACTAAAAATGAAATGAGTGAAATAATTTTTTTCTTGATTCAGGCATTGTTATCCATCATCAAGCGGAACATATTACCTCCGGCAACAGAAATCCATTCAAAAAATAATACCCGGCTTACCACGATCATCAATTATATCCATCAGAACATCTATTCCATAGAACTCACACAGGCTGAACATTTATCCACCATGTTCGGATTTTCCAGTAATTACTTCGGGATATTTTTCAAGGAGCAGATGGGCATTACCCTGCGCGATTATTTGAACAAATACAAATTGCACCTCATCGAAAACCGGTTAAAGTACAGTTCATTTTCCATCAAGGAAATCAGCAATGAATTAGGCTTTAATGACCTGAGTCACTTCAACAAATTTTATAAGAACCAAACCGGCATAAATCCGACTCAATTTCGTCAAAAACTGGATAAAAACGATCCAAAACCGACAAAAAACAGTTGATTTTTAACACAAATAACCCCGAATTATCCATTAAATTGACAATTCGGGGTTATATTTTATAGGTAAACTACACTAATTCAGCCTCTTTTACCTCCACTTTATCCGGGACAATGGCAGGGGGTATCAATTCGTAAATAATAGGGGTCACAATTCTTGATAAAAGGGTCGAGCTGATGAGCCCCCCGATCAACACAATGGCCAGCGGCGATATCAACGGGTTGGTTGATATCGCAATTGGGATCAAGCCACCAATAGCAGTAAGCGAGGTTAACACGATAGGTAAAAAACGCACCTCGCCAGCCTCGCGGATGGCCTGCTGCAAGCTCTTGCCCTGGCGCCTTAGCTGGTTGGTAAAATCAACTAAAAGGATAGTGTTTTTTACCTCGATACCGGCCAGCGCTATCAAGCCAATAATAGCCACAAATGACAGGGAATTACCGGTGATCCATAACCCTGCGGCTGCCCCAACCACGCCTAACGGTATGACAGACAGTATGATAAGCGTGCTTTTAAAGGTTTTAAACAGCAGCACTAATACTGCTATAAACATGAACACAGTAACCAGTATAATGCTCATAAAGCCGCCAAAGGAGTTGTTTTTTGACTCTACCTCACCACCCATTTCATAGCTGTAACCGGCAGGTAGTTTCAGCTTATCCATTTTTTGTACCACATCATCAATCACCCGGCTTACCAGGAAGTTTTTCTGTACATTGGCCGTAATAGATACCACCCGTTTCTTCTCCTGGTGATTGATGGTAGCGGTGGAGGCTTCTAGTTGTAAGCCAGCTACTTGACTTAGCGGTACCGCATTGCCCTGCGCGTTATTTACATACAAATTGCGGAAAGCATCCAGCGATGGGCGGCCCTCTTTCATGCGGGTAAGCAGCATGGTAAAACCATATTTGTTATCGTTATTGTAATAAGTGCCAAGGTTTAAACCGGTTACCGCGAGGCGTGCTGTTTGGTCAATATTGATGGCCGATACACCTAATTGTTCGGCCTTATCCTTATTTACCGCTATGCGGATATCGCTTTTGAGCAGGTTAACCGGGTTGTTGATATACATATTGCCGGGTGTTTCGCGCAGTAATTTTTCTACTTTGATAGATAGGGCACGCAGGGTATCCAGGTTATCGCCAAAAAGACGCACCTCAATAGGGGCCACCACCGGTGGACCCTGTTCAAAGTTCTTTACCTCTACCTTGGCTCCCGGATAATGGTTCCAGCGGTGCTGCAGTTTTTGTATTAGGGCCAGTTTTTGATCAGGTTTGGTATCCGGGTCAAGTTGTACAAAAAGCTCGGCAAAATCGCTGCGGTTATTTTGAGGTACTACATTATAAAATATCCGCGGATTACCCCTGCCCACATTGCTCGCGTAATATTCAATTAATGGTTCTTTTTTTAGTTGCTGTTCAATAGCTCGTGTAACCGTATCAGTATAAGGTAAATTGGATTGGTTAGGTGTGGTAATATTGATCAGGAATTGCGGTTTTTCAGATGATGGGAACAAACTGAACCCGATAACACCAAACAAGTACATAGCACCTGAGAACATCACCACGGCCACACCAAGCGTTAAAAACGGTTTTTGCAGTGCTTTATCCAGCAAACGTGCATAACTGCCGTGGATCACTTTTTTTAGACCGCGCATCAAGAAATTACCTTCAGGATTACCCAAATGATTCTTCAATAAACGGCTTGATAAAAACGGAATGATGGTTAGTGATACCAGCATCGATGCCATTACGCAAAAAATAACCGCCAAAGGCAAGCATCGTATAAAATCGCCTGATCCCTCGGGTAAAAATACCAATGGCATGAAAGCGATGATGAGCACAACGGTACAACCTACTACCGCCATACCAATCTGCCCGGTGGCTTTCAGGGTCGCTTCTAAGCGGGTGTGCCCTTCCAGCATCCAGCGCTCAATGTTTTCCACTACCACAATGCTGTCGTCAACCAATAGTCCAAGGGCAACCACAAGTCCTACTATACTCAACTGGTTCAGATTAAAGCCAAATAGCTGCAATAGTACAATACCGATACCCAGCGAAAGCGGGATAGAGATCATTACAATAATTGCCGGACGGATGCCCAGCGGCAGCAGGGTAATGGCTACCAGTAAAATAGCGATCATAAAATCATGACCCAGACCTTCCAGTCGCCTGTTCACATTATCGGCTTGGTCAAAGTTTTGTACCAAGGCTATATTAACCGGGAGTAATTTTTTAAAACTGCTCACCACCACCTGGTAGCTTGCCTCTGTTTTGCTGATGTTTTCGCCATCTTTTTGGGCGGCTACTACAAATACGCAACGGTGGCCGTTAAGACGGGTGATGTGTGTTTCTTCGCCAAAACCATAATAAACGCGGGCAATATCTTTCAGCAAAACGGTTTTACCGCCGGCCGAATACACAATGGTTTTATTCACCGCATCAAGGGTACGGTAGTCATTGCTTTTGATATTAAAAGTTTGGTGCGCTGCATCAACATTACCTCCCGGTACGCTGGCCATCTCGCTGTTCAAACTGCTGGATACAGCGGTTACGGGCAAATGCATCTGGGCCATTTTTTCGAGATTAAGCTCTACACGTACCTGCTGATTAGGCAGGCCATAAATGGTAACCAGTTTTAAAGCCCGCACCTGTTCCAGTTCGTCCTGCAGTTTCTCGGCGTAGTGTTTTAACTGGGCGCGGGAAGCATTTTCTGATACCAGGGCCAGTTGTAAAATGTTTACATCAGTGGGTTGTTGTTTTTGTATCTCGATGTTGGATATATCTGCCGGGAGCTGGCTGCGCATGCCATTTACCTCGCGCACAATTTCCTGGTATTTGGAGTCGATATTACTGCTGTATTTATATTCCACACGTATCACGGCTACGCCATTGGCTATATTGGTCCGTATCCTTTTAATATCGTCAAGACCCGATATGGTTTTCTCCAGCGGAGTAACTACGCGGTCTTCAATATCGCGCGGATTGGTGCCGGGGTAGGTTATAATAACCGAAAACGCAGGCGGGTGCATCTCCGGATCCTCAGACCTCGGCATGCTAAGCATGGTGGTGATACCCAAGACAATGACCATTAAAAAGATCACGAGGGTAAACTGGCTGTTTTTTACAGCGTATTCTGAAATTTTCATTTGACAGCTGCGGTTACGGGTGATTGAATGGTGATAACGCTATTATCAGTAAGGTAAGCGGAGCCCGAAACAATAAGTCCTTTAGCATCCTGCAGGCCATCACTAATAGTTACTGTATTTTTGTCGATACCGGCCACGGTTACCTTTACTTTATGCGCGGTTTTATTATCGTTAGTGATAAAAACATAACCGCTGCTGCCATCGCCGTCAAGCAGGGCTTCATAAGGGATCTGCCAGTTACCATTATCCGCCACGATATGCGATGGCGCTATGGTAGCTTTACCAAACATACCCGCGGCAATAGCCTGCGGCTTTTTACCGGTCAGGGTGATATCAGCACTAAAAGTACCGGTAGTTGCATCAACTCCTTCTGATTTACGGGTTATTACCCCCTGTAATATCTGGCCGGGTAAGGCCGTGGTTTGGATCTCGGCATGGTCGCTAAGTTTCAGTATAGCCCATTCCCGGTCGCTGATGCCTACACGCAGCATCCACTTACCAGACTCGGCGCCGTTGGTTTGTAGTACGGCTGTGCCAGCGGTTACCTGTTGCCCGGTATTGGCCAGCTTATGTAGAATAAAGCCATCTTTCGGGGCATGTATTTCCGAGTACTGGCGATTAAATTTGGCTACGTTGAGTTGTTGCTGTGCCTGTTGAGCTGAGGTTTTGCTGTTTTGCAATTGCTCAAGCGTGGCTACGCTATCCTTGTACAGATTTTGGGTGCGCTGGTAATCACGCTGTGTTTTTTCGGCAGCTAATTGTGCCTGTTGTACCTGTGCATTAACCTCGGTAGGGTTAAGGGTAGCCAGCAATTGTCCCTGCCTTACTTTGTCACCCTCTTTTACATTCAGGCTGCTGATGATGCCGCTTGTTCTGAATGATAGCATCACCTCGTCATCAGTAGTGAACTGGCCAGATACATCAATAGCCGCGTTGCTGTTCTGTTGTTGAAGCGCCATTACCTTAACCGGAATGGTATCCTGACCCATGGCTTGGGTTGGTGTTTTATGTGAGCTGCAGGCATTTAAAAAAGGGATGCTCAACAGCAGGCTCATGTATTGAATTGTTTTCATGTGGATATTATTTATTGTCGGTATTGTTAATAGGATAGGTGGCCTGGTTACGTTCCAGTTCGGCAAGGCTTATTTGCAGGGCTGCCTGGGCATCTGCTATTTGCAGGCGGGCGCTGGTTAGCTGGTCCTGCGCGTCAACCAGTTCAAGGTATAAGAGCTGCCCGGCACGATAAGCTTTGAGTTGATCGTTATAATACTTTTTGGCAAAAGATAACTGGGCGGCGGTGCTTTTATAAGCTGCTTTTGCCGACTGGTAATTGTTATAAGTTTGATCAAGCTGTAACTGCAGCGATTGCTGGGTTTGATCAAACTGGGCAATGGTAGAGTTCAGGCTGGCTCGTGATTGCTCGGCGCGGTATTTACGCTGTCCGCCGGTAAACAGGTCCCATTGCAGGTTAACTCCCCATAAATAATAGCGGGTTTTATCATTAACCTTAAAATCTGTTCCCTGCGAACCCAGGTCGATAAACGTACTCAGTTTGGGTATAAAGCCCGATTTTTGCAGTTTATAATCCAATTTATAAACCTGCTGCATAGTTTGCAGTTGCTTTAACTCCTCACGGCGACTGGTACCAGCGGTGGTATCTGGCGCTGTAATAATCTCGGCAATGGCAACACTATCAGTTTTGATAGTATCCTGTAAAGGGCGGTTCAGCAAAAAGTTAAAATAGGAGCGCGCGTTTTGGATATTGCGTTGTGCCTGTATTAAAGAGGCATTGGTTTTTTCCTGTTCTGTTTGCGAACGCAGTAAAGCCGTACCGTTGCGTATTCCATTGCGTAAAAAGCTTTCGTTTTCACGGATATTCTCTTTAATTAGCAGCATGGCGCTGTTGTAAGTAGCCACACCCTGTAAAGCCTGGTAATAACGATAATAGGCCGATTTAATATCCAGCACCAGGGCTCGTTTATAAACATTCACTGATGCCTGCTGACTGGTGATGAGTTGTTTTTTGATGAGTTGATTATACCTGATCTCAGCATTGATAAGTGGGAGCGAGGTACGCAGCTTGGCATCGTAAAAGTTATTGGGATTGAGCAAAAACGACTGGTTTTGCTGCATGGGATATCTGTTGGAGTTAGTTAACTGATTCAGGGCGGTATAAATAGGGTTCACCAGATCGCCGATCGGTACATCAATGGTACGCCCCCCGGCCGATTTGGTATAGCTGCCCAGCATACTTACCGTAGGCAGGTACATGGCCTTTGCTTCTTTTAAGGCATACATGGATTTATCCAGGTCAAATTGCTGTTGTTTTAAGCCCTGGTTTTGCGCAAAGGCAGTAGCGATATAATCATCTAGCTGTTTGTGCCCGGTTTGCCCAAGCGCGTTGACGCTGGAGATGAGCACTGTTCCGATAAACAGCAAAGATGTTTTAATAAATAATGTATACATAATAAACAGTGTTTAGTATCGTTGCAAATTTTTTTAAGAATGATAGCCGTATTTACAGATAAGGCTATTGTGATTGTTAGTCTTGATAAATCGTGTTGAACGCATAGTTTTTGTTATTGTGTGTTTAAATGATGAACAATGTTCAGTTTAGATGCAAATTTTTTTAAAGTGTTACGGATGCGATATAATTTTCTATGGCATGGCTAAGCGCAGCATTTATTTCCTCTTCTCCCAAGGCCATTACCTTTAACCGGCAACGTAAATTAAGTGATACCAGGCCGTGGCACATTGACCATACCTGTAGTGCCCCCAATTGAAGATCAGTAATACGTAATAGCTTTTTGTTGATACACTCCTCTAACGTGTCTGTCAAGTAATTATAAGTATGATCGCCATTGTCTTTATGTGAAGTTTCGTCAACATTGTTTGGTGCGCGGATAATGAACATCAGATCGTATAGTTCGGGGTTTTCGAGCCCGAATTTCACGTATGTTTTACCCATTTGGATAAGCCTTTTCAGCGGATCTTTATCGTTAGCCTTTGTTCTAAAAGCTTCCAGCAGTTTTCCGTATGCCAAGCCCTGCACTTCGTAAAGTAATTCGTCTTTATCCTTATAATACAGGTAAATGGTACCCGGACTGTATTCAATGGCATCCGCAATTTTGCGGATGGAGGTTTTGGCATACCCATCTTCCAGGAACATTTTTAACGCAGCGGCCCTGATGAGGTCCCTCATCTCCGTTTTTTCGCGCTCTTTTCTTTCTGATATGCCCATGTTGTAAATAATCAGACAAATATACTGAATGGTGTTCAGTAAATGAATAAATTATAATTTATTGTTTTCAAATTACAAATAAGAGTATTATATATCAACAAGAATCTTGTCATTTCGAACGAGGTACGAGGAGAAATCTTATACGATATGTTTATGAATAGCATTGAGTATAAGATTTCTCCTGCGGTCGAGAGATAGTTTTTCGCTATCGCTCAAGAGATAATTTCTCCTCACCCCACCGCTTCGTCCAGCGCTGTCCGTCGCAATGACATTTAGAGTTTCTTATATCGAACTCGCGTTATATAAAGCGCTCACCATCAGTCGGAACAAAACATCTGCTCGCAAGATCTTGTGTTTTTAAAGCTTTTTTTATATCTGCCCGGCTTTCTTTGCCATGATTTACCGCATCCAGATGTACAATATAAACTTTGGCTTGGGGAGCGTAATTACAAACGGTTATTATATCATCAATAGTCATTACTATGGCATCGCCGGTTATAAAGCGTGCCCCGCCGCCATTCAATACAATATGAGTTGGTTGGTATTGATTAAGCGCTTTCTGTACTTCATCGCACCAAATGGTATCGCCGGCAATATAAAGGGTGTCCTGTTTGTATTTGATCACATAGCCTGAAACAATGCCCATCTTTTTGCCAATCTCGCCGGTACCGTGCTGCCCTCCGGTACGGATAATTTGTATATCATTCCAGGTAAGCTCATTATCTATCGGAGTAACATTTGTAAAACCTGCCTGGCGAATAACCTCCACATTTGAGGGCTGACAAAACAGCGTGATATCCTTGGGTAACAATTGCTGGGCGACAGTGTCCCAGTGGTCAAGGTGGATGTGAGTGAGCAGTACCGCATCTGTTTTGGTGATAAGCTGTTGTAATTCGCTTTCAGTAACGGGCAGATCAATCAAGGGATTTTTTATGGAGTTACCGGTATTTTGAAAAGCATCATAGCTTCCTTTTGGTGCCAGCATCGGATCGATTAGTATGGTTTTACCATTAACGGTAAGCATTTGGGTAGCATTACGCAATAGTTGCAAGTTCATGGTGAAGCTATTAAATTTGATGCAGCAAAGATGAAGCAATCATTCCGCAACTTAAAGAAGGTTACCTTTCTGTAACCAGTTCACTATTTGGTAACCATGAATTATACCCAGTTTAAACATTGCGGCCTGAATGTTACATTGACCATGCTGTCAGGCAAATGGAAGCCCATTATCCTGTACCATTTGTTTCATAACACAGAGATGCGCTTTACCGAGCTTTGGCGAATTATCCCGAAAGTGGCCAAGAAAGTACTGTTGGATCATCTGAAGCAAATGGAAGCTGATGGTTTGATCGTTCGGGAAGAAAGGCAAAGTTTTCCGCCAGAGGTATACTATCGTATATCTGAAAAAGGAAAAGCATTAGGGCCAGCGCTTTCAGCGCTGGAAACCTGGGCCAATGTGCATGCCGCCGAAGAAGTTAAGCTGTTGCGGGAAGGGCGAAAGTAAGTCATTGGAGGTATCCGGAAGAATCAATTTCTATAAAAAAATTCTCATTTCGATAGAACTATGGGTGGCAAAGAGCAAGGGAGCGAAAGAGAAATCTTTTACGTACTGTAAGGCTGTAATTTCAAATTGCATAAGATTTCTCCCTGCGGTCGAGAGATAGTTTTTCGCTATCGCTCAAGAGATAGTTTCTCCTCGTACCTCGTTCGAAATGACAAACTTTCTGAGCTTTATTAAGTCTAAAGACCTGATCAGTTAATCAACCTCGCTGCAAACAGGGAAAGTCTTGCTGTATTTGCAGTAATGTGCATCACTTTTTAATCAACTGCATTGTTAAGCAATAGCTAACATGGTAAAGTGTTAATTATTTGTCGCCACAGGTATATTTTAAGCTTTTTATTTACCTTCATGGTTCCAATATATACTAACTGACCATGAGAAAATCACTTTTAACATTTATACTGTTATTTGTTTTTTTATTAGCTTATTCGCAAACTCTTACCCCAAGGCAATTATTTCCGGGTTTATTTGAGGCAGTTCAACTCACCAGTATATTTCCCGATAACAAAATATTTGTTGATGCGACCCCTAAACGTGCTCCGGAACTGATCATGAATGATTATAACGAGCAAAAAGATAAACCTGATTTTAATTTGAAGCAATTTGTAAGCGATAATTTTTTTATCCCCGGTACGCATAATGATGTTTTTAAGAGCGATGTATCAGCCGGTATCCGCAAACATATTGATACCTTGTGGCAGGTGCTTTACCGCAGGCATGACACGGTTTCAAAATACTCCTCATTGCTGGCTCTGCCCCATGATTTTATAGTACCCGGTGGGCGTTTCCGTGAAACGTATTACTGGGATTCGTATTTTACCATGCTTGGCCTGCAGGAAAGTCATAAAACAAAGATCATGGAGGATATGATTGATAATTTTGCCTACCTGATTGATAAGTACGGCTTTATCCCTAATGGTACCCGTACCTATTACCTTACCCGATCGCAACCACCATTTTTTTCACTGATGCTTGACCTGCTGGCTAAGGATAATGGCGAAAAAGTATTAATAAAATATCAACCAGAGCTTTTAAAAGAGTATGCATTTTGGATGGATGGTGCCGGCAAATTAAAGGCAGGCCAGACTCACCGCATGGTGGTACGTATGCCCGGCGGCGAATTGCTGAACCGCTATTGGGACGATTCTGACAAACCACGCGAGGAATCATATAAGCAAGATGTTGAAGCGGCTAAAACAACCCAGCAAAAAACGAGTGATTTTTACCGTAACATTCGTGCCGCTGCTGAATCAGGCTGGGATTTTAGTACCCGCTGGTTTGATGAAACAGGCAAGCTGGCAACTATTCAAACCACCAGTATTATTCCGGTTGATCTGAACTGCCTGTTGTATCACCTGGAGTTATCCATAGCACGCTCATACCTGGTTGCAGGCAACGGAAGTCAATACCGTATTTATTTAACTAAAGCTCAACAACGTAAAAAAGCCATACAAAAATACAGCTGGAGCACTGATAAAGGCTGGTTTATGGATTATAATTGGAAACTAAATCATATTACCCCGCATCAAACCCTGGCTGGTATGTATGCGCTTGAACTTCAAATAGCAGATGCCAAACAGGCAGCTATTATGGCTAAGGCCCTCAAAATAAAGTTCTTTAAATCGGGCGGTTTGGTTACTACATTTAACCGGTCGGGCCAGCAGTGGGATAGTCCTAATGCCTGGGCTCCTTTACAATATATGGCCATTGATGGCTTAAATAAATATAAGCAAAATAGTTTGGCCAAATCCATTGCCGAGGCATGGATCCGCACTAATATTCGTGTTTTTGATGAGACGGGTAAGCTGATGGAAAAATATAATGTATTGGATACAGGAGCAAAGGCAGGGGGCGGTGAGTATCCGTTACAGGATGGCTTTGGCTGGACAAATGGTGTTTTACTTAACCTGCTGAACCATTACCAGGTTGATCAGTTATAATAAGCAACTATATTTTTTGCTGACATAATTAAAATACAATCCGGATCTTTTTTAATAACCTTTAGCTACAATAGTATTTATTATCAGTTAATCGATTTACAATGAGAATTTATATACCTATTTTATTTTTGATGATTTTTGTGAATTCGGCTTTTGCATCTTCCAAAACTGACAGCCTGCTTACAGAACTGAAGCGTGAGTTGACAAGGAAGAAAGTTTACGATGATCAAAAAGAGGCCCATATAAAAAAGCTGAAGGTATCCCTATCAGCGGTTTCATCAGCAAATTACAATGCACGTTATCAGCTTTGCAGTAATATATATGAAGAATATAAGGTATACCAGTTTGATTCGGCCTACGTGTATATCAATAAAATGCAAAACATAAGTAACATATTAAAAGATATACCGAAACAAAACGATTGTCAGATAAAACTAGGCTTCATACTGCTTTCGGCCGGAATGTTCAAAGAAACGTTTGATTGTTTTAACAGTATTGATGTTAAGGTTTTAAATAATGATTCAAAAATTGAATACTATTCATTAAAAGCAAGGGCCTACTCAGATCTTGCCGATTATGATAACAATGATTATTATACCCAGCACAACAATGCTTTATCTATTAAATACCTTGATTCAACTATTGCGCTTTGTAAACCATACTCATATGATTGGCTACGGCATCAGGGCGACAGGCAGATAAGGGTTGGTGAAATACAAAAGCCTTCAGAATATTATAAACGTTTAATGAATAGCTCCCTAACCACTCATCAGCGGGCCATGATAGCTACAGGTCTTAGCTCTTTTTACAAAGAACCTTCGCAAATAGAACAACGGACCGATCTTTTGATAACTGGGGTTATCAATGATATCAGATCATCGACTAAAGAAACCCTGGCCAGCTTTGAGCTGGGCGATCTGCTGTACAGGGGGGGCAATATCATTGATGCTTATACTTTTATTGACCTGGCCATGAGCGATGCTGAGTATTATGGGGCCAGGCTCAGGAAAATAAAAATTGGTGCCTTATTGCCAGTTGTAGCTGCTAAGAAACTGGTTTTAATGGAAAATGAAAAAAACAAGTTCAGGGGGTATCTTTTATCAATAGGCGTTGTTTCTTTATTGGTGCTGCTCATTGTTTTTGTGATATTTAATCAGCTTAAACATTTAAAGGTTAAAGAAAAGATCATTGAAGAAAAGAACCTGCAATTAGAAAGTATCAACGAAAAGCTTATTGAGGATACCCGTATCAAGGAGGAATATATTGGCTACTTTTTTAATGTGATATCGGGATATATTTTAAAGCTCGAAAAGCTGAAACGAAATATCGACAGAAAGCTGATTGCCCGAAAGTATGAGGATATTCAACTGGTTGTTGATGAAATAAATATTAAAAAGGAACGGGACCTGCTGTTTTATACGTTTGATCATATATTCCTTAAAATATTCCCCAATTTTATTACTGTATTTAATTCATTATTTAAGCAGGACGATCAGATATGGCCTAAAGATCATGAAGTATTGAATACCGACCTGCGGATATTTGCATTGATCCGCATGGGTATCAATGATAATGAAACTATTGCCAATATCCTGGAATATTCTGTAAATACCATATACGTATATAAAATGCGTATCAAGGCAAAAGCAATACTTTCTGGTGATCAGTTTGATCAAAAAATAATGGCGATAAAAAGCAGCTGATATAACAAACAGCTTTAAGACCAAATACGATGATAATCATATAGAGAAGCAATAAAAGCAGTTAAATTTAATTTATATTTTTTAGAGTAGTGTTTTTTTTATAATGCTGATTATCAATTATTTATATTTTAAAAATGCTTTATTTTTTTATATTTTAAAAAAATAAATAGGTAATGCACTATTCTGCGTATTACTTTGTACTATACCATTTATAAATGAGGCGGGAGTAATTTATTTCGTTGGGATAAATGGCACTCAGAACGTGCATAATAATAAACCATAATAATTAAATTTTCTTGTAAGCGGCTATAATATTGCTGCCATAGCAAAGGATATTTTATCCTTTTGTTTTAACTGTATTAGCTGCCAGACTTTGCTTTGGTGCCTATGCGTTATGGCTGTTTTTAGAAAATAAAACCAATTTGTGTATGATCACGAAAATTACAAACGCCAATAGCCCTCCGTAGTAACTGTAATTATGTGATGAATTACATCATTTAATTAATCATCAGTATATTAAATTTACGAATACGTAATATTATTTATAACTCATATGTATTTATAAATTAATAGTTATATTTAAAATAAACCAATTGACACTAAATCTAAATTTATGCAGCTAAAAAATTTACTTAAGGTATGCTGTCTTTCCTTTTTTTGCTTTTTTGTTGTGCCCGCAATGGCGCAAAACAAAGTAATAACAGGTAAAGTTACAGACTCAAACGATGGTACCCCTATGCCGGGTGTATCTATTGTTGCAAAAGGCTCAACCATTGGTACCAATACAAGTGCCAATGGCGACTTTAAACTCTCATTGCCCGCATCGGCAAATACAATTGTAGTATCATTTATTGGCTATGCCAAACAAGAAGTTGATATTACCGGAAAAACCACGGTAAATATTAAACTGGTTGGAAGCGCTACCAATTTGAGCGAAGTACAGATTGTTAGCGTTGGTTACGGATCACAACGGAAAAAAGATTTGACCGGTGCAGTATCAAACATTTCGGCTAAAGACTTTAACCAGGGCGCCATTATCAACCCGCTTGATCAGGTTCAGGGTAAAGTGGCGGGTTTGGTAATTACCCAGGGTGGCGGCGACCCTAACCAGTCGGCCTCAATACGTTTAAGGGGACAAACATCCATCTCTGGTAACCAATCGCCATTATTTGTGGTTGATGGTATACCGCTGGATGATCCCACTCAGTTTCAAAATATTGCCCCGGCTGATATTGCCTCATATGATGTATTAAAAGATGCATCGGCCACAGCAATTTACGGTTCGCGTGGTGCAAACGGTGTTATCATTGTGAATACAAAAAAAGGTACAGCCGGTAAAACTCAGGTTGATTATAACGGTTATGTAGGCTTTTCTAAGCAAAGTAAATACTGGGATTTGCTGAACACTGCCGAATACCTGGCCACACCAGAGGCAAAAGCCAATCCTCAAAAAGGGCAAGGTGAATCTGACGATGTGAATACTGATTGGCAGCGGGCTATTGTACGCACCGCGTTAACACATAGTAATAATCTGGCCATATCTGGTGGCGCGAATGGATTTAACTATCGTGCTTCCTTAAACTTTCAAAATCAGGAGGGGATAATCCTCAATAGCGCTAAACAACAGCTTGGCTTACGTTTTTATGCTGAACAAAAAGCCCTGGATAATAAATTAGACATTCAGTTAGGTATATCAAACGTTAATACCAACCGTAGTTTAACAAATTATAGCGCTATTGGTTATGTATTTAACGCACTGCCAACTATACCTATCAAAAATGCCGATGGCTCATACAATGACTATGGCGCTGGTTATAACGCGTACAACCCCGTACTATATTTAACAAGTACCTATAATAGGCACAATGAATATTTAACCAATATAAATGCTAATATTAATTACAATATACTTCCTGAATTAAAAATTGGAGTAACGGGATCAACATCACGTAACAATGTTCAAACCCATTACTTTATTCCAAGCTTTAAGGCTCAGAACAGTAATAGCATGGCCGCTGATAGTAATTATAATAATAACTCGTACAAAGGCGATGTACACATCAATTATGATAAAGCCTTTGGAAAGCATAATGTATCAGTAACACTTGTTGGCGAGCATAGCGTATTTAACTATGACTACTTTTTTGCTGCTGCACAGCAGCTGCTTGTACCACAAAGTTTAGATAATGCACTGGGTTCAGGATTAATATTTCCTACGCCTGATTCCTATAAGGAACAATATCAGCTTAGCTCACTTTTAGGTCGTGTAAATTATAATTACGATAATCGTTTTTACGCAACTGCTTCATTACGCCGTGACCAGTCAAGTAAATTTGGTGCCAATTACCAATCCGGTTATTTCCCATCATTTGATATAGCTTACCGTTTAAAACGCGATCTGGTTAATAATGTTGACTGGATAAATGATTTGAAATTACGGTTAGGTTATGGCCAGGTAGGTAACGCGAATGGTATTGGCGATTACAGTAGCTTAGCCCTTGTGGCCCCGGGTAAAAAGTATTATGATGGTTCGGGTTCGGGGTCTTATCCGGGTAGTTATTCACCCAATCAAAATGCTAATCCTTACTTAAAGTGGGAAACCAGGATTGGTAGGAACGTAGGTCTTGATTTTTCGTTGTTTAATGATCGTTTATCAGGCGATATCAACTATTACAATGACAGAACCAATAACCTGTTATTTGCCAATAGCGTACCAACGCCTCCAAACTTTGTTTCCACAACCTTATCAAACGTGGGTGCTTTAACTAATAAAGGTTTAGAAATTGCACTTACAGGTCAAATTATAAAGGGTGAAGGCCTTAACTGGACAGCATCAGGAAATATAAACTTTGTTAAAACCAGGATTGCCAATCTATCAGGTACCCTGACCGATGGTACATCAGTAAAAACAAGTTTTATTGAAGTGGGTTATGCACAGGGGCAAGGTTTAAGCTCAACAGCCATTACCCGTTTTGTTCCTGGATACGCTCCTTATGTATTTTATCTGCCGCATTATACAGGTGTTAATGCACAAGGTGTAGAACTGTTTGACGGTAAAACTGTAGCGGATTATCCTGGTCAGGCACCACCCAAGCATTATATAGATCCGAGCCCAAAGTTTAATTATGGTATCAACAACAGTTTTAATTACAAAAACTGGAACCTTAGTTTCTTCCTGCGTGGCGTTTACGGGCAAAAAATATTTAACAATACCCTGTTAGATTATGAAACTGTTACGCGCTTACCTACAACAAACACTACCCGTACCGCATTAACCAATGGTGTTACAAGTAACCCAACTCAATCAGACAGATGGTTGGAAAATGCATCATATTTAAGATTAGATAATGCTTCGGTAGGTTATACCTTTAAACAAATTAAAGGTTTAAATACGCTAAGAGTATATGTAGCCGTAAATAACCTGTTTGTTATAACCAAATATAGGGGCCTTGATCCGGAAGTTTCAACAGCAGGTGCCTCCAATGGCACCGGAAATCAGTCTGTTACTACCGGAAATCAATCGTATATTGATGCTGACTATGGTGGTTATGCCTACTATCCAAAAACAAGAACTTTTACATTCGGTACCTCAGTTTCGTTTAAATAATAACTGTTTGTAAATCAAATTTTAAAGAGATGAAAAATAAGAAAATATTAAGTCTGACCTTACTTTTGGCAGCAGGCAGTTTTATCACCCTATCGTGTAAAAAGCTTCCTCAAAATACGTACACCGTTGTACCGGTTGATCAGTTTTATCAAACGCCCCAGCAAATAAATGCGGGTATAGTTGCCCCTCCGTACACTGCTTTAACGCCATTGCAAACAGAAAACGTTTTTCAGTTATTGGAAGTTTCAACTGATGAAATGGTGATACCCATACGTGGTAATGACTGGTATGATGGCGGTGTGCATACCCAGCTGTGGACACACAATGTTGCTACTGATAACTCCAATATTAATGGCGGCTGGACTGATCTGAGCGCTGGTATAACTAAATGTAATTTTAGCATAAGCATTTTAAATAGCCTTACCAATAAGCCGTCAAATGCGGCTGCTATTACTGCAGAAATAAGTGTTTTAAGAGATTATTATCTGTTTTTAATGACTGATCTTTTTGGCAATATACCATTGATAACATCATACGCTGCCAATGCAAGCTTAGCCCCGGTTTCAAGGGCTGATGTATATGCTTACTTAGAAGCTGATCTGTTGAAGAACATACCCTTGTTATCAACTGATAATTCTACAGGAAATACAGCAATATACGGGCACTTTAATCAATGGGCCGGTTATATGCTGCTTACCAAATTATATTTAAATGCACAGGTATACACAGGTACAGCACACTGGGATAAAGCTTTAACCTATGCTAATATGGTTATTAACTCCAATAAATATAGTTTACAGCCAAACTTCCTGGATAACTTTACTTACAGCAATCGTGGTTCTGTCGAAAACATATTCTGTATCCCTTTTAACTACCCGCTTATTAAAGGTAATGTGATTCAAATGTATACACTGAATTATAATAACAATTTAACATTTGGTTTGACAGCTCAGCCTTATAATGGTTTTTGTACACCTACAGCATTTTACCGTACGTTTACGGATGCTGATAAACGTAAAAAAATGTGGTTGGTTGGTCAGCAATATACAGCAACAGGGGCGGCTATGCCTGGTGTAGTATTAAGCCAATATGTTAATGAGTTGAGTAACCCTGCCGATAGTTTTAAATATGCAGGTGCACGCAGCGTAAAATATCAACCACAACCAGGTACCGGTAGTGATGGTACAAGTAACGATGGTGTACGTTTTCGCTTAGCGGATGCCTATATGATGGCCGCCGAAGCTCAATTACATCTGGGCGATGTTAGCGGAGCCCTGGCCAACGTAAATAAGATCAGAGCAAGAGCTGGTGTACCCAATTTAACCAGTTTAACCTATGACGATCTGTTGGCTGAACGTGGCCGGGAATTTGCCTGGGAAGCCTGGAGAAGAAATGACCTGATCAGATTTGAAGTAGCAACCGGTACAAAATATTATACTGGCGCACGCGCACCAGGTAAATCACAGGATGCAGACACTCATACATTCCTATTTCCAATACCTTTACCACAGATCAATACTAACCCCTTGTTAAAACAAAATCCGGGTTATTGATCAATTGTTTGATTATCCCAATTATTACAATGGAACAGTTAATAGCTGTTCCATTGTAGTTAATAAAAATATCAAAGTATAAAGTTTTAGCTGTTACTTATAACATGAAAAAAGCGGTAATTATATTATTCTTATTAATAGTTATAGGCTTTATTCCTTTTCAACAACACAGCAGCGTTAATATCAGATCAAATTATTTTGACGTTTGTCAGCAATTAATATCACCTGATAGCTGGAAAAACTGGCAACCTGATATTCGTAAAGGTTTTGATGATACTAAAAATAGCAGGGTGGCAAAGGATAATGTCGGATTTTTAATCAGCATACCTGGGCAGGTTTTCAACATAAAAAATGCTAATGGCAATAAATTTTATGTAGGACGAACCGTAAATTTTATTGATCATCATTATTGTTATACTGTTATGCCGGGCATTGCAAATAACACTGCAACCGTAATTATTGATATTAAAAACAATGTTGCCAAATGGCTTTTTTCCCAGTTTGATCCTTCCGAAAAAAACACTGATATTATAAAACAGCTGAAGAGTTTTATGGAAGATGACAAACAGTATTACGGTTTTGACATCAGCGAAAAAAGTGTGGCCGAAAGTTATCTGGCTGTTAAAAAAGAAATGATTCCGGTTAAAAACAAATATTCTGCGATTGTTAAAGCAGCCCAAGAGTTGCATGATTTTGTTGATCAGCATAATATTAAACCAGTACAGGCATTAGCCGGGGCTTACTATTCGCAAAAAAACGATTCCTTGCAAATACTGATAGGCATACCCGTAAATAAACGGATAGCCCCTACTGCTAACATTGTCTTTATGAACATGCCTGGTGGTAAAGTTTTGGTAGGTGATTATAGCGGAAAGTATGGCGAACGGCAAAAGATTTATAATGCAATGGAAAGATATATACAAGATCATACATTATTAAAACAGGTAGCTCCATTTGAAAGATATTTAAACAATAAGGTGCCTGAAAGTGATACTGATATAGTGAATATGCAGGTGAATTATCCGGTGCTTTAACATAGCTCAAATCATGCGGTACAAACTCATTCCTCTTTTATATCTGCTCCTTTTGGGTTTGCTCTCGTGCAAACAGCAACCTGTTTTACCACCTCTTTTTGAGCAACTACCATCGGCACAAACCGGAGTTCATTTTATTAACCGTATTAGCGATAATGAGCGCCCCGGTATTTTAGATTACCTGTATTACTACAATGGCGGCGGAGTTGCTGTTGGCGATATCAATAATGATGGCCTGCCCGATCTGTTTTTTACAGCCAATCAAAAGGGAGGCAATAAACTTTATCTGAATAAAGGCAATTACCATTTTGAGGATATTACCCAAAAGGCCGGTATTGCCGGTACTACCGACTGGAGCACCGGGGTAACTATGGCCGATGTAAATAATGATGGCTACCTGGATATTTATGTATGCGCTGTAGCCGGTAAGCTCAATTTAAAGGGGCATAATATGCTCTATATTAACAATCATGATGGCACATTTACAGAGCGATCTGCGGAATATGGGCTTGATTTTTCGGGCTACTCCACACAGGCTGTTTTTTTTGATTATAACCACGATGGCAAGCTCGATTGTTTCCTGCTGAATCAGTCTGATCATTCTGTTGCTGTTTATGGCGATACTGTTATGCGGAAGACCGAGAATAAATTGGCAGGAAGTAAACTTTACCTCAATCAAAACGGTCATTTTACTGATGTAACCAAAAAGGCCGGTATTTATAATAGTGCATTGGGTTACGGCTTGGGTATAGCCGTTGGCGATTTGAATAATGATGGTTGGGAGGATATTTACGTGGGTAATGATTTTCATGAAAATGACTATTACTACATCAACAATCATGATGGTACTTTCACCGAATCGGGCGCGAAACATTTTAACCATTACAGCCGCTTTAGTATGGGTAATGACATGGCCGACTTTAACAATGATGGTCAGCTGGATATTATAACTGCCGATATGTTACCTGCGGAAGAAGATGTGCTTAAAAGCTATGGTGGCGATGAGTCATATGATCAGTATAAATTCAAGATAACCCGTAATGGTTTTCAAAACCAATATTCGCGTAATGCGCTCCAGAAAAATATGGGTAATGGTGAGGCTTTTAGCGACGTTGGACTGATGGATGGCGTGTACGCTACTGATTGGAGCTGGAGTCCCTTACTGGCCGATTTTGATAATGATGGCATTAAAGATCTGTTCATCGCCAACGGCATCAAACGTCGGGCTTTGGATATGGATTATGTAACCTTTGTTTCAAACGATCAGGTTCAAGGTATGTTGAACAGCAACCGCGGTTATGATAGCGTAGTGCTAGATAAAATGCCACCTGGTGCCGTGCACAGCTATCTGTTTAAAGGAAACCTGAACGAAAAATTTACCGATAAAAGTAAGGAATGGGGTATGCGCGATCCGGGCCTGGCCAACGGCGCTGTTTATGCCGATCTGAATAATGATGGCAGGCTTGACCTGGTAACCAATAATGTAAATCATGAAGCAGGTATTTACAAAAACACATCAGCCAAAACACCTTATTTGAGTTTGAAATTTACCGGGCACCAGGATAATGGTTTTGGTATAGGTGTAAAGGCTTATGTATTTTGCGGCGGCCAAATGCAGTATGAACAGCTGATGCTTACCCGAGGATTCCAATCGTCTGTTGAACCGCGGCTGCACTTTGGCCTGGGTAAAAATCAAAAAGCAGATAGCGTTTTAATTGTTTGGCCAAATCAAACCGGCCAGCTATTGAAAAATGTAAAGGCTAATCAACAGTTAACTATTGATCAGCATAACGCGATCGGGAAGTTTGATTATAACCGGTTCTTTCCATCGCCCAAAACTGTATTTAAAGAGATAACCAATACCATCTATATCAGCTGGAAACACCGGGAAAATGACTTTGTTGATTTTAACCAGCAGCCACTTATTCCGCATATGCTTTCTGCCGAAGGGCCGCGGATGGCTGTTGCAGATGTAAACCATGACGGTTTGGATGATTTTTATATTTGCGGCGCGCGAAACCAACCCGGAGCTTTGTTTATCCAAACGGCAAACGGCGATTTTAAAGCATCACCACAGCCCGCCTTTGTGGCTGACTCAGCAAGCGAGGGGGTAGATGCTGTTTTCCTGGATGCTAATCATGACGGCTTTCCTGATCTGTATGTGGCTAGTGGCGGTAATGAATTGCGAAATCACTCGCCCGAGCTGGCCGACCGTTTATATATGAATGATGGTAAGGGCAATTTTAAACGGTCTGCTAATATTCCATCCATCAAACTCAATAAATCGGCAGTAGCGGTGGCCGATGTGAACCATGATGGTTACCCCGATATTTTTGTAGGTGGCGCACCGGATAGCTTTGGTTTTGGCAAAATCCCTGAATCGTATTTATTGATGAATGATGGCCATGGCGTTTACCACCAGGTTGCTATCCCCGAAGAATTAAAACATGCCGGTATGCTGCGTTCAGCTGAATTTGCTGATCTGGATAATGATGGTTGGCCCGATCTGGTGGTGGCAGGCGAATGGATGCCCGTAAAGGTTTACCTGAATAAAAAGGGGGAATTAATACAGCAACAACAGCCTGCAATGAACAATTTATCAGGTTGGTGGCAAAAAATTGCACTGGCTGATGTGGATGGTGATGGTAAAATTGATATACTGGCCGGCAACTACGGCAATAACTCCAAACTAAGACCGACTGTCGAAGAACCATTGAAATTGTACCTTTCTGACCTGGATAAAAATGGCACCGTTGATCCGATAATTGCCTATGGTATCAATCAAAAATATTACACATTTTTAGGCAAGGGCGAAATTGAACGGCAGGTGCCACTGATAAAAAAGAAGTTTCTATACTTCCATGATTTTGCAGGGAAAACGGTTGAACAACTATTTGGTGATTCGTTAAATGATCATAAACCATTAATGGCTGCATCTTTTCAATCGGGCATTTTTTATAATAAAGGTAAGGGGCATTTTGAGTTTAAGGCATTCCCTGCATCAGCACAAATGGCCCCTTTGTTTGGTCTTAATACATTTGTTGCTGGCCATGGTAAAGGTGTGCTGGCGGGTGGCAACTTTAGTGGGGTACTACCTTATGAAGGTAAATACGATGCCGATTATGGCGATGTACTGTTTGTGGATGGTAATAGAGATATGGAGAGTATTTCGCCGGTATTATCCGGGTTTTTACTCCGGGGCGAGATAAGGGATATTAAGATCATTAAAACGGCTAAAGGAATCATTTATGCCGTTGCTATTAATAACAAACCGATCAGGTTTTTTAAATTGAATAATTGATATGAATAAAATACAGGGGTTGTTGATCGGCATATTTTTATTAGGTGGTAAAACATTACAGGCTCAAAACGCCTGGCAAATAAAAGCTGATAAAATTGATCCAGCTAACTATTATGGCATCACGGTAGCCAACGGCATGATCGGCATTGTATCATCTCCCGAACCATTTAAGGTGAAGAATGTGGTACTGGCAGGCGCTTATGATCTGTATGGTCGTGGGCGGGTAAGTAACTTCCTGAACAGCTTTAACCTGCTCAGCATGTACCTGGAAATAAATGGTAAGCGTATTGATGCCAAAAACATCAGCAACTTTAAACAGGAACTGGATATGCAGCACGCGGCATTTACCACCACTTTTGATTATGGCGATGCTGCATCCATAAAATATACTTATTACTCCCTAAGGCAACTCCCCTTTACGGTTTTGATGAATATCAGCATCACTGCTAAAAAAAACATCAATATTACTGCGGCCAGTGTAATGGAAGCACCTGATGCTTTAAAGGAAGTACAAAATTATTATAACGAGATTGACCGGCCGCATGTAACTATTAGCCTGCTTACCTCAACTGCCAAAAGCCCCACCGGTAAATTACAGCTTTGTGCCTCCAATACTTTTTTGTTTAATGAGCAGCACGGCCAGGAACCACGGGTGATCCATGAGATGTGGGATAACAACATGCACCTCATGAAATTCAGCAAGGCTATTACTGCAGGTCAAACCTATCAATACGCACTTGCTGGGTCATCTATAACTTCAGCACATGATGCCGACCCGTTGAACCAGGCCGAGCGGCTCACTATGTTTGCCAAACTCGAAGGCCGCGACCGACTGATTAAATACCATGAACAAGCCTGGGATGAGCTTTGGAAAAGCGATATCAAAATTGAAGGCGACGCACAGGCCCAGCAGGATGTGCACAGCATGTTGTATCATTTATATTCTTTCTCCAGAGCGGGTACCGCATATTCGCCGTCGCCTATGGGGCTTTCGGGCTTGGGCTATAATGGTCATGTTTTTTGGGATGCCGACCTGTGGATGTACCCGGCCTTGCTGGTACTGCATCCGGAGATAGCTAAATCATTGGTTGAATACCGGTTTCAGCGATTAGCGGCTGCAAAGCAAAATGCTTTTTCGCACGGTTATAAAGGCGCTATGTTCCCCTGGGAAAGTGCTGATAGTGGTGTAGAGGAAACCCCTGTTTGGGCGCTGAGCGGCCCGTTTGAACATCACATTACTGCCGATGTAGCCCTGGCTGCCTGGAACTACTATTGTGTTACACAGGATAAACAATGGCTGTTGGAAAAGGGTTGGCCAATACTATCTGCCACAGCCGATTTTTGGGCCAGTAGGGTGGAACGCAACGGCGATGATCATTACGATATTAAAGACGTAGTAGCTGCTGATGAATGGGCCGAAAATGTTGATAATAATGCGTTTACCAATGCTGCAGCAAAAGCAAATCTGCAAGCTGCCACAACCGCTGCTAAAATCTTAGGATTGACAGCCGATCCGGATTGGCAACTGGTAGAACAGAACATCCCGATACTGAAATTTCCGGATGGTGTTACCAAGGAGTTTGCAAGCTACAAAGGCGAGGGTATTAAACAGGCAGATGTAAACCTGTTGGCCTATCCGCTAAAAACGATCACTGATCTGACCCAGATCAAAAAAGATCTGGAATATTATGAAACCCGCGTACCCAACGAAGGTACTCCAGCCATGACCCAGGGTATATTTACTCTGCTATATGCTCGCCTGGGTAATGGTGATAAAGCGCTGCATTTTTTTAAGGATGCTTATGAGCCAAACCTATTGCCACCATTCAGGGTCATTGCGGAAACAAAGGGTGGCACCAACCCTTATTTCGCAACGGGTGCAGGTGGTATTATTCAAAGTTTGCTGATGGGGTTTGGGGGCTTGGATATCACACCTGAAGGGATTGTTCAACTTAAAAGTAAATTGCCAAAAAATTGGAAATCATTAACTATAACTGGTGTTGGTCCCGATAAAAAAACGTATGTTGTAAAGTAATATTTGCTAATCCTATTTTATGAAACCATTACTGATTTTTATGGTTGCGGCCCTGCTTTTTACCTCCTGCAAAAAATCAGATTATAAAACCATATTGCATGATCCGGCTTTGTACAGCCGAACGGTACACGAGTTGAACAGGGTGGTGATGGGTAATAATTTTACACCGGTAGTGGCTTCACGTAATTATGCCTATGCTACCGTTGCCGGTTATGAGGTAATTGCCGCGGGTTCACCAAAACAATATCGCTCACTTGTAGGGCAGTTAAATGGTTTGCAAACAGCTGCTAAGCCACCGGCAGATCAAACTATTGACTATGAATATGCTGCTCTGCTAGCCTTTTGCAAAGTAGGCGAAGCGGTTACTTTTCCCGAAGGCAGTTTAAAATACTATACCGATAGCCTGCATAATGTAGCAGTCCAGCATGGCATGCCGGCTGATGAGGTCCACAACTCGGAGGCATATGCCAAAGCGGTAGTCGCTTCCATTATGGCCTGGAGCAAAAAGGATAATTACCTGAAAACCCGCAGCGCGCCCAAGTTTGCTATTAATGATGTGCCTGGCCGTTGGGTACCTACGCCACCATTGTATGGCGAAGCGGTAGAGCCGCACTGGGGCGAGATCAGAACCATGGTAATGCACAATGCCCACGAATACAGTGTGCCGGAGCCACCTCTGTTTAATGTGACTGACAAGAATAGCAAATACTATCACGAAGTAATGTATATCAAAGGCGCGGGCGACAGCCTTACCCACGATCAAGCCCACATGGCCGATTTTTGGGATGATAACCCCGGCAAGCTTAATGTGGCCGGCCACGTACAGTTTATCAGTAAAAAATTCTCGCCGCCGGGGCATTGGTTAAGCATTGTAGGCATTGGTGCCAAACAGGTAAAAGCCGATTTTAACCAAACAGTTTATGCCTACGCCAAAACGGCCATCGCGCTGTTTGATGCCTTTATTGAATCATGGACAGCTAAATACACCTACAACACCGCTCGCCCCGAAACGGTGATCAATAAATATATTGATGCCGATTGGCGACCACATTTGCAAACGCCGCCATTCCCCGAATATACTTGCGGACATTGCACCATATCTGCCGCCGCTGCCGAAGCCCTGACTAGTGCTTTGGGCGACAATGTGGCTTATACCGATACCTCCGAGCTGGAATTTGGTATCAAAAGCAGGTCATACAAATCATTCCGTGATGCGGCTAATGAAAACGTTTGGGCCCGTTTTTATGGTGGTATACATTTTCATAATTCCTGCATCGTATCTAATAAATACGGTAAAGTGGTGGGTGATTCTGTTGTGGTAAAACTTGTGATGAAAAAATAGGTTATATTGTAAAGCACATTATCTATGAAGCTGAACTTTATTATTCCCCTTGCTATTGCTACCTCTTTGACAATAGGAGGTTGCAAGAGCGATCAAAAAAATGCTGCTGCGGCAAAGGCAGATTCCATTAAAAACGCTGCCAATAGCTGGGCAATTCTACCGTTTACCAAGATTGATAGTGTTAATCCTGTTTTAGGTCCAGGGCGGGGGAAATTTATTGACCCTATTTTAAGAGCGCAGTTGCAGTGGGAGGCCAGGGATGTTTTTAACCCGGCTATAGTAAATCGTGGCAACAAGATATGGATGCTTTACAGGGCCCAGGATAAAATAGGCACATCACGTATAGGTTTAGCTGTTAGTACCGATGCGGTGCATTTTGTCCGCAAACCAACCCCGGTGTTATATCCTGACAAAGACGATTTTAAAAAACTGGAATGGACGGGGGGCTGCGAAGACCCGCGGGTGGTTGAAGATGGTAAAGGAACGTACTATATGACCTATACCGCTTTTGATGGCAAGGTAGCCCGCTTGCTGGTAGCTACATCAACCGACCTGATACAATGGAAAAAGTATGGTAGTGTATTCGCCAAAACAGATAGTGGTAAGTATGCCGATAAATGGAGTAAATCCGGCTCCATCATTTCAACCTATAAAAACGGTAGGGTGGTGGCCACCAAAATAAACGGCAAGTACTGGATGTATTGGGGCGATACTCAGATATGGACGGCTACATCTGAAGACCTAATTAATTGGACACCTATAAAGATGGAGCCAGGCGAAAAACCACCTGTAAAATTGAGAGCAGAAGCATTGAACACGCCGGAGCTAAAGATTGCACTATCCACACGTGAAGGTAAGTTTGATAGTGACCTGGTTGAATCCGGGCCGCCGGCTATACTCATGGATAAAGGAATCATACTCATATATAATAGCCGTAATGTGCCATCCTTTGGAGATAAATCATTAACCGAAGGTACCTATGCCGCGGGGCAGGCTCTGTTTGATAAAAACGATCCAACCAAACTCATTAAACGCTTGGATACTTATTTTATGAAACCCGAGAAACCTTACGAAATTTCGGGACAGGTGAACCAGGTTTGTTTTGTGGAGGGACTTACTATATTTGAAAACAAATGGTATTTATATTACGGTACAGCCGATTCAAAGATAGCAGTAGCCGTAAGTCCGGTGAAATAGAATGAAAAGATTAGAAGACCTGTTATTATTAGGCGATCCGCGATTGTATGAAAAATGTGAGCCTGTTTTATTTGATGAATTATCACTCGTGCCGGGTTGGGTAGCTGATCTGGATAATGTGATGCGCGAGATCAGGGCAAAATACAATTTTGGCCGGGGTATCGCGGCACCGCAGCTGGGTATCATGAAACGGCCGATCTATATGAATATTGATAAACCAACCGTTTTCATTAATCCCGAATTTACGTATTTAAGCGATGAGCTGTTTGAGCTTTGGTACGATTGTATGAGCTTCCCTAATTTGCTGGTAAAAGTAAAACGCCACAAAAAACTAACTATCAAATACCTCGACGAAAACTGGCAACCACAGGAGTGGCATATGGAAGATGACCTGTCTGAATTGTTGCAGCATGAATACGATCATTTGGAGGGCATACTGTGCACCAGCCGTGCCATTGACGAAAGATCGTTCAAATGGCGGCCTTAATTCGCTTTTCTTAGCACATCCTGAATATCCCTGATAGCCCAATGGTCGGTATACAGCCCGTCTTTTAAATAAATGATATCCATGGTGGGGATAGTTACGCTTTTTCCGCTGCCTTTTATCCCCATAAACTCACCAGTGTGTGTGCCATGCAATAGCTTATGGGTAAATACCTTATTGTCTTCGGCAACCATGTTGATGATCTCGACACTAAGATCAGGGAATGCTTTTTTTACCACCTTGTCTACAAAATCAAAAGTAGCCTGGAAGCCGTTATCTGTCCCTGCCGGTGCAGTATGGTTTATAAAATCTCGATTTACAATTTCCTGATAAGCGCTATAGCTACCCTGTTCTAAAACTTCGTGATTAAAACGTGTTACTACTGTTTTGTTTAATTCCTGTTCTGTCATTTTTTATACTTTAAGTATGGGCAAAATTATCCCGCCTTACTTAAAGTATATGGTACAAAACAAGGCATTAACGGTAAATTTCCCGAATGGCTTTACGGTATGTCGTAGGGGTTGATTTTTCGAAACGTTTAAAAAAGCGGTTAAAGTAAGCGTCATCCTCAAATCCCAGCTCAAAGGCAATTTCTTTTACGGAGTGATCTGTATGAAAAAGCAGTCGCTTGGCTTCAGCCATTAGACGTTCATGGATGTGCTGGATAGGGGTTTTCCCACTTTGCGCCTTAACAAGAGCGGTTAAATATCCTGCTGAAATATGAAGCAATTCGGCATAGGCTGCTACCTCATGTAAATGTAGATAACGATCATTGATCAGCGCCGTAAATTTTCGGAGTAGCAGGCGGTCGGTATCTTGTTCAACTGCTGCAAACTGCTGCTCATAAAGCCTGCTGAGATAGATGAGCAGATTATGCAGGTAAGCATACAAAGCCGCATTTTTCCAGCTTTGTTGATGGTGGTATTCTTTAAGCATCAGGTTAATAATGGTATGTATAAAATCATGATCTGCCGGTTGTAATTTCAGCTCATGGCCATTATGCGGATTGATAATAATGGGCAGGTTTCTTAACAATCGGTTTTCTTCCAGTTCAATAAAATCCTGGCTAAAACTGATGTTGATACCTTGAAATGGTTTAGCCTGCTCTTTAATATGTACTTGATGAGGGGTTGAAAAATAAAAATTATCCGGACTAAGATTATAACGGGAGGCATCAACCCAATGAATGCCGTCACCTGCGCTAACAGATGCAAACTGGTAGTAGTTGCGCCTGTGCGGAACAAGAAACATAGACCTGTGCTGGCTGAACTGTCCCTGCGATTCAATGATCTCGAACATGCCATTACTTGCCGGAAATACTTCACGAAATGAATATTCAGGTATGATAGTGTCTTTTACCGATAATGCCATGATGCAAATTAAGGAATAGCGGTGATTAAATGAAAGCTTTGGCGAGACTATAGGAGACACATGTAATGTGTCTCTGCAAAGACAAACGTAGAGACGCATCACATGCGTCTTAAATAACAGTTAAATGCAACCCGAAGTGTAAGTCATTTAGCGGTTGTATCATTGCATTAAATAAATACAACATGAACAGCAAGGAAATCATCTGTTTAAATTTTAACGAAATAAGACGCCGGAGTATCAAAGTGTGGATCGGGATACCCGAAGATAAATACCTTTGGAAACCTGATGCCGGTGCCATGACCTGCATAGAGAGTATCCGTCATATCATCGAAACTCAATATATTTATCAACAGATCGTTATTAGCCAGGGCGACGTTAAAGAATTGATTACACCCTGGCAGAATAAACCGTATATGAGTATTCAGGAGGAAATAGCATTTGCATCACCTTACCATGAGGCTTTTATGGAAGTGATCAGCGGTTTTTCAGAAGAAGAGCTGGAGGAAATAGAGATAGTAAGGCCTAAAGTGAATCAAAAACGGAAATTAGGCGATTATTTGCTAAGGATTGCTTATCACGAAGCCATACATACTGGCCAACTGCTATCCTATTTAAGAGCAATGGATGTTAACCGTCCCGGTATCTGGGATTAACCAATAAAGGAATGACTGACCTGATAGATTTTAAACAAGCATCGGCCCTGTTTGGCGAACCGGCAAGGGCTGCAATGATTTGGGAACTGTTTGAAGGTAAGCCCGTAACAGCTGGTGATTTGGCCATAGCTGCTAATATTACCCCGCAATCAGCAAGTAGCCATCTCAAAAAGCTGGTACAATCCGGCATACTCGCCGTGCATAAGCAGGGGAAAAATAAATATTTTACGTATGCCAAACCCGAAATAGCCGTAGCTGTTGAGGCCATGTCAAATATTCTTGCTCCGGCAAAACAACTTACCAGCAATCAGCGGGAAGTTAGGGCGGCCAGGAGCTGTTATGATCATTTAGCCGGTGTTGCCGGTGTAATGGTTACCGAAGCATTTGTACAAAAAGGATTTATAAAAGATCACCCCGATCAGCTAAAGGAATTTTCGGTAACTCCGGCGGGAGCAGACTGGTTTACCGATATCGGCATTAACCTGGAGCAACTTAAAACAGCAAAAAGACCGCTGGCCCTAAAGTGTATTGACTGGACAGAGAAAAGGCCGCATCTGGCCGGGAGCCTTGGTGCAGCGCTGTTGCAATATTTTTTGAAGGAAGGTTGGTTCAGAATGATTTATCAAAAAAGAAGCCTGATGGTAACTTCAAAAGGAGAAATGGAACTGAAGCAAAAATTAAATATCGATTTAAAGGGGTAGTAACTCAAGCTTTTTAATATGCTCAGCAGCATTATTATTTTGTGGGTTTAGTTCAAGTGAACGTTTATAATTTTTAAGAGCAAGCTCCTTTTCTCCCAAATCTTCATATGCCTCTGCAAGGCTATCATAGGTATTAGCACTGTTTGAGTATAAGCTAACATTGAGTTTAAATATTTCGGCGGCATCCTTTTTCCTGTCTTCATACATCAGTAGGTATCCCAGGGAATTCAAGTCGTCTTCAGGTAACTGATAGGCAGGATCTTTTTTCTTTTCTTTTTTTACTATTTCAATAGCCTGGTTATAGCCATGTTTTTCCAGTTTGCTGCGCAGCGCTTTAATTTCTTTTTCCGATTTAAACCCATACGTAAGCCATTGGGCCTGCCACCAGGTTTGCTTACCAAAAAATGTAGTCAATATTTCGGGTGTTATGTTTAATCCGTAGCGGTTGTAGGTAAAATAAACCAGGATCTCTTGTTTATCAGGAAAAGCGATAAAGAAACCTTTGAAATCGCCTTTATCGCCCCAATGCCATATAGATTTTCCCAATTCATTTTGTTGTAAACCAACCCCCAACCCCCAGCCAATATGCTGATCAGCTTCTGATGCCTGATGGTCAAATCTGTTTCCTGAACTTGATTTTTCAAACATCATTTTGTGGGTAGCGGGTTTTAATCCCTGGCCTGCTAATAATGCCTGTAAAAAAACGGTATAATCATGGGCGGTAGTCAGCAAACTATAGGCGGCATTTGCATTTTTATACTGATTGATGATTTGCTGGTTATTGCCAAACGCCGCTACAGAATCAAATTTAGTTGTCCACACATAACTGCTGCTAATCATTTTAAGAGGGGTAAATACTTCTTCCTGTGCCAGGTCATTTAATGATTTATGCGTCAGTTTTTCCACCGCTCTTTGTAAAAACACATAGCCTTCACCCGAATAGGAAAAACAGCTGTCGGGTGTAAACAATAGGCGGGCACCTTTATCATCGCCCCAGTTGGGTAGGCCGGTTGTATGTCTTAATACCATTCTTGCTGTTATTTTGGCATACCGGGTATCCTTAGGGTCAAAGCGGTCGTAGCTACCTAAATAGCTTAACAATGGGGTGTCCAGGCTGATGATGCCCCGGTCATACAAACGCATTACCACATAGGCAAAAACGCACTTACTTAATGAGGCCGCTTCAAAAACAGTGTTTGAAGTTATCTTTTTATCAGAACCTTTACTTGCTGTACCGATGTTGTAAATTTCTGTCTTGTTTCCCTTGGTGTAAACCAGTTGTATACCCTGAA
Source organism: Mucilaginibacter sp. (assembly GCA_030445275.1). GTDB lineage: Bacteria > Bacteroidota > Bacteroidia > Sphingobacteriales > Sphingobacteriaceae > Mucilaginibacter. The sequence goes on from JAUCSE010000021.1 coordinate 112,030, forward strand.
TACCATATTCATCTGTAAACGATTTTAATTTTTTCTCCTGTGAAAATGCATGGATGAAAGTCAACAATAAAATGAATACAATGCTTGTTTTTTTCATGTGACGATTAAAAGGTGGTTGAATAACAGACGCTATAGTTTTTATTTCGTTACAGATAATCCAATTTATTGGTCAAGGCTGAATTAAATTAATTTCATATCCGGGTAAGGGTAAAGTTGTTGCGACGTGTTTTAGTGGAAATTAAAACATCAAAACTGCAATATAGTGAACCTTGATCATCAACAAATAGTTTCCTTGCTTCCATTAGGCGACGAACCCTCGTTTGAAAGGGTTTACAAACACTTTTTTAAACCCCTGCATGTGTATGCCTTAAACCTGTTGAAGGACGAAGACGAGGCTGCGGGGGTAGTGCAGAGCATATTTTTAAGGCTCTGGGAACGAGAAAACAAACTGGAATTCAGCGGATCTGTCAGGGCTTATTTGTATGGCGCTGTTTCACATGAATGCCTTAATTATTTACGAAACGAAAATATGAAGATCAATCATCAGGAGCCTATAGTAGATCAGATGAAGTATCAAAACAAAATCGTTGCAGGCATGGAGCTGATTGAGCTTAAAGGCAAATTACAGTATGCTATAAATGACCTGCCCGAGGGGTGTCGCGCTATTTTTCAGTTAAGCAGGTTCGAGCAATTAAAATACGAGGAAATAGCAGATTACCTGCATATCTCCATAAAAACAGTAGAGGGCCAAATGGGTAGGGCACTAAGAATGCTTATGCTTAAACTGGTTGATTATTTACCGATGATCATCTGGTTTATAGTTCGGAGTTTATAATTTATGATGATGGAAACGATAGATGAGTTATTGGCAAAATATATGTTGGGCGAGGCAAAGCCTGCTGACATTGAAGCTATTGATAAATGGATCTTGGCCAATAAGCATAACCTTAAATACTTTACCCACTTTAAGCTGATATGGGAAACCAGCGCAGTACTGAAAATTGAAAGTAATATAGATGTTGAAAAGGCCTGGGAAGAGTTTAAGGAACTTGCAGAGAAAAATAATAATCCATCAGCTATAATCAGGCAGTTATACCCTCAAAAACGGTGGCTGCGCACCGCTGCCATCTGGATATCCTTTTTCGGTATTGCCGGTTTGCTTTACGCGATATTGCATCCCGGGAAGATGGTTATGCTTGCTCTATTAACCACTAACCAGGTGCGTATTGATACGTTGATGGATGGATCGGTGATCACCCTCAATAAAAACTCAGCGCTGTATTATTCTGACCGGTTCCAAGGTAATACCCGGGAAGTAAAACTGCATAAAGGAGAAGCATTTTTCAATATTGCCCCCGATAAAAGCAAACCCTTTTTAATCAGGGTAAATGATGTATTAATAAAAGTAACAGGTACTTCTTTTAATGTTAAAAATACCCGCGAAAACACAGAAGTTATTGTAAAGAGCGGTATTATTCAGGTGACCAGACGTAAGGTGACCATGAAGCTAAATGCCGGCGAAAAGCTAAATATAAATTATCGTACGGATGAGTTGAAAAAGGAGCTCAACACCGATGAATTGTATAATTATTACTATACCCATCAATTTGTTTTGAATAATACTCCTTTATGGCGTATTGCCGAGGTGCTGAATGAGGCATACAACGTAAATATGGTGGTCCCTGATAAAAAAATGGCTAATTGCACACTCAATACCACGTTTAGGGATGGGCCGCTGGATGATATCTTGAATGTTATAGAGCAAACGCTAAATGTGCATGCAATTAAATATGAAAATATGATCATCATCCAATAAGCTGCAAGCGCGGATATTGCGATATTCTAACTACAGTCTCCGGTCTTCCTCTTTAATAAGTACATCATTGATGCTGGCAAATCTTTTTTGCATCAGTCCGTTTTCATCAAATTCCCAGTTCTCGTTGCCGTAGGCCCGGTACCATTGGCCGGTGGTGTCATGATACTCATATTCAAAGCGTACGGCTATCCGGTTACCGGTAAATACCCAAAGCTCCTTCTTTAGTTTATAGTCCAGTTCACGCTGCCATTTGCCACTCAGAAATTTTACGATCTCGGCACGACCATTGATGAATTCCGATCGGTTACGCCATTCGCTATCTGTAGTATAAGCCAAAGATACTCTTACGGGATCCTTACTGTTCCAGGCATCTTCTGCCAGTTGCACTTTTTGGGTGGCCGTTTCAAAATTGAATGGGGGTAAGGGTAGTTTCTGTTCCATGGTTAAAACCAAAGATAGCTGATTTTAATACCCGGCAATGGTATCATTCAACTATTGTATGGTATAAAACAGTTAAAATGAGCTTATATCCGCGATGGTGCCACGCCAAATGCTTTTTTAAAAGCAAAAGAAAAATGCGACAGATCCTCGAACCCTAGCTCCAGGTAAACATCTGACGGTGCTTTGCCTTGTTCTTTAATTTGATAGTGTGCTTCGTGCAGTCTTTTATGCTGTAGCCAGCGGTTAGGCGTAATATGAAATATTTTTTCAAAATCGCGCTTAAAGGTGGCCAGGCTGCGCCCGGTTAAATAGGCAAACCTTTTTAACTGCACATTGAAGTGAAAGTTTTTGTTCATAAAACCTTCCAGGTCAATTTTGCCGGGTTCGCTAAAATCAAATAATACATCTTTGAGTTCAGGGTTGCCTTGCAGTAATATCAAGATGACTTCGCGCAGTTTTAATGATAACAGATTTTTATCGGCAGGCTGGGGTATATGCTCATAGGGCTGTAGAGAGTCCATGAAGCTTTTGTAAAGCGGGTTGGGTTTTAGAGTGAGAATGCTATCGCCCTCATATTTTTTTTCGGCCTTGTAACCATACTCCATGCTAAAGTTGCGCAGCGTAGTTTGGTCCAGAAAAATGGATACAGATTTGAACTCGCCGCCGGGAGGAGGCTGTTTCAGGAATTTTACCAGTTGATTGCGCCGGCTTAACCTGAAATCACCAGGGCCTGAGTTGTACACCTTATCGGTGTCGGTAAGCGTAAGGTTGCCGGATATCTGAAAGCTAAATGCATGCTCCGGAATAAACTGCTCGCCCCCGCGGTTCCTGGTATAATAGCAGGAATAATGTATTTCAGATTGCTGATTGATTTGATTCTCGGTGAGCATATGATCAAATTTAAACAAATGGAATAGGATTGCCGGGCAAATTTACATAGCAATCCTATTCCGGATAAAGAGATGAACTTAACTACTATGATTATTGTTTTTTGTTTATCCCCGCTAATATCAATTTACCTGCTGCTGTTTCCAGGAAATTCTCTGCATCGTCATGATCAGTAGAGATACTTACGGGTAACCATTTTTCCAGTTCGGTGGCGCGGGCATCATCGGCATGTTTTAATAATGCAACGGCTTCACTACCCAATATCAGGTGTAGGGGAGGTTCGGGATGATCAACCACATCTATCATTACTTTGGCAGCCTTTTCAGGGTCACCCATTGGTACAAATTGTCCGCTCCTGATGAAATCAACACGGGCATCAACGGTAGTTTCATAACCAGCTACTGATGGAGCATAAGTCATGGAATCGCCGGCCCAATCGGTACGGAAACCACCTGGTTCTACACAAATCACATGGATGCCTAGAGCGGCTACTTCTTTTGATAGGGCTTCGCTAAAACCACCCAGGCCAAATTTGGCTGCCTGGTACATGCTTAGACCTGCATTACCTACACGACCGCCCACTGAACTTATCTGTAGGATATGTCCTGATTTTTGTTTGCGCATATGTGGTAAAACTACACGGGTTATTTCAATAGGGGCATACAGATTGGTTTCCAGCTGACTGCACACCTGGCCGTCCGTAAAAGCTTCGGCAGCGCCAATGATGCCGAAACCGGCATTGTTTACCAGCACATCAATACGGCCAAAATGTTTAATGGTATTTTCAACTGCCGATACGATCTGATCTTTATTAGTTACATCCAGCTGAACCGGATACAATTGATCAGGGTATTTATCGGCAAGGTCTTTTAATTGTTCAGGATTGCGTGCAGTGGCTGCTACTTTATCACCTTTGGCAAGTACTGCCTCGGTAAGGCTGCGTCCCAATCCGCGGGAGCTGCCTGTTATAAACCAAATTTTTGTCATTGTCTTATACTTTAATTTTGTATAACAAAGGTAGAGGGGATTCAGGCCTGCAGCTTTGTTAAAACGCTCAAGTTGCTTTGTTAAAACGTTCACCTGGTTGCCTGTCTATGCTCCGTGTTCGTGTTCGGATGTCCCCAAAACCCGAACAGGGCCCGAACAAAATCCGAACATTATATCCACCACGTCATTGCGAGGCACGAAGCAATCCCCGATAAGCAGAGCCACTCTGTAAGTAGGGGATTGCCACGCTGCGCTCGCAATGACGTATTTTTTAGGCTATAAAAGAAAAATCCACCTAATCCCTTAATCTGTTTAAACCAGGTTCAGACAAAAAGGATCGTGCGTAGAGGCTCTGCCCCTATAAATACTCGCGTGGAGAAGGAAATGCAGACAGTCTGAGTATGCACAAACGCATTTATTACCTATGGTTAACAAAATTTTACCCGTGTTAATCCATTTATTAACCCATCTTTTAATACTGCCGCGCCTATAATTGTGCGCCAATTGAGGTACATGTTATGATTAGCAGGTTTAACCAGCCTGCAAACATTAATCCTCATCAGGGCAAATTATTATAAACCATTTTAATCAATAATTTATGAAGGAAACTTTTACCTATCATGGTGGATACTGCCGTATCCATTATCCGGCTAAATTCAAAAGGGTGATACTGCACAGTATCCTGTCCCTTTTGTTTTTGCTTGTGTACGCTTCGGCCATTGCGCAAAGCAGCAACAGGACCGGGGTAGTATCTGACGAAAAGGGGCTGCCCTTACCTGGGGTGAGCGTAAAGCTAAAGGGAACCCCCAACGGTACGACAACCGATGTTGACGGAAAGTTTATCATCAGCGCGGCGGCCAGTCAAACCCTGGTTTTTTCGTTTTTAGGTTATACGCCGCAGGAGGTGGCTGTTGGTAACCAGATCAGCATCAAGATATCATTAACCCCCAACGCTACCAATATGAACGAAGTTGTGGTGGTAGGTTATGGCACACAGAAAAAAGCCACAGTAACTGGCTCCATTGCTTCGGTTACCAATAGTGAAATTGTAACTACCAAAAATGAGAACGTGCTGAACATGCTTACTGGTAAAGTGGCCGGTGTGCGTATAGTACAAAACTCGTCCGAACCCGGATCGTTCAACAATGCCTTTGATATCCGTGGTTTTGGCAACCCGCTGGTGGTTATTGACGGTATACCGCGTGATAACATTAGTCGCCTTGACCCAAATGACATTGAAAGCATATCGGTATTGAAGGATGCTTCGGCAGCAATCTATGGGGTGCGTGCTGCAAACGGTGTGGTTATTGTAACCACCAAAAAAGGTAAAAAAGGGACTGTTGAGTTAAACTATTCAGGCACCTATGGTTGGCAAATACCATCATATATGCCAAAACCTGTTGGGGTAATTGATTACATGACGCTTGTTAATGAACAATTACTGCATAATGTAAATGGCGGCCAGGTAAAATATACCGATGCTGATTTTGCTGCCTACCAAAACGGTACAAAAAAGGGTACGGATTGGTATAGCCCGGTTTTTGCCAATAGCGCTCCACAGCAGCAGCATAATCTGAATGCTATTGGCGGTACTGATAATACCAGCTATTTCGTGAGTATGGGTATTACTGATCAGGATGGTTTTTTCAAGAGCGGCGATCTGAATTATAAAAAATATAACCTGCGCTCCAACATCACCACCAAAGTAAATAAGAACCTTACCATTGATGTAAACCTGAGCGGAACGCTGGAGCAAAAGAACCAGCCTTACCAGGATGCCATGTGGATCATCCGCTCTTTTTGGCGCCAGGTGCCCACTCAAGGCATCTATGCCAATAATAATCCGGCCTATCTGAACAATGGTGAAGTTGACGGATCAAACCCGGTTGCCATGGCCGATGCTAATACCGACGGTTATAAACAGATCAACAATAAGTGGCTGCAATCTTCGGTATCAGCAACCTATAATGTGCCTTTTGTACCGGGACTGAGTGCCAAGGGCTTGTATAATTATGATTATTATATGTCAAGCAATAAGTTATACCAAAGGTCATATAACCAGTATAACTATGATGCCAATTCAAATACCTATAGCCCTATTGCCAATCAAACGCCGGGCTCGCTTACCAGGCAGTTTTATGAAAAACCAACCAGCTTAATGCAGCTGTCATTAAACTATAACAAGGCTTTTAAAGGCGGACATAATATTACCGCATTGGCGCTTTATGAAGAGAGCGAACAAAAAGGCGATAACTTTAACGCGCAACGTCAGCTATCATTACCGGTTGATCAGTTAGGAGCGGGGAATGCGCTGAACCAAACAGCTACGGTTGATGGCGGTTGGCCATATGATTTTGTAACCAAATCATTTGTTGGCAGGGTAAATTACGATTACAAAGGAAAATATCTGGCCGAGTTCAGTTTCAGGGATGACGCGAACTCCAAAAACTCCCCGCTTAAAAGATGGGGCTTTTTCCCGGGTGCGTCAGTAGGATGGCGGGTATCGCAGGAAGGTTTCTGGAAAAATACACCAGCACTGTCATTTATTGACGATCTGAAGATCCGCTTGTCATACGCTAAACTGGGCGATGATGCCGGTTTAAATGCCTACCAATATCTGAGCGGTTATAACTATCCATCAAACGGTGATAATAATCAAACACCTCCGGGCTCGGTATTTGACGGCACCTTTGTAAATGGCGCGCAAAGCCGGGGTATCCCCAATCCTTATATTTTCTGGTATGTAGCCAAAACATACAACGCCGGTATCGACCTGCAGGCCTGGAACGGTTTATTGGGTTTAACCGTTGATGCGTTCAGGCGTGACAGGAGCGGGTTGCTGGATACCAGGGCCGATAATTTACCCAGCGTAGTAGGGGCTGGTTTGCCACAGGAGAACTTGAACAGCGATCGTGCGCAAGGTTTTGATATCGAATTAAATCACCGTAACCATATAGGCAACTTTAACTATTTTGTAAAAGGAACCTTTGGCTATACCCGTACCCAATGGATCAGCAAGGTGCATTCGGAGTATGGTAACTCTCAGGATAACTGGCATAATAATAATGATAACCGCTACAGCAACATCTTCTGGGGATACGGCTCAAACGGACAGTACCAGAACTACCAGCAAATACTGAACAGTTCGCAATTTGTATCACGTAACACGGTAGTGGGCGATTATATTTTACAGGATTGGAACGGAGATGGCGTGATCAATAGCCAGGATGTTCATCCCATTGCTCAAAATGTGAGCAACAATAACTATAGCACGCCATCAACCACATTTGGTTTAACGCTGGGTGGTTCCTACAAGGGATTTGACATCAACACCGTATGGCAGGGGGCTACCGGTATCAACGTTTCTTACATCGAACAACTAAACATACCGCTGTGGGGCGGGGGCAGTGCTTTGGCCATGTTCATGGACAGGTATCACCCAACTGATCCTAAAGCCGATCCTTACAACCCTAACACCGTATGGACACCAGGAACGTTTGCCCTTACCGGTACCACAGCCGATGTTAACTCGCTTTCAAACATCCATAACGCGGCTTACATCAGGCTAAAATCGGCAGAGCTGGGGTATAGCATCCCCGCAAGCGCTGCCAAAAGAGTGGGGATCAAGGGTGCAAGGATATTTGTGAACGGTTATAACATATTAACCATTACAGGTCTTAAATATCTTGACCCGGAACATCCATCGGCTAATTACGGCTATTTATACCCATTAGATAAAATATTTTCCATTGGTGTAAATGTTAAATTATAATCTATACAGATCATGAAAAAATACACATATATCATATTTGCTGTTTTGCTTTGCTGGGTGTCGGCATGCAAAAAGCTCAATACACCGCCACCAAGTATTGTTAATGACGACGATATTTTCACGAACAGTGCCGGTATACAGGCCTATATGGCCCGCATGTACGCCGAATTGCCTATTGAGGATTTCAGATATTCGCCGGCAAGAGGTTTAAACTTTTTCTGGATCATTAGTCCGTTCAGCGCCATAACCGGCGAGGCTTTAAGCAAGGATCAAAATAATGCCATGCAGGAAAACCTGACTTTTGATAGCAGGCCTACCACCTGGTCGCTTTGTTACACCTTGATCAGGGATGCCAATTATTTTGCTGAAACCCTGCCTAAATACGCATCGAACTTTACTCCTGCCCAGATAAGTGCCTGGCTTGGTGAGGCCCGCTTTCTTCGTGCGGCCACCTATTTTGCCCTGGTAAAACGCTATGGAGGTGTGCCAATTGTTGATAAAGTGCTGCAATATCCACAACAAAGCATCGATGAGCTAAAAATTCCACGCTCATCAGAAGAAAAGGTTTATGATTTTATCTCTGCTGATCTTGACTATGCTTACACCAATCTTGGCGAAAGCAACCAGGTAGGGCGCGCCAACAAATACGTGGCGGCCGGTTTTAAATCGCGCGCCATGTTGTATGCAGGTTCTATTGCCAAATACAATAGCATTAACCTTACCGATGGCAGCGGCAACAGGCTTTGCGGTATACCGGCTGCTAAAGCGGTTACTTATTTTAAAGCAGCTTATGATGCTGCCGTACTTTTGGATGGTAAATTCAGCTTGTACAAAAAAACATGGGCAGCGGGTGATAAACAAGCACAATATCTAAATTATGTGAACCTGTTTTTTGATGATTCGAGCCCCGAAAATGTATTCGTTCGCCAATATCATTATCCCGAGTCGGTACATGGTTACGATGCTTATAATGTGCCACGCCAGTTGATGGGGGCCAATGGCTATTCGTCTGAGGTAAATCCTACGCTTGATTTTGTGGAGATGTTTGACGGCATCCCTAAAAACGCTGACGGTACTATTAAAACACAAACCGGTGGTAAGTATGATCTGTACACCAATACGATGGATCTGTTTGCCAATGCCGAACCCCGCTTAAGGGCAACGGTGATTTTGCCAGGCGATGTGTTTAAAAGCGTAAGTATTGAAATACGACGCGGTATTTATACTGGTAGCTCCGCAGGTGGCATCAGTCCGCTTTTGCCAGCCGGTTCAACGGCACATTACCCTACAGATAATATAGTGCAATCAGCAAACGCGAGCCAAACACCCTATAAATTACCAAATGGAACAACTATGAACCCTGCCGGTTTAGGTGGTTATTTTACAGGCGATGGAACTTGCGCTGTATCAGGTTTCTCAATCCGCAAAAACCTGGTGCCTGATAAGCCAACATCAGAGGTGTTGGAAAACCGATCTGACCAAACCTGGATAGAACTGCGTTATGCCGAAGTGTTATTAAATCGTGCCGAGGCCGCCTATGAGTTGAATGCCGCCGGTCAGAATGATAAAAGTTATATGCAGGATGCGTTTACGGTAATTAACCAGATCCGTGACAGAGCCGGCGCTACCCTGCTTACAAGCCCGGCCGATTTGAGCAATGTTAATGTGGTGCGTACCGAAAGGAAAAAAGAGCTCGGCTTTGAAAACAAAACCTGGTGGGATATGCGCAGGTGGAGAACCGCTGATAAAGAGCAGAATGGTGCCATTTATCGTACGCTGATGCCATTTTACTCAGCAAATGATAACAAGTACTTTTTTGATGCCCGTTTAGACGAACGCAATAGCCGTTACACTTTTGATGTGCGCTGGTATTATGAGCAGATACCACAGGGTGAGATACAGAAAAGTCAGAATTTAATTCAAAATCCAGGTTATTAATACGGAAAGAAATGAAAAAGATAATCTATTATATAGCAGTAGGCATGATTGGAGCTTTTGGCAGCTCATGCAAAAAAGTTGATAATTACGCGGCACCTGATGTAACATTGAAAGGTGCGGTGGTTGATGCTTCCACAGGTCAGGGTATACAAACCGAGCAGGGGTCAGGTACCCGGATCAAATTATTGGAAATAAGCTGGAACAGTAATCCAACACCTTTTTATATATCCTCGTTTCAGGATGGTACCTATAATAATACCAAGCTGTTTGCAGGGAAAAACGTGATCTCGGCCGAAGGGCCGTTTGTTCCGCTGGTACAGGTTGATAATACCGGCAAAACCATTGTAGATAAAAGCCAGACTGTTGATGTTAAAGATGTAACTACGGTTAACTTTTCAGTTGAACCACTTTTAAGGGTTGAGTGGATAGGTACTCCGGTTTATAACACCGATGGAACGATAACTGCTACATTTAAATTTACCCGTGGTACCAGCGATCCTAACTTTCAGCAAGATATAAGCGATATTTACCTGTTTGTAAATTCAAACAAATACGTAGGTAATAACAATTATGACAACCGGTATTCAACGCAGATCAGTTATAACGGTTCAGACGGTAATGCGGCTGTAGGCACCACTATTACCCTCATTACCAAAGGTGGTCCGCTACCCGGTAAACGGGATTACTTTTTAAGGATAGGCGCCAGAACATCATACGGACTTAAATACTATAATTATACCGATGTTAAAACGGTTGCTGTTCCTTAAAATAAATATATTACCTATACCTGTGTGCAGGAGGGCCATGTGGTCCTCCACACACTTTATAAAAACAAATAATGCTCATGAAAAATATTTTACTTTTTTGTTGTCTCCTTGCACTTTCAATAACCGGTTATGCGCAAAACACAAAACCTGCTGTACTCCAGGAAAAAACAGCTTTTCAAACCAGTAGCGCCTGGATACCGGAGATTGATGTAAGATCAGATATAGCCATTGTTTATGGCGCTAATGACCGTCCCGGCCTAACCTTTGAGCAACGCGTACAATCATGGCGCGACCATGGTTATCAGGTAAATTTCATGACCGGAATAGCCTGGGGCGACTATAAGGATTATTTTCTGGGTAAATGGGATGGCATAAACCACCTGGGCGTAGGACAGGTAACACAAAAAGGCGACACCATTTTTCATGGTAAGGATATGCCTTACGTGGTACCGGTAAAATCATTCATTGAGTATATGAAAACGGCGGTCATCAAAAAGGTGATCAACGCGGGTATTACCAACATTTTTTTAGAGGAGCCTGAATTTTGGGCACGCGCCGGTTACAGCGCCCCGTTTAAAGAAGAGTGGCAAAAATACTATGGCTTTCCTTGGAAACCGCAGGATGCATCGGCTGAAAATACTTACCTGTCGAGCAAGCTGAAATACCATTTATATTATGAAGCTATAAAAGAGGTATCTAATTATGCCAAGGCTTATGGTAAAAGCAAAGGCATGAACATTAAGGTGTTTATCGCTACACACTCGCTGGTAAACTATTCATCATGGCAAATTGTAAGTCCGGAAGCGAGCCTCGCTTCGCTACCCGGTATTGATGGTTACATAGCCCAGGTATGGACAGGTACAGCCCGGGAACCTACATTTTTTAATGGCCAGAAAAAGGAACGCGTATTTGAAAACGCCTATCTGGAATATGGTTCTATGGTATCTATGACCGCACCAACCGGCCGTAAAATGTTTTTCCTGACCGATCCTATTGAGGATTGGCAGCGCGACTGGAGCGATTACAAACGTAACTACCAGGCAACCTTCACAGCAAAATTATTGTATCCCACTGTTGCGGATTATGAGGTAATGCCCTGGCCCGAACGCATTTATACACATCCATATAAAGTGGCCAACAGTGATACCAAGGTACTGATACCGCAATACTATTCCACTCAGATGCAGATCATGGTAAACGCGCTAAACAGTATGCCGGCCTCCACCAACCGCGTAACCGGGGTAAATGGTATAGGTGTGCTGATGAGCAATACGCTGATGTTCCAACGTTTTCCTACGCATAACGGTTTTGAGGATCCGCAGTTTTCTAACTTTTACGGGCAAACCCTGCCTTTGCTGAAGCGTGGCGTGCCGGTACAAACCGTACATATGGAAAACCTGGAATATTCGGCTTCGCTTAAAAATGTAAAAGTATTGGTGGTGAGTTATTCCAACATGAAACCGGTATCGGCAGCGGTGCATACCTACCTGGCCAACTGGGTAAAACAAGGTGGTGTTTTAATTTATTGCGGCCGCGATGATGACCCATACCAATCAGTAATGGAATGGTGGAATACCAATGGCAATACGTTCACCGCTCCATCGCAGCATCTGTTTAAATTACTTGGCATCAATTCAACTGGCGATAGCCAGCAATTTAAAGTGGGTAAGGGCACTGTTTACGTGGTGCGGCAAAACCCAAAAGAGTTTGTTTTGGAAGCTGATAAAGACAGTAACTACATTAGCACCGTAAAACAAGCCTATGAAAAAGATGCCAAAGCTGGTGAACTATCCTTTAAAAACAACTTGTACCTGGAACGCGGCCCTTATGATGTAATCTCGGTACTGGACGAAAATACCGACAGCAAATCATACACCGTAAAAGGCCCTGTTATCGATTTGTTCGATCCGCAGCTACCCGTACTGGCCGAAAAAACAGTAAACCCCGGCGAGCAATCATTACTATATGTGGTGGCTCGTGTCCCTAATAAAAAACAGCCGCAGGTGTTGGCCTCGGCATCAAGAATATATGAGGAAAAAATGCAGGGAGGTGGGTACTCTTTTGTAGCCAAGAGCCCGGCAAAAACATTGAATAGTGTACGTGTGCTGTTACCTGCGCAACCAAAAGAAACAAAGGTAACCGATAGCACAGGCCAAAATATCACCGATGTGAAAACATCATGGGATGCATCGTCAAATACTCTGTACCTGGGTTTTGCCAATAGTCCCGATGGTATCAAGGTTGATTTGAAGTGGTAAAATATAACATGCAAATGCGCAATTATTAACCTCCAATAAATAAACCTATGAAGAAGAACACGCTTATGATGAACAGTTTTGTAATGTTGTTGCTATTAGCAGCATGCCAAAAGAACGCTAGTGTTGCTGACAACAAACAATCGGCCAACAACAACCTAAAAGTGACCGCAGCGCCACCCTCAGATGGGCCAAGGGCAACGCTCCGGGGCATTGTTGAAAACGTAACCACGGCCGATGGCAAAATTTACAATGCCAAAGATAATACCGGCAAAACTATGGATTGCCTTAAAATAATAGCCAATCCATCAGGTGGTTATATTGGTGTATACCACACCATGATAAATGGGACATTTAAAGTAAACCTGGCCTCATCAACTGATGTGCTGCACTGGACATGGATCCGGGAGCTTGCCGGCAGTAATAACGGAGGGGCATCACAACCTGCCATTGCTGCTACTGGCGGAGGCTTTGTAATGGTTTGGGAACAAGAGCCAAACAATCACTTAAAATTTAGTTATTTTAACAGCTGGACTGATCTGCAGAATGGCGCGGTTGCCAAAACATTCGAAGCCCCGCATACACTTTCAACCTGCGCGGAGGGTACACCAAATATTTATTCGGCCAGCAGTACTTCGGTTGATGTGGGCTTCCACTACTGGTCAAACTGCGATGTTGACCGCCAGGCCCGCGGCACCACCAACTGGACTACATGGACAGCCAGCAAGCAAACTCAAATTGACAACGCCATTTTATACTGGGGTGTGCAGGGGAATATTGGCGACAGGGACGGCTACCTGAGTTTTCAGGGATTTAACTTCGGCCTTATTGAAGGACAAGGCACCAAGGGCGATTTTGGTACCTGGCGCTGTTACCTGTATGATTACCAAACCGGGAATGCCGATAAGTTAAATATACATACCGATGGTGGCAGCCTGGCATTTGCCAATCCAACCATTACCGCGTTAACAATTGGTGGTCAGGCGGCATTGGTTATCACGCAATTTATACCTTCGCAAAACTCCGCTAGCGGCGAAGCTGGTGAACTGATCTATTACAAAAAATTGTAGGTCTGTAATTAAATGTGAGCTCGGGGTAGATAATTAGAATGCCTCATCCCAGCCCTTCCCCAAAGGAGGAGGGCTTAAAAACGAAAAATAATCACTTGCTTATCAAAGTCCTCTCCTTTGAAGAGGATTAGGGGAGGCTAGAGATGCAGGGTGTGTCATTATGTAAACAATAAGGCACACCCTCAATTATGTTGTATCGTGTATATTATTTCAGGCCTTTACGCAGTTTTAACTGTAAAGGTTTAATTTTAACCGGCAGGCCGAATTTATTAAATAAGGTTATGTATTATGCCGATCAGCCCGTATATTGCATTGGTTAAACGTTTTACCAAAATAGAGAGAATAAGTACTTAATAATTGATAATGAAAAAAATAGTCCTTCTGGCATTTGCCTTTTTACCATTAATCACATCGGCACAAGTTAGTAAAGTTACAGACCTTGTTGATTATATTAACCCATTGATGGGAACCGCCTCTAAACCGTCCCTGTCAAACGGTAATACTTACCCGGCTGTGGCCCTGCCCTGGGGCATGAACTTCTGGACACCGCACACCGGTAAAATGGGTAACGGCTGGCAATATACTTATGACGCCGATAAAATTCTGGGTTTTAAGCAAACGCACCAGCCATCGCCCTGGATGAATGATTATGGTATGTTTTCTATATTCCCTGAAACAGGCACCTTAAAACTGGACGAAAGTAAGCGTGGCAGCTGGTTCTCGCACAAAGCCGAGGTTGCTAAGCCATATTATTACAGCGTTTACCTGGCCGATTATAATGTAACCACCGAAATTACACCAACCGAACGGGCGGCTAACTTCAGGTTCACTTTCCCTGAAAGCGATAGCTCGCATATCATTATTGATGCCTTTAATAAAGGATCATACGTAAAAATAATTCCTGCCGAAAAAAAAATCATCGGTTATAGTACCCGTAACAGCGGGGCTGTGCCTGCCAACTTTAAAAATTACTTTGTTATTTATGTAGATAAACCTTTTGAGCTGGCATCCACCTGGCATGACTGGCAAAAAGATGGTTCATTAGAGTATACAGGCGACCATGCCGGTGCGGTGATCAGCTTTAAAACTAAAAAAGGCGAGCAGGTGCACCTGCGGGTAGCATCATCTTTTATCAGCATAGAGCAAGCCGAACTTAATTTAAAACGCGAACTGGGCACTGATAATTTTGAAGCTACCGAGCAAAAAGCAAAAGCTACCTGGAATAAAACGCTGAATCACTTAAAGGTTGAAGGTGGAACGATTGACCAAACGCGTACTTTTTACTCCAGCCTGTACCGCATGCTTTTCTTCCCCAATAAATTGTATGAGGTTGATGCTAAAGGACAAACTATGCACTACAGTCCCATTAATGGTAAAGTGTTGCCGGGGTACTATTTTGCAGGTACCGGTTTCTGGGACACTTTCAGGGCGCTTTATCCTTTCCTGAATTTGGTTTATCCATCTATCAATAAAGAAATGCAGCAGGGTCTGGTAAATTCGTATAAAGAGGGTGGCTGGTTGCCCGAGTGGTCAAGCCCGGGTTATGCCGATTGTATGATAGGCAACAATTCAGCATCGGTAGTTGCCGAAGCATATCTGAAAGGCCTGCGTGGTTATGATATTAATACTTTATATGAGGCCTTGAAACATGGTGCCAATAATGAGGGGCCCAATGCAACAGGCCGCAGGGGAGTGGATTATTATAACTCACTGGGTTATGTGCCTTACGATGTAAAAATTAACGAAAATGCTGCCCGCACACTGGAGTATGCTTATGATGATTTTGCCATATACCAATTAGGCAAGGCCCTTGGTAAGCCAGCATCAGAAACCGATATTTATAAAAAACGCAGCCAGAACTACCGTAACCTGTTTGATCCATTAACCAAACTGATGCGTGGTAAAAACAAGGATGGCTCATTCCAAACACCATTTAATCCGTTTAAATGGGGCGATGCTTTTACCGAAGGTAACAGCTGGCACTATAGCTGGGGTGTATTTCATGATATACAAGGGTTGATTAACCTGGTAGGCGGCAAACAACAATTTGCAGCCAAGCTTGATTCAGTATTTACCCTACCACCGGTTTTTGATGACAGTTATTATGGTGGTGTTATCCACGAGATCCGTGAAATGCAGATAGCCAATATGGGTCAGTATGCGCACGGTAACCAGCCAATACAGCACATGATATATCTGTATAATTACGCCGGCGAACCATGGAAAACCCAATACTGGGCCCGCGAAACCATGAACAGATTGTATAAAGCTGTACCTGATGGCTATTGCGGCGATGAGGATAACGGACAAACATCTGCATGGTATATATTTTCGGCCATGGGCTTTTACCCGGTAACCCCAGCCAGCGACCAGTATGTATTAGGTGCGCCGCTGTTCAAAAAGTTGACTCTTAGCCTGGAGAATGGCAAAACCATCACCATTAACGCACCAAAAAACAGCGCTGATAATAAGTATGTGAATAGCCTTACTGTTAATGGCAAGCCATATGATTTTAACTGGCTCAGTCATAAAGCGCTGCAAAATGGTGGTACGCTTGATTTTGACATGTCGGCCACGCCCAATAAACAAAGGGGCACCAAGGCGGCCGATGTACCTTACTCTATGTCGAATGAGAAGTAGTAGTGAGTTTTGAATACTGAGTGATAGGTTTTTTAAAACCCAATAAGCCTTATATAGTCGCGTCATTGCTTCGTACCTCGCAATGACGCGTTTTTTAGTTAGCCTTATACCGCAAATCAGCTTACTCAACCCCGCTATTTTTTTTATAAGCCAGCCACACATAAAACGGAATGCCGCCCATCAGCAGTAAAAAACCATAATAAACGGCCTCTTTACCGGTACCAGCAATAGTCCATAGTGCATAGCCGAAAGCCAGAATAGCTAGTATTACTGCTCCGGTTAAACCATTAACCTGCTTTTGCTTTACCCGGATAATGAGGTAAGCCGCGGCCGATAGCAAGTAGGGGATCAGTATAGATAATAAGGATAACAACAGCAAAAAGCGAAATTGCTCCACCAGGCCTTTGGTGTAGTTCATGCTCATAAACAGGGATACCATAACGCTGCTCACTAAGATGCCTACATAAGGTACACCCTTTTTATTCTGCCGGGCAAAAGCCGCCGGGAATAATTTATCGTTAGCAATGGCAAAGGGCATTTGTCCCTGCAACAATGTCCAGCCGTTAAGCGAGCCAAAGGCGGCAATAGCTATACCTGCGCTCACCCAGTACCGTGCATTACTGCCATATATTACTACAGCCGCATCGGCAAAAGGAGTAACCGAATGTTGTAATGCTGCGGATGGTATAATCCCCATAACGCTAAAGCTGCTCAGTATATATACCAGCGTAGCGATCAGTAAACCCAGTAAAGTAGCCCGGGGAATAGTTTTTTCGGGATTAGCCACGCTACCAGAAGGTACTGTAGCGCTTTCAATGCCAATAAACGCGAACATGGTCATGGTAGCGGTAGCTGTTAAAGCACCGTATATAGAGGTATTGCTGCCATTAAAGGGTATAAAGTTTTTAGCTTGTATAAAAAACAATCCGCCAATAGCTACCAACACAAGCGGCGTTATCTTTAAAATAGTGGTTATCAATTGCACTTTGCCGCCCGTAACCACGCCGCGGGTATTAATATAGGTGAGCAGCCAAATGGTGCACAAACCTGTTGATATAGCTATAATGGCGCTGGATGCCAATACCGGGAAAAAGGTACTCATCGCGCTCACAAAGGAAATGGTTATGGCGGCATTGGCGCAAGAAACAGCCAGATAATAACCCCAGGCCACCAGGAAACCGGCAAAATCGCCAAGTCCGTTGCGGGTGTAAGCATATGGGCCACCCGTGGCATGGGGTAGCAGTTTGCTCAGATTACTGAAAACTTTAGCCAGAAAATAGGAGCCTACAGCCGAAAATACCCAACCCAGCAAGCCAATACTACCATATGAAGCCATAGCGGCAGGCATTAAAAATACCCCAGCACCAATCATATTACCCACCACCAGGGAAGTGCTGGTCCATAAGCCTAATTTATTTTTTTCGGAGGATGATGCGGGCATATCTTTTTGAGTTTTTTTACGTTGATAAGATAGGTATTTATTTGTTCGCTCTTTTTTTGAGGCAAAGTAAACAAATAAATACTTCATAGTGTTCAACTCATGTATTATACCAAGCCCTTAGTACAATGTCAAACATCGCTTATATCCACCAAAACCTGAACTTACATAGTTCAGGTTATAAAATCATAGAAAATTTAGATGATTATGATGGAAAGTTGCCAGCCTCGTGGGCATCGTTATTTGAACATGATGATTTTCCCGATAAAAAACAAAAGCTATTGGCTATCTGGCAACCCTTTGAACCACATCTTTTCCTCACCATAAAATTGATCAGGGATAACCTGACTAATCTGTATTTAGTCCAGCACAGAAAAGACGTGTTTTTACTATATGTTTTTGATATTGACGGCGATATTGTTTTGTATATAGGTGGCCTGCCGCTGAGTTTTACCAATACAACTATTACCAAACCGCGTTTACCTGCCGATGTTTACGCGTTTTATAATAAGGTTCATAACGGATGGCTGGAAGTGCCCTCTATGGCATTAGGTTTTAAGCCTATTGAGGATATTAAATTCCTGGATGAATGGGAGTGGGGTATCCTTGACGATGTCCAGATAACAGAATTTGATATAAAGCTGAACGAAACTTATGCTATTTTTAATAACGCGGCAAGTGGTTATTTGTGCTTAAAGGAAAATGTGCCCGACCCTATAAGTGACGCTGTAATTTGGTGGGCCGATGAAAAGCCCGATCCGGGAGTTAACTTTTGGGATGTGATAGATTCGTGGATCGAAATTGGGATCACCAACTGATCGTGGTTATTCATCAGGTTGTTAAAAAAGGTTAAAGCTCGCTAATAGTCAATTAGTTGCTTTAATTTTATTGACACCTATGAAACCCAAAGCAATCATATTGCTGCTGCTTATTTATTTAATGCCATTTAATGGTGTTAAAGCGCAAGTGGCTAAAGTGCAGCAGGGTTTATTACTTAAGGGCGGCACTGCTACCAGGTTAGAGAATGTGGATATTTTGAATAAACGTAGCAGGATTACTATAAAATCAAATACGATTGGGGTATTTAGTATAACAGCCCTCCCGGGCGATACCCTACAATTTGAAATCGCTAATTATTTAACCACCAATTTTATAGTTACTGATTTTGCCGATAAAATAGTGTATATGCAGCCTGTTATAGAACTGGCCGAGGTAGTGATTAAGGAAAACTCCCTAATTAAAGATCTCAGGGAAACACAGCTGGGTTACCGGAAAAAGAGCGTTTTTTATACCGGTACACCACACTATTACTACCTGGTTTTAAAACCTATGACTTTTATTTACGAGAATTTTAAGAGCGAGGTAAAACAAGCGCGCAGGTTTAACCGCTTTGCCAAACGGGAGTTAACCACTTATGAAATTACCAAACGCTTTAATGATTCATTAATAAAAGGGGTGATTCCCATTAAGGCTGATGAAATTGACGATTTCCGGGTTGATTATGCGCCCACGCTAAAGCAATTGAATGCCATGAATGATTATGACCTTATCAATTACATTAAAAATAGTTATGAGGATTATAAAAAGAAAAGCGAGGGCAGCAAACCACTCCATAAATTGTAATACCTTTGTTGCATTTTATCTGTCTTGTTTCCAACAAAAAGCATATCATTACTTAAACATTTATAGCACAAGATACGTTATAACGGAACACCTATTGTTTTGATACATCAACCTTTTATCTTCTCTAATGAAAAACCGCGCCATTTTATTTTTGACGGCTATTACTGCACTTTTTATTATCAGTTTTACAATCTCCGAAAAAAAAGACACACTTCCGGTTCCCGATAAAAATAACGGCGGACTAATTTTGCCTGGTAAGTTCAGGGCCGTAGTGGTGGTTGACAGCCTGGCGGGCCGCGCGCGTCACCTGGCGGTTAACAGCAATGGTGATGTGTTTGTAAAGCTCCGGTTCCCTGATTCTATAGGCGGAAACGTTGTGCTGAGAGATACCAACCATGATGGCAAGGCCGATATCATTAAAAAGTTTGGCAATTACGAAAATAAGGGAAGTTATGGCACCGCTATGCGCATACATAAAGGGTATTTATATTTCAGTTCAGAAACTAATGTGTACCGCATGAAATTAAATCCGGAAACACTGATACCGGATGGGCCGATGGAACTGATTGTACATGATATACACACCGAGCATGAGCACGATGCCAAACCTATAGCGTTTGATAATGAAGGGCACATGTATGTTCCCTTTGGTGCACCATCAAACGCCTGTCAGGAACAGAACAGGGTACCGGGTTCTTTGGGTATCCCGGGCTGCCCGCTACTGGTTGACTATGGAGGCATCTGGCGTTTTGATGAGGCAAAACCCAATCAGCTGCAAAAAGATGGCACACGGTATGCCACCGGACTGCGCAGCGTGGTAGCGATGGACTGGAACACCGTCGAAAATTGCCTGTATGTGGTAGCACATGGCCGCGATGACCTGCGCCTGCTGTTCCCCAAATTGTTTACTCCCTGGCAGAGCGCGGTATTACCATCTGAGGAATTTTTAAAAATTAAGGAAGGCACGGACGTTGGTTGGCCATATTATTATTATGATCCCATTAAAAAGAAAAAACTGTTAAACCCGGAGTATGGTGGCGACGGTAAAAAAGAAGGTGACGGCGCTAAATATGCCCAGCCAATCATGGCTTTTCAGGCACATTGGGCGCCTAATGATTTGCTGTTTTATACCGGTAATCAATTCCCGAAAAGATATAAGAACGGAGCTTTCATCGCTTTTCATGGTTCAACCAACCGGTCGCCATATCCACAGGCTGGTTTTTTTATATGTTTTGTGCCCTTTAAAAATGGGATGCCTGCAGGACCCTGGGAAATTTTTGCTGACGGATTTACTGGCCATACCACAGTGGTTAGCGTAAGTGATGCTGTTTACCGGCCAATGGGTGTTTCAATGGGACCAGATGGATCATTATATGTGAGCGAAACCGAGCATGGAAAAGTATGGAGGATATTTTACCAGGGCGATAAAACTAAATTTACAAGCGCTCAGCTGGCTAAAATGGAATTAAGAAAAAAACTGCCCGATTTTAAAGTGCCCGATGTGTTGCGCAATAACCTGATGAGTGGTATGCTAACCGAAGGAGCCAAACTTTACAATACCTATTGCGTTAACTGTCACCAGAAAAATGGCAAGGGCGATGGTAATCTTTTTCCGCCGTTAAGTGGCTCAGAATGGGTAACCGGGGGCAAGTATATGCAAAAAGAGCAGGCTATAAGGGTAATGCTTAATGGCCTCGAGGGACCAATTAAGGTGAAAAATGTGCCATACAACAGTGTGATGCCCAAACATAGCTTTTTAACCGACGACCAGATTGCCAAAGTGCTTACCTACATCCGGAACAATTTTGGTAATAACAGCAGTCTGGTAACAGCGTCGGAGGTTAAGAAGGTACGTGCAGGTTTGGGGGCGAAATGATCTTTTTAAATTGGCAGCCTAATTGTTAACCCTTACTTTCATCACTATACCGATGCCATTGGTGCTGCTTTTTTGTTTTACAAAAATTTCGGTGCTTAAACCGCATTCGCGCAATAATCGGGTATGGTTATATGCCACCTGTTTATATAATTGCGGATCGAGATCTGCCAGTTCATCATTGTTTAAAATGCTGGAGTAGATGAATAGTTTCGAGAACTTGTTCCCTGACTCGTCCGACACCTGGTTTAAGCAGTTCAAATACCCGTTAATAACGGAGTAATCGGCAGCTATAAGCGCATTTTTTATTTTAAGACCATAAAGCAGCGATTTCATGAAAGGCGTAAATAAATATTCCTCCTGTTTATAGGATACCGAAATGGAACTGCTGCTATTTAACAATTCAACACTGTTATCCAGTAAAAAGTAGGCATCAGATACGGCTATTTTTAAAAAGAAGTTGTATGCAAAGGATGTTTCTATGCTGGTTTTGTTTATTTTATTAACAGCATTAACAAATCTTAATGTTTTTAGCGGCTTCTGGCAAATGAATGTGGAGTAGGCAGCCAGCAGATAAATAAGATCATTGGCCTTTTGATCGTATATGTTTTCATTCTGTACAGGCGGATTAAAGTAAAACCGGGTAATTTCAGCAAAGAAATCCTTCCTGATCATACCATATTTTAAGTATTGGTAAATCGCGTTCAGGCAATGTAAAGGGTTGATGGCGAATTGCTGAAAATCATACTGCGGAAAACTTTTTAGTTTTGCGAGGTGCTCTTCCAGTTGTTTAATATCTAGCTGTAGTATAGCTATAGTTGCCAGGGCCGTATAGGTAAGTACTTTTTTATGGTCAGAAAGCTCAAATTTTAGTAAGGTTTGCAATGCTTTTTTGTAATCAGTATGTACTAACTCTAATCCAAAAAAGTAATAAAATAATCCATCGCCGCAATCTTGTTTAAAATAATTCGCGGTTGCTTCAGTGTTGGTTGATCCAAAACAAACCTTCTGAAGCAAATCTCCCAAAAAAATGATTAGCTCAGATTTTTCTTTAGGATTAAGGTCGGTTTGGGCCAAAAGTTCAAAACTTTCCTGCTGTCCGTTCTTAACAGCATGTATTACACACCACTTTATTACCGGCAATTTATGCTCATTGTCATTGAAAGCATTATTGATCAATTTGATCAGATTCAGGTCAAAACGCTGATTGTTATCCAACAAAAGTTTCCTGGCTATGGTAAATTCTAAGAAGTTATTGTTGCCAAATTGCACCAGCGTTTTAAATTGGAAATTATTGCTTGAGTTTACTTCCCGTAAAAAACCAATGCTTAATAATTCATTATAAGCATGGCTATATTGTTTAAGCAAATCGTTGCATTTAAACTTATCTAGTTCATACACACCGTTCTTGAAATCCATTTCATCCACCAATGCCTTTAATAACAAGATCTTTTCGGTTGCATAATGCCCCAGGTAAACCTTGTTCAGTATAAATATTGAGATTAGCTCATAAATGCATATGTGATCAATGTTGTTGAGCGAAAAGTCGTTTTTATGCTGTTTGTAATAAAACTGAAAATATAAAGGGTGATTAAAGTTATTGGCAACGTCAATGGCTATAAGATTCTGAATGTCAGGATTAATGGAGCGGCATAGTTCTTTTATTTCCTGTATATTAAACAGCGGTACGTTGGTAGTCAGGTCATGGTCGGTAATAAAACCGGTAAACCAGTTGTTAAGACCAAACTCCATATTGTGTTTATTATTGATCCAGTTGGCCGACCGCATGGTTAAAACCAGTTTAAACCAATCATGCGACTGATAAAAGGAGAAAATATCCATTAGCTGGTTTAGTACCAGCTCAAACTGATCGTTTTTGAACATGTGTTCGTCAAAGCCATCTATAATAAGATAAAACTTGCCATCATGACGTTTATTAATATCAAAAAGGGCTGCCACATCTTCTTCATGCGAATAACCAAGCAGAGCCAGCAGCCAGTCGTTAAGATCACGTCCGCTTAAAAAAACGTTCATCAGGGCGCTGCTGCTAAAAAACAGGATGATGTCATTACTATCTGATCGTAATTTTTCATCTATCCAGTGGCAAAGACCGATGGTTTTTCCATAACCGGAAGGAGCCGCAAATACGGTTGCGGTGTAATCACCTCTTAAAAATTCGTCAAAATGATCATCGATAAATCTTCTGCGTATGGTTTGGTTGAAAGGGATGCCGGAGCGATTCTTTAATGCTTGTAAGGTAAAATTGGTGATTTTTGCGGCATTATGACTAAGTGTTTTCCAGTCAATATGTTCATTCTGTGATTTTGCAGCGGGTACGCTTTCCAGTTCACAAAAATTATCCCAACCCTCAAAGCCACAGTATTTTGCTAAAACATCAATAGTGAACAATGATGGTTTAAATTTACTGTATGCAAATCCATATACCCGTTTTAAAGTAGTTTCGCTTACTGTTAATTTTGTTTTAACGTAGATCTGTAATGCAAGAGCCTTACAATCTCCCGGAGTAATGCTTCTGATATTAGCATTTGCGAGTACCCGGGATTTCAATGTTTCAAATTGAACTGGTAAAAAGGATATCATAGGCTCAAGCAATTAGGGTTGTTATTTAACACAATAATTCCAATAGTTTGTTGTTAATAGTACAATTAATGTGATCATTACTAATTATACGGGAAGAATACCGTATAATGTTGCGGTCATATTTGCCTGAATATTGGGTTTTTGCTGTGTTTTACTCTGTTTACGAGAAATATAGAGCTATAAGTTTTAAAATAATATTTAATGAACAAAATGAACATTTGACATTGTCAATGAACATAATTTGATTCAGGCTAAATAAGTGAATAAGATGTATTCATCATAATCCTAAAGTGCTATGTAGTTTTGAGCGTGTAACTATTTACACCTACCTTAACTACCATTTGCATGAAAACCTTTACCTTTTATAGCAGGTACATAATAGTGTTATGTCTGTTATTGTGTGCTACAAGCAAGATCTTTGGACAACGCCATTTTGCGACTACTCAAAATAATGGCGCTACAGGTTTGCTTTGTGTAGGCTGCACGGTTACCAACCCGCTGAACGCCGTTGATGCAAATTTACAAACGTACTCCGTTTTAAATGTGCCGGTGAGCCTTTTGGCTGGAACCTATCAGGAACTCATATTTCCGGGTGGGGCAGTTGCTGCTAATACGCCCCTGACCATTAAATTGGGAACAGGGGATAACCTGCTTGATGTAACAGCGCTTGGGGGTGTAATTATTACGCCGTACAATGGTAATGTAGCAGGCACATCAATCACTGCACCAACACTGGCAAGTGTTCTCAGCAATAATAACCAGGTAGAACTGATCTTTTCGCCAACAACAGCTTATGACCGGGTAAGGGTAACGCTTAATGGCGGTCTTTTGGGTGCTTTAAGCTCTATATATTTATACGATGCCTTTTATACAACTCCGGGAGGGGCCCCTATTTGTAACACACCATACGATGAATTGCATGGTATATCATCAGCGCTGCTTGGCCTTGGTTTAAGTGTAGGTGGTGTTGTAAATCCGCAAAATGCTATTGATGCTGATATTAATACAGCGTCGACCTTAAATGCAGGTGTTGGCGCTTTAGGTGCATATGCGCAACAAACAATAGTTTTTGAAAATTCATCTATTATAGGCGATTCTGTACGCATTACAGTGTCATTGCCCAAAGCAATACTGGATGTTGGGGTTTTAACAAACTCAACCATATCAACTTTTAATGGTAATACTGATAATAACGATACCCAGCAGTTAAATGGCTCACTGCTTCGTTTACGCTTACTTGATTTAACCGCTAACCGGCAGCGGTTAACGATTACCTATGCACCAACAAAGGTGTTTGACAGGGTACAATTACGGTTGGGTGGCATAGCCAGTGTATTATCAACCCTCGATTTTTACGGGGCCGAGTTGGTTATACCCAAACCCGTCGTCAAAATTAATAGTATAGCATCAGACACCACCCAGGTATGTGCCGGAAGTGGCCTTACATTAGTTGCATCAGCAAACGCTCCGGCTACTTTTAACTGGTATACCACCGCAACAGGTGGTACATCTGTACATACAGGTGCCTCTTTTCCTGTAACAAATATAAATGCAAACATTACTTATTATGTATCAGCAACCCGTGCGGGTTGCCCAACAGCTTCAAATCGTGCAGCAATAACTATCAATGTTAATCAAATTCCTGCAGCACCAGTTGTGCCGGTAGCAACCCAACCTGCATGTCCTGGCTCGTCTGCTATTTTTGCAGCAACGCCGGTAGCGGGTGTTACCGTTAACTGGTATACTGCCGCAACAGGCGGTACATTGGTATATAGCGGCAATACTTTTACCACACCAACTCTAACCGCTGCAACCAATTACTATGCCGAAGCAACAGTAGGTGGTGTTTGCGTAAGCGCTACCCGTACACCAGTACACGCAATTATAAATGCGGCACCGGCAGTGCCAACGGTTGATCCTAAAACTATTTGCGATGGAAGTGTGGCCGTATTATCAATTGGCAGTCCGGTAGCAACCCAAACATACAACTGGTACGATGCCGCAACCGGTGGTAACCTTTTAAAAACAGGACAAGATTTCACCAGCCCTCCTTTAAATGCCAGTACCACTTACTATGCCGAAGCTGTTAATGCAACTGGTTGCGTAAGCACTACACGCGTTGCAGTACCAGTAACGGTACAACCAATACCGGCCAACCCTGTTGTGGCTGCAACCAATGCAACCATAGCTGCGGGCCAAACGGCTACTATTAATGTAACCAATGCCCAAACCGGTATTACTTATAAATGGTATAATTCAGCAACAGCGGTTACGCCTATTTTCACGAGTACAACTCCAACTTTCGTAACGCCAGCGCTATTTGGCAGCACTACTTATTATGTAGCAGCTGAAAGCACTGCCGGCGGTTGCCAATCAGCAAGCCGTACGTCAATTACCATTAGTGTAACTGTCGATAGTAACTCGCCATGTACCTTTGCTAATAAGCAAACTAAATCAATAGATGGCGTGTGTTTGCTATGTGATGTTACCACTCCTGAACTTGCTGTCGATGCTGATACTACTACCGCGTCAACCTTCGTTGTACCGGTAGGCCTTTTAGGTGGGTCAGCTTCACAAATACTGCAATTTCAACAAGCAGGTTTTGCCGGCGATACCATCAGGCTTGTTTTACAAAGCCCCGGAGGTTTGGCAGATTTGAGTTTATTAGGTGGTATAACCGTAACCGTTTTGAACGGAACTACAACGGTAGGCAGTTATCCGCTTAACAGTTCATTACTTACATTACGATTATTGGGTGGCACCGGCCGTTATGCAGTTTATATACCGGCTACAGGAAACTACGATCGTATAAAGATTACGCTTAGTGTAGGCGCGGCAACTTTACTAACTTCGTTAAATGTTTATTATGCTGTACAGCAATATTCAAAACCTACGTTTGACCCAACTGCTCTTAATATTTGTAAAGGCAGCCCTGCGCATCTTAGCATTACCTCGCCTAATCCAGCTAACGGAACTTTTAGCTGGTTTACAACACCAACCGGCGGAACAGCTGTAGGTACCGGTCTAACTTACACCACACCTGCATTAGCTGCCAATACCACTTATTATGTAGAGTACAGCCGTGGTACCTGCGTAAGCCCGGTACGTACCCCTGCACAGGTTATTGTTAATGATATCCCAGTAAAACCGGCGGTAACACCTAGTCCTGCAAATATCAATGCAGGCCAAACAGCAACGCTTCAGGCTACAGTAGTAAATAATGCCACTATAAAATGGTACGATGCCGCAACAGGTGGTACTCTAGTACATACAGGCCCAACATTTACCACACCGGTATTAAACGCCACTACAACTTATTATGCTGAAGCCTCTTTAGGCAGCTGCGTATCGCCAGACAGAACTGCTGTTCCGGTTAACGTAACCGCCATAGTAATACCAGACGTTTCAGTTAGCCCGGCAACACAAGCTGTTGATGCCGGTACATCTGCTACTATAGTGGCAACTTCAACTGTACCAGGTACTGGTACCATATTTAACTGGTATACTACCCCAACCGGCGGAACACCAGTATACACCGGCGCAACTTTCGTAACGCCACCGGTATTTGCCGATATAACTTATTATGCCGAAGCTGTAGTAACCGCAACCGGTGCAAAATCAGCTAACCGTGCACCAGCAGCAGTTAATGTAAATGCCATAGGTAGTGATCCTGTAGCTTGCGACGCTGCTATTGATCAAACAAGCTCAGTTAATGGCGTATGTTTATTGTGCGGTATTAGTAATGCGGGCGGAGCAGTTGATAATAACCGTAACACATTTTCACAAATACATGTACCGATAGCTTTACTGGGTGGTACAGGGCAGCAAACACTGCGTTTTGCCAATGCAGGTATTGTTGGGGATAGTATCATTGTGGAATTAGGTATCCCTGGTTCACTTGCCGATGTAGGCGTACTTTCACAAATTCAATTAAGTACCTATAGTGGTACAACGTTTAATAACGACATTCTCAGTGTAAACGGCTCACTGTTAAACATAACCTTACTTAACGGAACAAACCGTTTCAGGGTAGCATTTAAAGCAACTCACAACTTTGACCGGGTTCAAATTGCTTTTAACTCAGGTGTTGCCGGTTTACTTAACACCGTAAATGTTTATGATGCTACCATCGCTGTAGCCGCACCGACTATCGCAGTAGCAAATGTTACTCAATGTCCTGGTCCGGTTACGCTAACCGCAACAGTGTCTGGTGATGCAACTGTAAAATGGTATACCACAGCAACCGGTGGTTCACCTGTATTTACAGGTTCTTCGTATCTTATAAACGCACCAGCAATAGGAACTACAATTTATTATGCCGAAGCAACCCGCACAGGCACAGGTTGCGCTCAAAAAGTACGTACACCGGCAACAGTTACCATTTCTCCGGTTCCTGCCGCTCCGATTATAACTAGTGATCCCACTCCTACCGTATGTCCTGGAGGTAAAGCCACAATTACAGCGCAGGCTGCAAGTGGCGCTACCATTAACTGGTATGCAGCAGCAGCTGGTGGCCAACCGCTATTTACCGGTCCGGCATTTACCACACCGGCTTTAACCGCCGAAACCAGTTATTATGCCGAAGCGGTAGCAGGTGGTACTTGTATAAGCGCTGCACGTACACCAATAAAAGTAAGCATAAGCGCTTTGCCAGCTGTACCAACGCTTGTTGCAAACCCGCCCATTTGCGATGGCGATGTAGCCGTATTGGCAATAGCTAACCCGGTAACCGGACAAACCTATAACTGGTATACTGCCGCGACAGGTGGGTCACCAATAGCTACCGGTATAAACTTTACCAGCCCAACTGCTTTACATACTACAACACCATTTTATGCCGAAGCAGTTAATGGAACCGGTTGTGCAAGCAGCACCCGCTTTGAGGCGATTGTTACTGTAAACCCTAAGCCTGCCGATCCGATCCTGGCTACAAATAGTACAACCGTATCTGCCGGTCAAACTGCTATCATTAATGTAACCAATGCTCAAACCGGCATTACTTATAACTGGTATACAACCGCTACAGGTCCTACACCAGTGGCTACAGGTCCATCATTTACCACTCCACCACTGTTAAGCACCACTACTTATTATGCCGAAGCCGTTAACAGCACAGGTTGTAAATCAGCCCGTACTCCTATAACAATAAATGTAACTATTGATAATAACTCGCCATGTACATTTGCTAATCAGCAAACTAAAACCGTAACCGGTATATGTGCGTTATGTGATGTAACTAATGGTGCACTTGCTGTTGATGCCGACACAACCACTGCCTCAACCTTAGTTGTACCGGTAGCCCTTTTAAATGCAGGAGTTTCACAAACACTGCAATTCCAACAACCTGGTTTTGCTGGTGATATCATTAAACTGTCATTACAAACTCCTGTAAGCCTGGCTGATGTTAGCTTATTAGGCAGTATAACAGTAGGTGTTTATAACGGAACTACAGAGGTTGCTACCTATCCGCTTAGCAGCTCACTGCTTACTTTAAAATTATTGGGTGCAGGCAACCGTTACGCCGTATACGTACCTGCAACTGCTGCTTATGATCGTGTGGTGGTTACGCTTAAGTCGGGAGCTGCAACATTGCTTACATCATTGAATGTATTTTATGCGATACAACAATATCCAAGCCCTGTATTTGATCCTGTTGCCCCTGAGGTTTGTAAGGGTAGTACAGCAACAATTAATATTACCACGCCAAGTCCTGCTAACGGAACCTTTACCTGGTTTACAACACCAACAGGAGGATCATCTGTAGGTACTGGTACACCATTCACCACACCGCCATTAACTGCTAATACTACTTATTATGTAGAATACAGCCGTGGTAGCTGTATAAGCCCGGTGCGTAAAGCAGTACAGGTTATTGTTGATGATGCTCCGGTTAAACCAGTGGTAACACCTCCAAGTGCAGCTATCACCGCCGGACAAACAGCAACTTTTACAGCTACTGTTCCTAATAATCCGAATGCCACTATAAACTGGTATACCTCACCAACAGGAGGTACACTAGTAGGTACCGGTTCGCCATTCACCACACCGGTTTTAACAACCACTACAACTTATTATGCAGAATCTGCCTTAGGCAGCTGCGTATCGCCTGACAGAACTGCTGTTATTATAACGGTAACCCCGGTAGTAATACCTGACGTTGCTGTTAATCCGGCAACACAACCTATAAATGCAGGTACAACTGCTACTATGGTAGCATCGTCATCCACTACTGGTGCTGGTACCATCGTGTATGACTGGTTTACTACACCAACAGGTGGCACATCAATTTATACAGGTGCTACCTTTACAACTCCATCATTATTTGCTGGTACTACTTATTATGCCGAAGCTACCATAACTGCTACCGGTGTAAAATCAACTACCAGGGCACCTGGAGCAGTTACTATAAATGCTATTGGTACCGGTCCTGTACCATGCGACGCTGCAATTGCTCAAACAAGTGCAGTTAATGGCATATGCTTAGTTTGCGGTACTAATAATGATGCAGATGCAGTTGACAATAACAGTGAGTCTTTCTCGCAACTACACATACCGGTAGGTTTAGTGGGTGCCTCGGTACAACAAACCTTACGCTTCGCCAATACAGGTATTGCAGGTGACAGCGTAATTATTGATTTAGGTATCCCGGGCTCATTGCTTGATTTAAGCATACTGTCACAAATTCAAATAACCACTTATAACGGCACCGTTAGTAACGGCGATCAATTTACTGTAAATGGTTCGTTGTTAACACTTACTGTGCTAAACGGAACCTCCCGTTTCAAGGTGGCGTTTAAAGCAGCCCATACCTTCGACCGGGTTCAGATCGTACTTGGCGGAGGTTTGGCCTCGGCATTAACCGCGTTAAATATTTATGATGCCTACCAAACGGTAACAACACCTACTGTTAATGCAGCCGGTACAACCGTATGCCAGGGATCACCAGCTACTTTAACAATAACCGGAACT
Source organism: Mucilaginibacter sp. (assembly GCA_030445275.1). Taxonomy (GTDB): domain Bacteria; phylum Bacteroidota; class Bacteroidia; order Sphingobacteriales; family Sphingobacteriaceae; genus Mucilaginibacter. The sequence goes on from JAUCSE010000021.1 coordinate 143,108, forward strand.
CCTCCGGCTAACGTAACCATCAAATGGTACGATGCCGCAACAGGTGGTAACCTTGTAGGTACCGGTCCAAGCGTGGTAGTTAATGCAGTAACCGCAACCAAGACTTATTATGCCGAAGCCAGCCGTACCGCGAGTGGTTGTGCGCAAGCAACACGTGCACCGTTTAAGGTTAATGTTACGTCAGCTCCTGCAGCGCCAGTTGCAGCAGACAAACCCGTATGTTCAGGTCAATCTGTTGTATTAACAGCAGTGCCTGTTGCAGGCATTACCTATAACTGGTATGATGCCGCAACAGGCGGCACACTATTGCTTGCAAATAATGCCTCATATCCTACTCCTGCATTAACAGCTACTACCACTTATTATGTAGAGGCGGTAGCAGGCACATGCGCTAGCGCAACCCGTACACCAGTAAAAGCTATTGTAACTGCAGCGCCATCGGTTCCGGTGGTAATACCACCGGCAGCAATCTGTTCAGGTTCACCGGCTACATTGTCGGTAACACCAGTTGCAGGCGTAACCTATAACTGGTATACTGCTGCAACAGGCGGCACACTGGCATTTACTGGTAATCCAGTTTCTACTCCGGCATTAACTGCCAATACAACATATTATGTTGAAGCTGTGTTAACAGGGGGCTGTACCAGTTCAACAAGGGCTCCTGCGGCAGTGTCGGTTAATCCGACACCCGCGGCCCCTACTATTACCATTGTTCCGGCTAACGGACAGGTTACTTCTGGCCAAACAGCAACTTTAACAGCTACATCTACTGGCGCTACCATTAACTGGTACGCGTCTGCAACTGGTGGTACACCAGTTGGTAGCGGTTCACCATTTACTACACCGCCTTTAACATCAACCACAACTTATTATGCTGAGGCTGTTTCAAGCACAGGCGGTTGTATCAACGCTACACGTACTCCGATACAAATCACTGTAAACCCGGTATTCTCTACCTCGTGCGATTTTGCATCATCACAAACATTCGACAAAAATAATGGTCTGCTTTGTGTTGGTTGTGCCGTGAATAACCCGGATAATGCAGTTGATCAGGATACCACCAACTTTAGCCAGTTGAACCTACCAATTGGTTTGGTAGGCTCATACCTATCACAACAATTAATATTCAGCGATGCTGGTGCTATTGGTGATACGGTAACCGTAAAATTAAGAATCCCCGGAACTCTTATTTCTGTTGGTTTGCTAAATCAATTACAAATAGCTTCATATAACGGGGCTACCTTTAACAATGACCGTATTAATCTAAGCAGCAGCTTGCTGAAACTTACCATACTGGCAGGCGGTGAAACTGCTTTGGTGAAATTTGCACCTCAAACAGCATTTGACCGGGTTGAAATCAAGTTAAATGGTGCATTAGCAGCAGTATTTAGCACGGTAAACATTTATTATGCAAGTAAACAGGTTGAGAAACCAACATTTGCACCAAATGCCAATGCCGTAAGTATTTGCGCAGGCAACAAAGCAAGTTTTGCCATTAACAATGCCCGTGCAGGTGTAACTTACAAATGGTACACTTCATCAACTGGTGGAGCTTCTATATTTACCGGGCCGAACTTTACTTCACCTACTGTATTAACTGCTACCACTGTTTTTTATGTTGAAAGCAGCCGTGCATCAAGTGGTTGTCCTAATCCTAACAGGGTACCTGCAACAGCCAATGTAACACCGGGTCCTGGTAATCCAACTCTGGTTAATCCATTATTGCCGGTATGTTCTGGTTTAACCGCGACATTTAATGTATCGCCGGTACAGCCAGGTGTTGTATATAATTGGTTTGCCACTGCAACCGGTGGTACGTCGATAGCAACAGGACCAGACTTTACCACACCGCCGCTTACAGTAGATGCTACTTATTATGTAGAAGCATCATCTACCGGCTGTACCAGTCCTGCCCGTACCCTGGCTAGAGCGACAGTTACTCCTACGCCTGCTGCTCCAACCGTTACGGTAAGTCCAGTCGGTGGTATCATCACAGCTGGCGGAACAGCTACGTTAACAGTTAATCCAACTACTGCAGGTGTTACCTATAACTGGTATACCCAGCCTACAGGTGGTACTGCTATACAAGCCGGACCTTCTATTACCGTTCAGCCTAATGTAACTACCACTTATTATGCCGAAGCATCTGTGGCTTCAGGTTGCGTGAGCCCTCAGCGTACCTCAGTACTTATTACGGTTAATCAACCGGTAGTAGTACCTGATGTAATAGTTAATCCGGCAACACAACCTATAAATGCAGGTACAACTGCTACTATGGTAGCATCGTCATCCACTACTGGTGTTGGTACCATCGTATATGACTGGTTTACTACACCAACAGGTGGCACATCAATTTATACAGGTGCAACCTTTACAACTCCATCATTATTTGCTGGTACTACTTATTATGCCGAAGCTACCATAACTGCTACCGGTGTAAAATCAACTACCAGGGCACCTGGTGCAGTTACTATAAATGCTATTGGTACTGGCCCTGTACCTTGCGATGCCGCAATAGATCAAACACACTCATCTAATGGTTTATGCGTATTATGCGGTACCACTAATGATGTTGCGGCAGTTGACAATAACAGTGAATCTTTCTCGCAAATACACATACCGGTAGGTTTACTGAATGGTACATCACAGCAAACATTACGTTTTGCCAATGCGGGTATTGCAGGCGATAGCATTGTTGTTGACTTAGGTGTTCCGGGCTCATTGCTTGATTTAAGTGTATTGTCACAAATTCAATTAGCTACCTATAACGGCACAACTTATAACGGCGATCGTTTCACCGTAAGTAGCTCACTGTTACATCTTACCGTACTAAACGGAACCACCCGTTTCAGGGTGCCGTTTAAAGCAGGCAGTGCATTTGATAGGGTCGAGATCACCTTTAATGGAGGTTTGGCCACTGCGCTAAGCGCATTAAATGTTTATGATGCCTACCAATCTGTAGCATCACCTACTGTAAGTGCGACTGGCCCAATTGTATGCCAGGGAGCAGCGACTACTTTATCAATAAGCGGAACTCCTATTTCTAATGTAACTTACAAATGGTATGCTGCTGCAACAGGTGGTAGCGCCTTAGCTACCGGACCAACATACCCTATAGGGGCAGTAAACGCGACTACAACTTATTATGTAGAAGCCAGCCGCAGCTCGAGTGGTTGTCCGCAAGCAGTACGTACACCTGTTACGGTTACTGTTACTCCAGCTCCTGTAGCCCCAGTTGTAGCGGTACCAAACCCGTCTGTATGTTCAGGTCAGCCAGCTACATTTACAGCAACGGCAGTAGCAGGGGTTACCTTTAACTGGTACACTACGCCAACAGGCGGCACACCAGTATTTACTGGTAATCCATTTACCACAACTGCATTAACACCAACATATTACGTTGAGGCAACAGCTGGCGCATGCGGTAGTTCAACACGTACACCAGTAAAAGCTACTGTAACTACAACACCTGTTGTACCTGTAACAGCAACGGCAGCGCCAATCTGTTCTGGTACGTCAACTACGGTATCGGTAGCATCACCAGTTACTGGTGTAACCTATAACTGGTATGACGCTGCAACAGGCGGCACACTATTGCTTGCAAATAGCGCCTCATATCCTACTCCGGTATTAACTGCTACTACAACTTATTATGTTGAAGCAGTAGCGGGTTCTTGTACCAGCCCAACAAGAGGTACAGCAACAGTTACGGTTAATCCAACACCTGTAGCGCCTACAGTTACTACTAACCCTGCTAACGGACAGGTCACTTCTGGCCAAACAGCAACCTTAACGGTTTCACCAACCACCCCAGGTATTACCTATAACTGGTACAATCTGCCAACCGGTGGTACAATACTAAAAACCGATCCATCGTTTACTACGCCAGTTTTAACATCAACAACAACCTTTTATGTTGAAGCTGTTTCAGCCTCAGGATGTTCTAGCACAGCCCGTACGGCCGTAAAAATAACGGTGAACCCAATATTCTCAACAAATTGCGATTTTGCATCATCACAAACATTTGATGTGAGCGGTGTTTGCCTTCTTTGCGACGTAACTAGTCCTAATAATTCAGTTGATCAGGATACCACCAACTTTAGCGAGTTGCATATGCCTGTGAGTGCATTGGGATCATACGTAAATCAAAAATTAATATTCAGCGATCCTGGTGTTGTGGGCGATACGGTAACCATAAAATTAAGCATCCCAGCAAGTTTAACTGATATCAGTATCCTTAACTCTATACAGTTAGCTTCGTACAATGGCACTACTTATAATGGTGACCGCGTTACTTTAAGCAGCAGCTTACTGAAGATCACCCTGCTTTCGGGGGGACAAACGGCTATCGTTAAATTTGCACCACAAGCCGGCTTTGACAGAGTTGAGGTACGCCTGAACTCTGGTGTAGCAACATTGTTTACTGATCTTAACCTTTACTATGCCAGCAAACAGGTTGAGGCACCAATATTGCTTACCAAAAACCCAGCGCCTATCTGCGTTGGAGGTACAACTACACTCGCTGTAGCTAATGGACGTGCTGGTATAACTTACAAATGGTATACCGTAGCGGTAGGCGGAACACCTGTTTTCACAGGCACAAGCTTCCCTGTTACAGGCTTAACAACAACTACTACTTTCTATGTGGAAAGCAGCCGTACCTCAACTGGTTGTGCTAATCCAAATAGGGTAAGCGTACCAGTTAACGTTATACCTACACCAGCAACTCCAACACTTGATAAGTTAACAGCAACAATATGTGCTGGTGATCCACCTGTTGTATTCATAGTAACTAATGCCCAGACTGGTGTTACCTATAACTGGTATGATGCAGGTGGCATACTTGTACATACCGGAACAAGCTTCTCGTCATCGCCGATATCTACTATTACCTATAGTATAGAGGCTGTTAACGGAACCTCTTGTACCAGCACAGCAAGAGCCACAGCTACTATAACCGTTAACCCGGTACCTTCAAATCCAGGGGTAGCCTCTCCTAATGCAACGGCTTGCGCAGGCAGCTCGGCTCCATTGGCTGTACTTAACCCGGAAGCAGGAGTTACCTATAACTGGTACACCCAGGCTACAGGTGGCACATCTGTACATACAGGAACAACTTTCCAAACTCCGGCCATTACACAAATTGTAACCTACTACATTGAGGCTACAAATGCTTCAGGTTGTACCAATACCGGTGGCCGTACTTCTATTACCGTAACACCTACTACATTGCCAATAGCGCCAACGTTAAGCGCTTCGCAAAACCAGGTGTGTAACGGTGGTAGTGTTACTATAACCATTACCAATCCGGTAGCCGGCGTTACCTATAATTGGTATACTGTTGCTACAGGTGGTACTGCGGTATTTACGAATACAAGTACGAACCCAGCATATACAACACCGGCATTAACTGCTGATGTATCTTACTATGTTGAGGCTGTAGTTTCTGGTTGTAGCAGTGCAACCCGTACACAAATTGATATTAAAGTATTGGCAGTACCAACACCTCCGATAGTACAAACTCCGGCAGGTGGTAATAGTGTTTGTTTTGGATTCCCAGCTACATTAACCATAACTAACCCACAATCTGGGGTAATTTACAACTGGTATGATGTAGCCACTGGCGGTACTCCGGTATTTACAAGTACAAGTCCAATATATCAAACACCTGCTTTAACAGTAAGCACTACTTATTATGTTGAGGCAACAATGGCAGGTAACTGTAATGCATCAGCACGTACAGCTGTACCGGTAACTGTTAATCCGCTTCCAATTGATCCGGTATTGACTGATGCTGCTCCATCAGCATGTTTAGGCAGCCCTGCTGTATTAGCCATAAAAACACCGCAAACAGGGGTAGTTTATAACTGGTACACTACAGCAAACGGTACTACACCTGCACAGGCAAACAGTATTACTTATACAACCCCACCAATTACTGCAGCAACTGAGTTTTATGTGGAAGCTATAAGTGGTAATGGTTGTGGTAATGCCAGTGGCAGGATCAAGATAGTGGTAAATGTTACCACACCGCCAGCAGCGCCGGTGATTGCCAACGGAGCCACTACACCAACATGTACTGGATCTGAAGCCACTTTAACAATACAAAATCCACAGGTAATATTGACCTACAGGTGGTACGATGCAGCTACCGGCGGAACACTTTTAGCCAGTGGTATAGAGTACAAAACGCCTGTGTTAACTGCTGATGCTAGTTATTATGCCGAAGCGGTAAACGGTGCGGGTTGTACATCATCAAGCCGTACAAGGGTTGATGTTAAAGTTAACCAACTGCCTAACGGTCCAACTGTAACAGCTCAGGGTGGCAGTTTAGCCATATGCGCTGGTAGCCCGGCAGTATTAACAGCATCAAGCTCAACGCCTGGTGTAACTATAAGTACCTACAATTGGTATACTACAGCAACAGGCGGAACACCAGTATTTTCAGGTGCAACGTTCAATACGCCGCCAGTTACGGCTGCTATAACTTATTATGTTGAAGCAGTAAGCGACGCGGGTTGTGCATCAAGCGTACGTACTCCGGTGCCACTTACTATTGACAATACCAAAGCGCCAGATCCTACTGTTGATGCTGCAGGTTTAACTACCTGTCAAAATAGTGCGACAACCATCAACATACAGAATCCAGTTGCCGGTACAACTTATAACTGGTATGCGGATGCAACTGGTGGAACTGCTATATTTACTGGCTCATCATTCCATACGCCAGTATTAACAGCTAATACCACCTATTATGTTGAGGCTGTAAATGCTCAAAACTGTAGCGCGTCAACAAGAGTAGCTGCACCAGTGGTGATAACATCGCCACCAACAACTCCAACGCTTACGTTAACAGCTGCACCGGTATGTCGTGGTAGTTCAACTACACTTCATGTATCATCGCCACAGTCAGGTATTACCTATAACTGGTATGCTGACGCTGGAAGAACTAACCTGGTGTATACAGGAACAGACTTCCCAACAGGGCCGGTTAATGCCGATATTACTTATTATGTTGAGGCAGCAAGCGGTTCATGTACAAGCGCGTCATTAGCCAGTGTGAAAGTAACCGCAATTGATGCACCAGCAGTACCGGTAGTAGCTAACAGCGGCGGCATCAATAGCTGCCAGGGCGGAACTGCTACGTTAAACGTATCAAATCCACAAAGCAATCTGATCTATAAATGGTATAGCACAGCAAGCGGCGGTACAGCGGTATTTACCGGACCAAGCTTTATAACGCCTGTGCTTACTACCAACACCATTTATTATGTTGAGGCGATCAATGCAACCGGATGCCCTTCTGCTTCACGTGCAAATGCTACGGTTACTGTAACAGGTGCGCCGGTAGCGCCACAAGCAAGTACAGATGGTACATCAATATGCCCAGGAGTAAGTACTACGGTATCGGCTACAAGCGCTACCCCGGGTGCTATTATAAACTGGTATGCTGATGCTGCTGGCGGTGCCATATTAGCTACAGGCACCAGCTTTACTACACCTGTGCTAACGGCCAATACTACTTATTATGCCGAAGCTACAACAGCAGGTGGTTGCGTATCAACAGTAAGAACACCGGTATTGGTTACCATACTTGGTCCGCTGCCAGCGCCGGTAGTTACAGTTAGTGCAACTACTATATCAAGTGTAACCTTTATCTGGGCTCCGGTAACAGGTGCTACAGGTTACCAGATAAGCATTGATAACGGACAGCACTTTATTACACCAAGTTCAGGAGCTGATGGTTTAACGCATATTGTGAATAATCTGCAGCCTAATCAAAGTGTAACTATCATAGTACGTGCAAGCGGAAGTTCTGATTGCCAGCTGAGCGCTAACTCAGCTGCGGTTACCGGAACGGCAACTAATCCATTTGGTAACGGAATATTTGTACCGAATGTGTTTACGCCAAATGGTGATGGAAATAACGATATACTGCTTGTTTATGGTACTACGATCAAGAGCCTAAAACTTTCAATATATGACCAATGGGGCGAGTTACAATTCCAGACAACTAATAAAGCCACCGGATGGGATGGTACTTATAAAGGTACCAAGCAGCCGGTAGGGGTATACGTTTATTACGTTGAAGTAACCACGAATGATGGTCAGTTAATTAAAAAGAAAGGTACAGTTACGCTATTACGATAAGGCCTCCATATGTGCTGTATCATGCTGCAAAGTATGGTACAGCACATCATGACCACATCACAATTAATAAAACTACACTATGAAAAAGAGAATTATAGTTATCATGGCAATACTGCTTCAAATTGGGGCAATAAGTCAATTAAAAGCGCAGATAGATCCGCATTTTTCGCAATACTACGCATACCCGCTATACCTGAACCCAGCATTAACAGGGGTAATTAATGGCGATACCCGTATAAACGCGAATTTTAAAAATCAATATGCAACCATCAACAATGCATATCAAACCGGCGCATTGTCGGTTGATTTTAGGCCTACTGATAAAGTTGGTGTAGGTTTTAACGTAATTAACCAGGCTGCCGGTGATGTGGGGTACAACTATTTTGCAGCTTACGGATCATTCGGTTACGCAATAGCAGTATCAAATGATGGTTATAAAAAGGTAAGTTTTGGTGTGCAGGCCGGTGTTATTAACCGTAGCTTCGATCCTTCAAAAGCGCAATTTGGTAGTCAGTTTAATCCCAGCAGCGGCTTTGATCCTACCTTACCAAGTAACGAGAACTTTTTAAACACCAACGCTACCATTTTTGATGCCGGCGCGGGTGTTTTTTACTATGATGGCGATCCATTGCATAATGCCAATTTATTTGGTGGTGTAAGCGTAGCGCACCTTGCCCGGTCAAAAGACCCGTTTGCGGTTGATGGTAGCAGTAGTAAATTGCCTATACGTTATACCATACATGCAGGTGTACGCATAAAAGCTTCTGATTTTTTTGACGTTATTCCGCATGCCATTTATATCAGGCAGCAAAAAGCCGAGGAAAAAGCTATTGGTGCCTATTCCGAATTAAAATTTCAGGATGATAAAGGGTTAATATTGGGTGGTATGTACCGGTTTAAGGATGCGGCAATAGCCAATGTTGGCTATCATGTTAACAGCCTTATTATTGGTGCCAGTTATGATTTCAATACTTCATCACTTACCAGGGCCACATCTGGCAATGGAGGTATTGAATTATCAATAAGTTATGTATTTCGTAAACACATACAAGAACCAGAAGCAATCTGTCCAAGGCTTTAAACTTTATCAACATGAAGAGAATTATATTTACCATACTTATACTTATTGTATTTAAGGGTGTCAACGCCCAATACAATAAGGACAATCCGAAAGCTTATGGCGACAGGGCTTTTCACAACAAAGACTATTACGAAGCGGCTTTTTATTATAAAAAAGCTGCCGACGGATTAAGTCTTACCTTGCTGCAGGCTATACCCTATCAGGCAGGTGAAAAAACCAGCAAAAAGATCGGTAAAAAGCAAGATCGCGCTTATGTGAGCTTCCAGTTGGCTGAATCATACCGTCTATATGAAAATTACCAGGAAGCACAGGGCTGGTATTCTAAGGTGCTTAATGAAAACTATGAAACACAGTACCCTTTAGCACGCCTTTGGTATGGCGTGTGTCTTAGGGCCAACCAGAACTTTGACGATGCTATAAAACAGCTGGAACAATTTAATGCCAATTTCAAGGGCGAAAGCAAATTTAAAGATATTGCAGAAAAAGAAATTAAGAATTGCAAGTTTGCCAAAGAACAATATAAGTATCCACAGCTAATTGATGTAGTAAAACTGAAAGAACCTTTTTTCTCTGACGGATCTGACTATGCGCTGATCCAGCGTAATGGTGATAGTTATTTTACCTCATCGAGATTTGTTAAAAACGATAAAACACACCTGAACAGGGTATATACTGTTACTAAAGGAGGCGTGCCTACAGTTATCAACTTTAAGAATGATAAAATTGATGCGAGTAAAGTTGACCTTGAATACGGAACTCCATCACTAAATGAAACCGGCAAAAGGTTATATTTTACCCGCTGGTACAAGGATGGAAGTAAAGCCGTACATGCCATTTATTTCAGCGAGTTGAACGGTAATGAATGGTCGACGCCACAAAAAATGAATAGTAATGTGAATGCCGATGGGTTTAATTCCATACAGCCATTTTTAACAGCCGATGGTACACGCATGTTCTTTTCTTCAAGTAAACCAGGAGGGCAAGGTGGCGACGATATTTGGGTGAGTAATATTGGCTCAAATGGCGATGCTATAAACTCAACCAATTTGGGCAGTACCATTAACACTGCATTTGATGAAGAAGCGCCTTACTACGATTCATCAACCAGGAAACTGATATATAGTTCAAAAGGATTTGTTGGCCTGGGAGGGTTTGACTTTTTTGAAAGCTACAGTAAGCTTGAAAAATGGAGCGAACCTAAAAATATGGGCTATCCTATGAATTCGGCAAAAGACGACCTTTATTATTTACCTAATAAGGATAATCCCAATAAGTTTTACATCAGCTCTGACCGCGAATCAGACTGCTGTTTGAACCTGTTTGAAGCTGCAGATAAAAGGCATATACTGTCAGGTATTGTAATTGATTGCGATAACCGTACACCGCTGGCTGGGGCCAAAGTAAGCTTTATTGATTCGTTATCAAATGATACCATTAAACAGGTAGTGGTTGGTAAAAATGCACGTTATGCTTTTGATGTCACCACCAGGCGCCCTTATACCCTGCGCCTTGAAAAAGCCGGGTATTTTGCAAAAAATGTTCCGGTACCTGCATCAGGCAGAATGAGCAAAGACACTTTGTATAATCCTGATATTTGCTTACAGGCATTTACTATTGACAAACCAATCGTTATTAAGAATGTACTGTATGACTTTAATAAATCTACGCTAAGACCAGAATCAAAGCTGGTGTTAGATACACTGATTACGGTACTTAAAGATAATCCTAAAATAAAAGTTGAATTAGCTTCACATACAGACTGGATCGGGTCAGATAAATACAATGATAAACTATCACAAGCCCGTGCTCAATCATGCGTTACCTACATTATATCAAAAGGGATAGCCCAGGACCGTATATATGCCAAAGGTTACGGAAAAAGAGTACCTATTGCGCCTAATGCTCTCCCTAACGGAAAAGATAATCCTGCCGGTCGTCAGTTAAACAGGCGTACGGAATTTAAGGTAACCAAGATTGAGTAATAGTTATTTAGAAGTATAGAGTAATAATGTAAATATTAAAAAATAAGGTTTATGATGAAGCAGGATAGGTTATCGTTAAGCAGGCCATTGCTCAAAACCAAAGGTTTTTCAACATTGCATTTACAGGTATTTGAGTACATTCTTATCGGTAAAACTAACAGAGAAATAAACAGGATACTGGGATATACTGAGCGATCGCATGCCGTGGTTGATCATTCGCGCAAAGTAATGTATAAATTACTGGCGATGGAAGATCTGCATAAGGCTGATTTTACTGAAAGAGTAGTATATCCACGTAAATTCCAGTTCTGGTGGAAAAAATTATTAAATAAACATAAAACCGAATTGTCGTTAATGGCCATAGCGCCTAAGTTTTACGAATAAAGACATCATTAACAGATAGAGTGTTTATAAAAAGCAATGAATGCATGATAAAATGCTTCATTGCTTTTTTGCTGTTAAGCAATTTTACTTTAGGGTACCATTAATAGTATTGGTACAAGGGTATTTGCTTTTTAAGGCTCTGGTACCTGTTTCTACCATGGCTATGTTCATAATACTCCAATTAAAAAAATTACGCTTTAATAGCGGTATTTTTCTTGTAAGATAAATGCCAACCCCAATAAATTAACTATCTTTCCTCGGATTAAAAGATGCTAAGGCATTGTAAATGAGTGTTAAAGCGACAGTAATTCAGATAATTATATCATTAATAAATACCTGAATGATACGCTTTTATAATACATGTTGCAATAATTAATATATATAAATAACTACTGTGTAAGAAACAGTTAGTTTAAATGTAGTGTGCATTACGTCATTAATTATACTCAGAAATATGTTTGATGGCCTTAATTTGGCTATTGAAGACCAGGGGTAATATAATTGATTTTGTGATGATATTATTTGTAATTTATATTATTTATAACTATTTTATATTATCGGGTAGGCATGATGCCGTCATCAATAACATACTCAATATCACTTTAGGTATGCGGCACGGTCTGATGCCCGGAAAGCTAGCAGTTCTGTAAGTATCAACTCTCGATTAACATCAATGACTAAGAGAAGGAAATAAAAACCTTTGATATATTTGACTGATATTTTTGTATCCTAATCTTTGTTACCATGATTAGTCCGCTTATTAACTTTTTAAAACTGTTACAATACATTTCAGAGGAGGATGCAGTAATCATCACATCGCACTTTGAATGCAAAGCGTTTAAAGAAGGTGATTTTTTGTTTAAAGGTCACCGGGTTTGTAATGAGCTGTTTTTTGTATGTAAAGGTGTACTGCGTATTGTAACTACCAACGACAAAGGCATCGATATTACACACTTCTTTTATAAGGAAAACCAAATCTGCACTATACTGCAAAGTTTTAATGACGCAACACCAACCGAACCAGGGATACAAGCGGCTTGTGATGCCGAAGTACTGGTGATCACCAAAAGCAAATTACAGGCATTGTATGAACAACTTCCTTACATGAAGGATATTATTGATAAAATAAATCAACAGCACCTGATAGAAAAAGTACGGGTGCGTAACAGCTACCTTGGCGAAGATGCCGAAAACCAGTATAAGTTGTTTATTATGCAACAACCTGACATAGCCCTTAGGGTACCTTTAAAAGACATCGCATCTTACCTCGGGATAACCCCGCAATCGCTTAGCCGCATACGTAAAAATATACGTTGAAAAGGGGGGACTGTTTAACTGATCTTCCTGAACATGATATAGGCATCAACATAACCTAACTGCTGGTGATTAAAACCCTTAGGAATGGTGCCTATAATTTTAAATCCCAAACTTTCCCATAGTTTTACCGCGATGGTATTGGTACTCACCACAAAGTTAAATTGCATGCCTTTGTAATCCATTTCTTTGGCTATGCGCCAGGAATGGTCAAAGAGTTGTTTACCCAAACCCCGGCCACGGGTTTCAGGATGTACCATGTAGCCGCAATTGGCAATATGAGCGCCTAAGCCGGTTTGATTTGGCTTTATAAAATAGGTGCCCAATATCTTACCATCTTCCTCGGCAACATAAACCTTCATGGTTGGTGCAAACCAAAGTTTGGGTAGATCTTCTTTTTGACTATTGGGGTCAAAAGCGTAGGTATCGCCAGTCTTAATAACTTGTCCAAAAATTTCCCAAACACCGTCAAGGTCGTTGTTGATTGCTTCTCTGATGATCATATATAATGGTAGAGTGTTGTTCTTTTAGGATAGGGCAAATATAAATTATTCCATTTCCTGTTCAAGTGAAAATTGTTTGGATTGATGACAATAAAAAACTGTCATTCTGAACGAAGTGAAGAATCTGTTAGGTGAGCAGCTCCTTCGTTCCTCAGGATGACAGGTCTTTATTAATATGTTATTTAATTAAATTATTATCCCGCATGGATATAACTGTTCAGGGCATCCTCCAGTAAAGTATCACCTAACACATGTTCGCAACCGGTTTCTTCAAATACGATATGACTGTTGTTAAAGCCATTGTTCATTTCGGCCATCAGTGCTGCCGCAGCCGGTGTTGCTCCATAGGATTGATAAGTTGCCTGGTAATCGCTGACAGCAATGAGCCGGGTGCTTATACTTTGGTTTAACTGCCCGCTTAATATGCTTGCCACATCATTTGCTGAGTACAGGCATGGGCCTTCCAGTTCAATGATCCGATGACCTGTCCAGCTTTGTTGTAAAAGATGGGCCACCAGTTTACCTATATCTTTAGCCGCTACCATGGGCACAGGCATATTCGTAGGGTTCAGAAAACTGGGTAACTGCCCGGTTTGTTTAGCCTGCCTTATACCACCTACGAAATTTTCCATGAACCAGCCAGCGCGGATACCTACGGTGGCGACTGGTAGTTTTTTAAAAGCTTGCTCCATATCGTAAAGCTTTTTAATGGCCCCGGTTCCGGTTGGTAAGTGTGCGCCGATGGAAGAAAGATAAACTACTTTAGTGGGCTTGGTTTTTTCAATAGCGGAACTTAATGCCATTAACATTTGATCATGATCGGCCATAGGATCGGGCGATTCAAACAAAGGTGGTGTCATTACAAAAATGCCGGTTGTGTGTTTAAAGGCGGCTTCCAAAGCTTGTGCATCATGCAGTTCGGCTATGGCAATTTCGGCGCCGTTATTTCTCCAGCCGGCGGCCTTGGTCAGATTACGGAATACACCTCTTATAGGTTGATTATTAGCCAATAGTATCCTCGCGGTCTCGCTACCAACGTGACCGGTAATGCCTGTTATCGCATACATAAATTTAATGTTTGATGATTGCAAGGGGTATTAAATAACGATGAATAACCGGTGGTTAAACTAAAACAGTCCCACCATCAACGGTGAGTATTTGTCCGGTTCCGTATTGTTGTTTCATGAGGTAGGTAAAAGCCAGCGCTATATCTTCGGCTTCGCCTACTCTTTTTAATGGTAATGCTTCGCTAAGTGATTTATACATGCCTTCACGGTCGGCCTCAGATAAACCGTTCCACAGATTTGTTTTAATCACGCCTGCTGCAACTGCATTTACACGGATAGGAGCCAATTCAACTGCCATAGCACGGGTAAGCCCATCCATAGCACCACAAATACTGGCGCCAAGTAACCAGCCAGCTCCGGGGCGGGCACTGGCAGTACCGCTCATCAGCGAAACAGAACCTCCCTTGTTAATATGAGGTGCAGCATATTTTAAAGATGCTAAAGCTCCCCAGTAACGCAGATTGAAAAAATCATGCGCTTTTTCCAGTTCCAGATCATTTAAATAAATTAAACTAAGATTTTCGCCTGCGGTATATATCAGGTGGTCAAAGGTGCCTATTCCTTCAAAAAAAGTTTTGATATTTTGTTCATGGCCCAGATCTATTGCATAGCCTTCGGCGTTGTCAGGTAGTTCTGTTAAAGCATTGTCAACACGTTGCTGATTGCTGGATGCTATTACAACCTGGGCGCCTTCACCGGCAGCAGCTTTGGCGGTAGCCAAACCAATACCTGATGTGCCACCCATAATTATTACTCTTTTACCTTGTAGTTTACTGTTATTAATTTGTGTGTTCATGATATAATTATTTGATAGAACAAAGTTCTGCGTATTATACCCGTATCCACTTACCAAATGGTAAAAACGAAAACAGGATGGATTTTTTTTATATTTAACAATAGCGTCATTGCGAGGAACTAACGAGACAGGGCGGATGTGCAGATTGCTTCGTACCTTGCAATAACGTACAGAGTGAGAAAGCAATGTTGAGGATGAGTCATCACCAATTTACTTTTACATTATAAATATACCGATTGGTATTTTATAATTAACTTTGCAGAAATTAATCAGCAATTAAATAATGCTATGTTAAAAAGAGTAGTTGTAACGGGCTTGGGTGCGCTAACCCCGCTTGGTAATAAAGTAAAAGATTTTTGGAAAAATGTGGTAGCTGGTAAAAGCGGCGCTGCAAGGATCACTCATTTTGATCCTGCTTTGTTCCGTACACAGTTCGCCTGTGAGCTAAAAGATTTTATTCCTTCTGATTTTTTGGACCGGGCCGATATAAAGCGGACTGATCCTTTTACCCAATATGCAATTGTTGCATCAGATGAGGCAATCAAAGATTCAGGGTTTGACTTTGAAAAAATGGATCCGTTTGATGTAGGTGTGATCTGGGGTTCGGGACAGGGTGGTATGGAAACTTTTGAAGAGCAGGTAACAAATTATGTATCGGGCGATGGACATCCACGCTTCAGTCCGTTCTTTGTACCCAAGCTCATTACCAATATGGCTTCAGGGATGATCTCTATCCGCAACGGTTATATGGGTATAAACTATACCACAGTTTCGGCTTGCGCCACATCGAACACTGCTATAATGGATGCCTTTAACTATATCAGGTTGGGCAAGGCAAAAGTTATCATCACTGGTGGATCAGAAGCGCCCATCACGGCTGCCTCGTTCGGCGGCTTTAGTTCGATGAAAGCCATGTCGACCAGGAATGATGATCCCGAAGCAGCTTCGCGACCTTTTGATGTAGATAGGGATGGATTTGTAATGGGCGAGGGGGCCGGCGCTTTAGTATTGGAAGAGTATGAACACGCTATTAAAAGAGGTGCTCATATTTATGGCGAGGTAAGGGGCGCGGCCATGACAGCTGATGCCTATCATATGACGGCTACACATCCCGAAGGTTTGGGCGCGGCCAAAGGTATGCAGCTGGCCCTGCAGGAAGCAGGTGCTGCGATAACCGATATTGATTACCTGAATATGCATGCCACATCTACCCATGTAGGCGATCTTTCAGAACTTAAAGCCATATTATCGCTTACCAAAAACGAGGAAAATAAGATGCAGATCAGCGCTACCAAATCAATGACCGGGCACTTGCTTGGCGCGGCCGGAGCTATTGAGGCTATTATCTGTTTGCTGGCCATGCGCGATGGAGTTATTCCTCCCACTATTAACATCAAACATTTGGACCCGGCTGTGCCCGATAGCCTGAATATTGTATTAAACGAGGCTATTAATCACCCGGTTAATTTAACCATGAGCAATACTTTTGGCTTTGGCGGGCATAATGGTATTGTGGTGTTTGGGAGGGTGTAAAAAGATTACCAACTTGTCATCCTGAACGTAGTGAAGGATCTGTTCTCGAACATGCATATCGATTAATAGATGCTTCGCTACACTCAGCATGACAAAAAAGGATTATTTACTGATCTGCTTAATAATAGCAATGATATCTTCATTACCATATTCAGCTTCGGCTTCCTGAAATGTTTGGTAGGCAACTTTTGCCAATGGTGAGTTCAGGCCCTCTGTTTTAGCCAGGCGCAGATCTTTGGCAATATGTTTTAAGGCAAATGCTGCCTGGTAGTTATCCTTAATAATGGCGTCGCCCTTTATTTTTGCAAAAACGTTACCCAGCGCACTGTTATTAATAATGTTAAGCATGTCCTCGGTTTTAATATGGTGTTGCTGCGCAAAAACAATCGCTTCGGCTAAACCTTGTGCATGAAATCCGAGTAAGGTATTAATAGCCAGCTTAGCGGTATTTCCTGCGCCATTGCCGCCTACCAGCAGGGCCAGTTTGCCCAGTTTCTCCAATACAGGCTTGGCTTGTTCAAAAATATTTTCTTCGCCGCCAACCATGATCACTAGTTGTCCTTCCTCCGCTTGTTTCACACTACCCGATACCGGGGCATCCAGGTAATGATTCCCCTGCTCCTTACATAAGGCAGCCATTTCTTTGCTAATACCAGGAGATACGGTACTCATATTAATGATGGTTTTACCGGTAGTCTTTGCACTGAGCAGGCCAGCATCGCCATTAAATATTTCGCTGATGGCCTCGTCGTTTGAAACCATGATGAAAACCACGTCGGTTTGCTGTATTAATTCTTTTGGCGAAGCTGCAATACCAGCGCCAGTAGCTTTTAACGATGCTTCCTTCTCTTTACTACGATTATAAACGGTTACCGGGTACCCCGCCTTTATTAGTTGTTGCGAGATTGGGATGCCCATATTGCCAAGACCTATCCAGCCTATCTTTTTTGTACTCATAATGCTATGTTATTTTGTAGATGTTTATTTTTTGTGTTATGCAAAGTTTCATAAACTGTATGACAGAACACTTAACAAACTGGTAAAATGTTCTTTACCAGTTGTCATTTTTTATTGTAACAAAGATTAGTAACACAAAGGGCATACCACTTAACAAATGATAAAAACAATATGGGTATAAACAAAAATAGCGGTGGGTTAATTCCCGCCGCTATTTTTGTTATTATATAGTATGATTAAGTTTTACAAACCGAAGGCTTGTTTCACTTTATCAACATAATCCAACTTTTCCCAGGTAAACAATTCAACCTCGCGTTTAAGCTCGCTGCCATCATGGGCAATAAAGGTTTTGGTTACCACCTCGTTTGGTTTACCAAAGTGGCCATAAGCTGCGGTTTCGCTGTAAATAGGATTACGCAGTTTAAAACGGGTTTCAATAGCGTATGGGGTCATGTTAAAAACTTCCTCTACTTTTTTTGCTATTTCGCCGTCATGCAAGTTAACTTTTGCAGTGCCATAAGTGTTTACATAAATACCCATTGGCTGGGCAACGCCAATAGCGTATGATACCTGTACCAACACTTCATCGCAAACGCCGGCTGCTACCAGGTTTTTTGCGATGTGACGGGTGGCATAGGCTGCAGAACGGTCAACCTTTGAAGGATCTTTACCAGAGAAAGCGCCACCACCATGAGCGCCTTTACCACCATAAGTATCCACAATGATCTTACGGCCTGTTAAGCCGGTATCGCCATGTGGCCCGCCGATAACAAATTTACCGGTTGGGTTAATGTGGTATTTGATCTGGTCATTAAAGAAGTGTGCATATTTAGGATACTTAGCTTCTACCCGCGGAATAAGGATGCTGATAATATCCTTGCTGATTTTGGCCAGCATTGCTTTTTCTTCATCAAAATCGTCGTGTTGGGTTGATATTACTATCGCATCAATACGCTGTGGTTTATTATCATCGCTGTACTCCAATGTTACCTGCGATTTTGCATCGGGGCGCAGATATTTAATCTCGTTGTTTTCACGACGGATGGCAGCCAGTTCAATTAACAGTGCATGTGCAATATCCAATGCCAAAGGCATGTAGTTGTCGGTTTCAACAGTGGCATAACCAAACATCATACCCTGGTCGCCGGCACCTTGCTCTTCTTTAGCCTGGCGGTCAACACCCTGGTTAATATCAGGCGATTGCTCATGAATGGCTGATAGCACACCGCATGAACTGCCGTCAAACATATATTCGCCCTTGGTATAACCAATTTTGTTGATCACCTCACGGGCAATTTTTTGTACATCTAAATAGGCTTTTGATTTTACTTCGCCGGCTAAAATTACCTGACCAGTTGTAACTAAAGTTTCGCAGGCAACTTTTGAATTGGCATCGAAAGCTAAAAAATGATCAATAAGTGCGTCTGATATCTGATCTGCAACTTTATCCGGGTGTCCTTCTGATACGGATTCGGACGTAAATAAATATGGCATATAAATTTATATAATTTAAATAAAGTAAATCGAAATGCAGCGTTTTAACGGATCGTAGTAAAAAGAAGCGTTGGTTTTAGCACTTTTTTACGTGGTTGCAATCCAGCCCGGTATATATAAGGCAATTAAATCAGTCCACTTTCGGGTGGCAAAAATAAAACAAATTTCACAAAGCCGAAAATACATTTACTTTTGATGGCTGAAATAATAAACATAATTGAAACGTAAAGCGTTATTTATAATAAACCCCATATCGGGCGGCAAGAAGAAGGACGGTGTGCCTGAGCTGATAGATCAAAACCTTGATAAAGGAATATTTGATGCAACTATTGTTTTTAGTGATGGTATATCGCATGCACGGATAATTGCATCGGAGGCGGTAGATAAGTATGATATAGTGGTAGCCGTTGGTGGCGATGGTACGGTAAATGAAATAGCATCGGCCATTGTGGGCAGCCATACAGCGCTGGGCATAGTTCCTTACGGATCAGGTAATGGTCTGGCCCGCTTTTTAGGCATTCCCATGAATCCGCAGCATGCTATACAAACATTGAGTACCGGCCGGGTTGAAAGCATTGATTCGGCTACGGTAAACGGGCAGCCATTTTTTAACATGTCAGGTATGGGATTTGATGCCCACATCAGTGAGGTGTTTTCACATGGGAAAAAGAGAGGTTTTGTATCTTATATTAAGTCATCAATACAAGAAATAGCTAATTATAATGAGCAGGATTATCATATTGAAGTTGATGGTAAGGTTTACAACCGTAAGGCATTTATGCTGAGTATTGCCAATTCATCACAATATGGCAATAACGCGCATATTTCTCCGCGTGCTTCGGTACAGGACGGGTTGCTCGATGTTTGTGTGATCAGGAAGTTTCCCTTGTGGCGTTTTCCGGAAATGGGTATCCGCATGCTTACCAAAACATCCGAGGGTACAAGCTATGTTGAAATTATTCGCGGTAAACAAATTAATGTAACACGGCAAATAGAGGGGCCCATACATTTGGATGGCGAGCCGCAGATAATGGGTACAGGTATACATATTAATGTAGTGCCCAACTCGTTAAAGGTTATAGTGGGCCAATCTTATAAAAACTGATATTATGGCTAAGAAGAATTTTACAGGTGTAGTTTATTCAACTGATCCCGATTTTCAATACCAGGAAAACGGAGGGCATGCTTCACAGACATTACCACCCCAACAGCAAAATCTTAAAATTTATCTTGATCGTAAGGGTGGCGGCAAATTGCTTACCCGTATCACCGGTTTTATAGGTACCGATGCGGATCTGGAGCTTATCGGCAAAAAACTGAAGACAAAATGCGGTGTTGGCGGCTCGGTGAAAGATGGTGAAATATTGATACAGGGCGATTTCAGGGATAAAATTTTAATCTTGCTGCAAACAGATGGTTATAAGGCAAAAAAGGCGGGTGGATAGGCTATAATGGGTTTGCGTACATTAAAAAGCCGGGTAATGGGACGGGCTAAGCGTATAATGTACACTAAAACAAAAAAAGCATGACGATGTTATATTCCATCACCGGCAATGTTTTATACTTAAAACATTATTTGTAACAGATTAATAACATAATTTAACATAATTTTTATTCCGGATTGCTTGATAATATAAAAAAAAATGGTTTTCATTGCAAATAATTGTCGTGGCAACACACAATTTTTATGCATTGTTACGTTATTTATGACCAATTAACTACAAAATGTAATTTGGTATTAAAAAATTGTAAAGAATAACATAAAAGATTTTTTTATTTCATTAAAATTCTATTTTTGTTATTCACTAATTTAAAAGCACATTTAACTAACTTATAATATAAACAAAAACTAAAACTAAAATTTAAAAGTAATGGCAAACGCACCAACAAAACCAACTACTCCTGTTAAGAAAGAAAGCTCAAGTGCATCGGGCTTGTTTGCATCTTTAACTATTCCAATCTGCCTGATTGTTACTACTCTTATTTACATATTCGTTCTGGGCGATCCAAGCCACTTCAAAGGCGGCGACAAGACTGCTTTTCCTATAGACATTTTCGGAACTGTATACAGCGGTGGTGTAATCGTACCGGTGATCATGTCATTTCTGTTAATGGTTATCGTTTTCTCTATCGAGCGTTTCGTAGTAATCGGAAAAGCTTCTGGTACAGGTAGTGTAGATGCTTTTGTTAGAAAGATTCAATCACTATTGAACGCAGGTAACATTCAAGGAGCATCAGCAGAATGTGATAAACAAAAAGGTTCTGTAGCAAACGTTATCAAATCAGCACTGAAAAAATATGCTGAAATGGAAGCTGAGCCAAATCTTGACGTTGACCAGAAAACTTTGGCTATCCAGAAAGATATTGAAGAAGCAACCGCTTTAGAAATGCCAATGTTAGAGCAAAACTTAACTATCATTGCTACTTTGGTATCAATCGGTACATTAACCGGTCTGTTAGGTACGGTTGTGGGTATGATCAAGGCCTTCGGTTCATTAGCGGTATCAGGTGTACCAAACCAGATCGAACTATCTGCACACATTTCTGAAGCTTTGATCAATACAGCATTCGGTATCAGTACTTCGGCTGTTTCTATCGTAATGTACAACGTATTTACATCAAAAATTGACAAGTTGACTTACGCTATTGACGAAGCTGGATTTAGCATTGTACAAACATTTGCTTCATCACACAAAAATGCCAACAGATAATAAATATATAGGTTAATTAGCTTTCGTCCCCCCATTTATTTATCCCATATAATAATCAGGACTAATATGTATGTGTGGATGTTATAATTATTGAATTCTATATATTTTTAAAAAAAAATCAAATATGGCAAGGATAAAAGTTCCTAGAAAGAGTACAGCGATTGACATGACCGCCATGTGCGACGTGGCCTTCCTGTTGCTGACTTTCTTTATAATGACCGCGAAAGTACGTACCGAAGATCCGGTTCCGATTGACATGCCAAAATCGTCAATACAACAGCCGATCCCGGAGTCAGACTTCGCTACCATTTCTGTGGGTTCACAGAAAGCATTTTTTGGAATAGAGGGAATAAACCTGCGTAAACAAACCTTAACTCAAATGGCTGAAATTTATAAACAGACATTTACCCCTGATGAGTTGACCAAGTTTTCTTCTTTGACATCTGTAGGTGTTCCCTTTAATCAGCTACATCAGTTTCTTGCTTTATCACCTGATGACCAAAAAAAATATAACAAACCAGGTATTCCCCGCGATTCTGTAAGCAACGAGTTGTTTAACTGGATACGTGAGGCCCGTAAAGCTACTGTAGCATTGGATAATGTTCAACTTCGTATAGCTATAAAAGGCGACAGCAAAGAAGAATACCCGGTTATTAAGGATGTTGTAGGCATTTTGCAAAAGCAAA
The DNA here is from genome assembly GCA_030445275.1 of Mucilaginibacter sp. GTDB lineage: Bacteria > Bacteroidota > Bacteroidia > Sphingobacteriales > Sphingobacteriaceae > Mucilaginibacter. The sequence goes on from JAUCSE010000021.1 coordinate 165,767, forward strand.
AAGTGAACAAGTTTAGTTTAATAACAAACTTAGGCAGCGGTGCAAATACAGCTGCCCCTAAAAAATAAAAGATCATGGCAGAATTAGACACCTCCGGGGGAGGCAAACATAAGGGCGGGAAAGTTCGCAGTAAAAAGCAATCCACCCGCGTTGATTTAACAGCGATGGTTGATTTAGCGTTCCTATTGATCACTTTCTTTATCATGACAACAACATTGGCCAAGCCAAAAGCGATGGACCTTGCAATGCCTGATAAGGATGAAAAAACCAAAGATCAGTTACCTATCGCAGCATCGCGTTCGTTAACCTTGTTATTAGGGAGCAACGATAAATTAGAATGGTATTTGGGTGAGCCTGGCAAATCAGCTCCAGAAATAATCGGCTACGGTAAAGATAATTTACGTAAACTGCTTATTGACAAGAGCAAAGAAGTACTGGAAAAAACCGGTAAGGCTGTATTTGTTGTAATTAAACCAAGTGATAAATCAACGTACAAAAATATGGTTGGTGTACTTGATGAGATAAATATCACTAATATTACAATGTATGGTATTGTTGATATTACACCTTCTGAAATTGCTGATTTACAGAAGAACAACATATATAATGATACTAAATAATTTAAAATAACGTTATAAACAACCATTAAATCTTAAAAGATGTTTGGATCAAAATTAGACATATTAGATCAGAAATGGATCGACGTTGTTTTTAGTAGCAGAAATAAGGCCTATGGGGCTTATGAGCTGAGAAGGGATAACTCCAAGAATACATCAAGGGCGCTTATTATAGCAATCATTGTGTTTGTATTTGTTGTTGCTTTACCTACTATTATCAACAAAATCCAGGGATTTATCCCTAAAGCTGATCAAAAAGTAAAGATAACAGACGTAGTGCTGTTGCCACCGCCACCGGTGGATCAAACTAAAAAACCACCTCCACCGCCGCCAGAACCACCTAAACCAAAGGTTGATCAGGTTCGTTTCCCTCCTCCGGTTGTAAAACCAGATAATGAGGTTAAAGAAAAAGATCCACCAACCGTTAAGGAACTTCAGGTTGCTGACCCTGGTCAGAAAGATCAGAAAGGTGATCCTAACGCTGATATCAGAATTGATGAGCCGGTAGGTAACTCTGATATTAAGCAAGTGGTTGAGGCCGATCCTAACCAGATCTTTACTTCAGTTGAGCAGATTCCGGAATTTCCGGGAGGTTTGGATAAGTTTGGAGCTTACTTAAGTAAATCCATCAGATACCCTGCCGTAGCCCGCGAAAACGGTACACAAGGACGCGTAATCGTTACCTTCGTTGTGGAACGCGACGGTTCATTAACTGATATTAAAGTTACCAGAGGTATCGGTAGCGGTTGCGATGAAGAAGCAGTTCGTGTATTGAAAAATTCACCAAAATGGAAACCTGGTATACAAAACGGTCGTCCGGTTCGTGTACAATACAGCGTTCCAATTAGCTTTACATTAGCAAGCGATAATTAGGATAATGCCATTTAATTTTAATAGCAAACAAAAATCGCCCAAAAGGCGGTTTTTGTTTATTTTAGGAGCAGTCACCTTCGTTTGTTTTGTCGTCTTAGGCTTAATGATCCTATTTTGGGACAAGCTCCCATTGCAATTGCCGCAATATCAACGGACGCTTTTTGGAGTATTTGTTATTGGATACGCCATTCTACGGTTTTCAAGATTGTTCAAGAAAGATCAGTATGAGGATTAAATTTAGTACTAAGTGTTTGTTTTTTGTATTGATTCTGGCTACCGGATTACAGGCATGCAGGCAAAAACCAACAAAGTTTTCTAACGATAATAGTTCCAGATCGGGAACTGCAACTTTTGTTGCTGATGAGTCATTTTCGCCTATCCTGAATCAGGAATTGTACATTTATACAAGTTTAACTCCTGAAGCAAAACCTGTTGTTCTTTACAAAACAGAAAATGAAGCCGTGAATATGCTGCTTAATGATAGTGTAAGGGTTGCTATACTTTCGCGTGATCTTACTGCAAATGAACGTGCTATTATAACAAAAAGAACGCTTGCTATTGAGTCTGTTCGATTTGCTATTGATGCAGTTACACTGATCGTAAATGATGCTTCGAACGATACAACTATTACAGTAAATGACTTAAAAAAAATGCTTAATGGGCAGGGTGATCCAAACAAAACTATTGTTTTTGACAACCCTAACTCAAGTTTGGTAAGGTATTTGAAGGACTTCTCAGGAAGCAAGGGATTTACGCAGAAAAATATTTACGCTCTTAAATCAAGTAAAGAGGTTATAAAATACATAAGTGAACATCCGGGAGCTTTAGGAATAACCGGCTTTAGTTGGCTTAATGATCCTGATAAGGATTATGCAGATTACGTAAATAAGGTTAAAATAGTAGGGGTAAGGGATGAGGCCAGTAAGGAGTTCCATGACCAGTATTTTAAACCATCACAAGAAACACTTGTCTTAAAACAGTATCCCTTAAGTAGGGGCTTATATATGATTAACTGTTCAAGCAAGGTAGGATTAGCTATGGGTTTTGCCAAATTTTTAGGTAGTTCAACAGGACAACGTATTATATTAAAATCGGGTTTATTGCCTGATTCAATACCGACAAGAGAGATAAGTATTAAAAATAAATTTAATTAAAGATGAAAATGATCAGTAAAATAGCCACGGCATCATTAGGACTGGTATTAGTGGGGTCATCAGTTTATGCGCAAAGCCTGGCTGATGCTAAAAAAGCTATTGATGCCGAACAGTATCAGAAAGCAAAGTCGATGCTTAAAAACCTTACGACTACTCAAGCCGATAAGGACGAGAACTTTTTTTACCTGGGATGGGTATATCTTAAACAAGATTATGCCGACTCTGCAAAAGCAATCTTTAATAAAGGTATTGCTGTAAATGCAAAATCAGCATTGAATTATGCAGGTTTAGGTGCTGTTGCCCGTTTAGATAAGGATAATAATGGAGCAACAACAAACTTTAACCAGGCTATAGCGCTTGCTGGTAAAAATGTTAAACCATATCAGTATGTTGGCGAAGCTTATTTGTTACCGCTTACACCTGATGCAAAAGTGTCACCAGCTGACGCTAATGCTGCTATCGCGGTTTTAACAAAAGGTAAAGCAGTAAATCCAAAAGATGTTGACTTATTGATCACTTTGGGTAATGCTTACCGCTCACAATTAAAGAGCAATGAGGCTTATCAGGCTTATTCTGATGCGGCAACTATTGATCCTAAAAACCCGGCAGCCAAGGTTGCAACCGGTGTATTGTGGAAGTTTGCCAATAACTTTGAAGATTCAGAAAAACAATTTCAGGATGCTTTAGCCATTGATCCTAACTACGGACCTGCATACCGTGAATGGGCCGAAACAGATTTGCGTTGGGCATTAACAGATCCAAAACAAGCTTCGGTTAAAGTTAAACAAGCTACTGAAGAATATAAAAAATACCTGAGCTTAACAGATCTTTCGGTTGAGTCAAGAATGCGTTATGCCGATTTCCTTATTTACGCTGGTGATTATAAAACATTACAGCAGGAAGCAACCACACTTTCACAATCAGGTGGAAATAACCCTAAAATATATCGTTACTTAGGTTACTCAGCTTATGAGAACAAAGATTATCCTGCAGGTTTAACTGCATTGAACACCTGGTTCCAGAAAGCTGATCCAAAACGTTTGATCCCTCGTGACTATTTATACATGGGCCGTTTACAGATTGCTTCAGGACAAGATTCAACAGGTATCAATACATTAAGAAAAGCCTTGACACTTGATACTACACAGGCTGATGTTTATGGCGAAATTGCTAAAAGCTTATATAATCAAAAGAAATACGCCGAAGCTGGTGATGCTTATAAAACATTTATTGCTAAATCACATACAGCTACGCTGAATGATTATTTAAAAGAGGGTGTAAGTTATTACAATGCGTTTAAATTGCAATATTATAGTACTGCTACCCCAAAACCAGTAGCTGATACTACCTTATTGGTAAAAGCAGATACGGCATTTAGCTATATACAGCACAAAGCTGCTGCTCCGCTTGCCGCTGTAGCGCTTTACCAGGCCAGAGCTAATGATTTGAGAGAGCCAAGCAGAAATACTACCAATGGTTATGCTAAACCATACTACGAGCAGTATATACAGCTTGTAATTGCAAAACAACCAGTTGCTGATGCCGATAAAGCTTATGTTGCTGAGGCTTATGCTTATTTAGGAGCTTACTATGAGTTTAAAGCGAAAGATGACGCGAAAGCTGCTGAAAACTATACCAAGGCCCGCGAATTTGATCCTACCAATAAACAGGCTGCAGCCTATTTTACCCGTAAAGGTGGTGCTGGGAAAAGCAAATAGTAAAAATTATTAATCAGATTAAGGCCTCTTGTAAAAGAGGCCTTTTTTATTATTGATGCATTAGTATATTTGCACCATGGAATTACAAAGTTTACCGGTTAATTATTTGCCCATCATATTTCAAATGTTGGTGGCTGTAGGGTTTGTGGTAACCACCATGTTTGTAACACATAAAATTGGCCCAAAACGTGTTACCAAAGATAAGCTGACCCCTTTTGAGTCAGGGATAGAGGTGGTAGGCAATGCCCGTACACCTATATCAATCAAATATTTTTTGGTTGCTATATTGTTTGTACTGTTTGATGTGGAGGTAATATTCATGTATCCCTGGGCAGTTAATTTCAGGGAAATGGGTAAAGAGGGAATGATTGAAATGTTCATATTTATGGCCACGCTTTTATTGGGTTTTATATACGTAATAAAAAAAGGTGCTTTAGATTGGGACTAAGTTTAGATTGATTCTAAATATGCCTCCTGCATACTCATAGTGTACCTTTTACATGGTTATTATTGTAAATTTGCGCTTGCTATCCGTCTTTTCCGGGTAGCGGATTTTCTATTAAAATAGTTCAATGAGTGATATTCAAATAGTTGATGCCCCTGCAGGAATAGAAGGCGCTGGATTTTTTGCTACCTCGCTTGATAAAGTAATAGGTATAGCGCGCTCCAATTCATTATGGCCCCTGCCATTTGCTACCTCATGCTGTGGCATTGAGTTCATGGCAACCATGGCTTCTCATTATGACCTGTCAAGATTTGGTGCCGAGCGTTTAAGCTTTTCGCCCCGCCAGGCCGATCTTTTAATGGTTATGGGTACCATTGCCAAAAAAATGGCTCCTGTACTAAGGCAGGTATACCTGCAAATGGCCGAACCCCGCTGGGTAATGGCTGTTGGCGCGTGCGCATCAAGCGGTGGTATATTTGATACATACTCTGTTTTGCAGGGTATAGATGAAGTAATACCGGTTGATGTTTATGTGCCTGGTTGCCCGCCCCGCCCCGAAGCTATTATTGATGGCTTTATTAATATTCAAAAATTGGTGCAAACGGAAACACTTCGTCGCAGAAATGAGCCTAAGTACCAGGAATTGTTAGCTAAATACGGAATTCAATAATGGCCCAGATACCAAACGAAGAGCTTTTAAAAAGAATTGGCGAAAAATTTGACCAACAGGTAACTGTTGTGGGCGAACCTTATGGTTTGCTTACCGTAGAAACCAGTCGCGAGCAGATCATTGACTTGTTAACTTTTTTAAAAACTGATGACGCTCTCCGGTTTATATTTTTAACAGACATTACCGCTATACATTATCCTGAACAGGAAAAACAAATTGGTATCATTTACCATTTGCATAGCCTTACAACAAATACGCGTATCAGGGTAAAAGTTTTTTTAACTGATGACGACGTGCATATCCCAAGCGCTACGGTGTTATGGGAAGGCGCTAACTGGATGGAGCGCGAAACGTATGACTTTTTTGGAGTTATATTTGACGGCCACCCAGATCTGCGCCGTATATTAAATGTTGACGACATGACGGCTTTCCCAATGCGCAAAGAGTTTCCACTGGAAGACCCTAACCGCGTTGATAAAAAGGATTACTTCTTCGGAAGATAACATATAGATTAGATGTGAGACATGAGATTTTAGACCATTTTTCCTATTGGTAACAATTCAAAAGTCTAATATCTCAAGTCTCAAATCTAATATCTAAATTAACAATTATACTGATGCAAAATCATCCTGTATATACAGACAACGATCCGCAAAGCGAGCTTTCAACCCTAAATCTGGGGCCAACTCACCCTGCAACCCACGGCGTATTTCAAAACGTGCTGCAGTTGGATGGTGAAAGAATTGTTAGTGGTGTATCAACCATTGGTTATATACACCGTGCGTTCGAAAAAATTGCCGAACACAGGCCTTTTTACCAAATAACCCCACTTACCGACCGGTTAAACTATTGCTCGTCGCCCATTAACAATATGGGCTGGCACATGACGGTTGAAAAAATGTTGGGTATCACCATACCAAAAAGGGTTGATTACCTGCGTGTTATTATCATGGAGCTTGCCCGTATATCCGATCACATCATCTGTAACGGTGTATTGGGCGTTGATACCGGCGCGTTTACGGGTTTCCTGTATATGATGGAGCACCGCGAGGCTATTTATGAAATTTATGAGGAGATCTGCGGATCGCGCCTTACTACCAATATTGGCCGTATAGGAGGTTTTGAACGCAATTTTAACACTATTGCCTTCGCTAAACTGCGCGCCTTCCTTAAAAACTTCCCGGTTACATTAAAAGAATTTGAGTCGCTGTTTAACCGTAACCGTATTTTTGTTGACCGCACCAAAGATGTGGCTGCTGTTACTGCCGAAACCGCGTTAAGTTATAGCTGGACAGGTCCTTTATTGCGTGCCGCCGGTGTTGATTATGATGTAAGGGCGATGAACCCATACTCATCATACGAAGATTTTGATTTTGAAGTGCCTGTTGGTACCAATGGCGATGTTTACAGCCGCTTTTTGGTACGTAACGAAGAGATGTGGCAAAGCCTGCGCATTATTGAGCAAGCCCTGGTAAAATTGGAAAAAGAGCCAACGGATATTTTTCATGCTGATGTGCCCGAGTTTTACCTGCCTCCAAAAGAAGAAGTTTATAATAACATGGAAGCCCTTATTTATCACTTTAAAATTGTGATGGGCGAAATACCAACCCCGAATACCGAAGTATATCATTCTGTAGAAGGCGCTAATGGCGAACTGGGGTTTTATTTGGTGAACGATGGCGGGCGTAGCCCATACCGTTTGCATTTCCGCAGGCCAAGCTTTATCAATTACCAGATGTACGCATCAATGAGCCGTGGTATGTTATTATCAGACGCAATTATTAACATGAGTAGTTTAAACGTTATAGCCGGAGAGTTAGATGCTTAGAGTTGAAGATGCTCAGGTACCGGTTGATTTTTCACCGGAACTGATCAGTAAATTTGATGATATAGTAAGCCGTTATCCTAAGGGAAAGCAAAAATCGGGCTTACTGCCAATATTGCACCTGGTACAGGCTGAATTTGGCTGGACAAGTGTACCTGCAATGGATAAGGTGGCTGCCTATCTTGAAATACTGCCAATTGAGGTTTATGAAGTAGCTTCATTTTATAGCATGTACTTCTTACGCCCACAGGGTAAATATGTATTGGAGGTTTGCCGTACCAGCGGTTGCTGCCTGGTAGGTGCCGAAAAGATTATGGATCATATTGAAGCGAAGCTGGGTGTTAAGGAAGGTGAAGTTACCGCTGATGGCCTGTTTAGCTGGCGTGGTGTAGAGTGCCTTGCGGCATGCGGCTTTGGTCCGGTTTTACAAATTGGCCCTGAATATACTTTTTACGAAAATTTAACTAACGATTCGGTAGATAAATTGATCGGCGATTTAAGATCAGGAGCAAAAAATTAACAGTATCATGGGACGCAAATTACTATTAGAACATATAAACGTACCCGGCATCAATACATTTGATGTTTACCGCTCAAAGGGTGGTTACGCTTCTGTTGAAAAAGCTATAAAAACCATGTCGCCCGATGATGTGGTTGAAGAAGTTAAAAAGTCGGGATTACGTGGTCGTGGCGGTGCGGGTTTTCCAACCGGGATGAAGTGGAGCTTTTTGGCCAAGCCAGAAGGGGTTGCACGTTACCTGGTTTGTAATGCTGATGAATCAGAACCTGGTACTTTTAAAGATCGTTACCTGATGACCTATATCCCTCACCTGCTAATCGAGGGGATGATCGTGTCGAGCTTTGCATTGGGAGCTAATACCTCATTCATCTACGTACGTGGCGAAATGATGCCACAAATCAGGATTTTAGAAAGAGCCATTGCCGAAGCCAAAGCGAAAGGTTTCCTGGGTAAAAATATATTGGGATCAGGCTATGATCTGGAGCTGTACGTACAACCTGGTGGTGGTGCATACATCTGCGGTGAAGAAACCGCCCTGTTAGAATCATTGGAAGGAAAACGTGGTAACCCGCGTATTAAACCGCCATTCCCGGCTATCGCGGGTTTGTACGGTTGCCCAACCGTGGTAAACAACGTAGAATCAATTGCCGCGGTAGTGCCAATCATTAACGATGGTGGTGACGAATATGCTAAATTAGGTATTGGTCGCAGTACAGGTACCAAGCTGATCTCGGCTGGTGGTAACCTGAAAAAACCAGGTGTCTACGAAATTGATCTGGGTTTACCGGTCGAAGAATTTATATACTCTGATGAATATTGTGGTGGTATTGCCAATGGCAAACGCTTAAAAGCGGTTGTTGCAGGTGGTTCATCAGTGCCAATTTTACCCACCAATCTTATCCTGAAAACTATTAATAACGAACCGCGATTGATGAGTTATGAATCATTAGCTGATGGTGGTTTTGTGAGCGGTACCATGATGGGTTCGGGAGGTTTTATTGCTTATGATGAGGATGCCTGTATTGTACGTAATACCTGGAACTTCGCCCGCTTTTATCATCATGAAAGCTGCGGACAATGTTCGCCTTGCCGTGAAGGTACAGGATGGATGGAAAAAGTATTGCACCGTTTAGAGTATGGTCATGGCAAGTCAAGTGATATGGATCTGTTGATTGATGTGTCTAAAAAAATTGAAGGAAATACCATTTGTCCGCTGGGTGACGCGGCAGCATGGCCGGTGGCCAGCGCTATCCGCCATTTCAGGGATGAGTTTGAATGGCATGTAACAAATGCAAGCGAAGCGGTTTCGAGGAATTACGGTTTAGCACATTATGCGGATCCGTTACCAAAATTAGAATCGGTTGCAGGATAAAAAATAAAGTTGTCATCCTGAGGAACGAAGGATCTATCGACGATCAGATGCTTCACTACGTTCAGCATGACAAAAGAAAATAAATAAAACCGCGCGTCATTGCGAGGTACGAAGCAATCCCCGATTTACAGGGCCGCTATGTATAGCATAGAGATTGCTTCGTTCCTCGCAATGACGGGAAGAACAAAAGGTTTCTAAAACTTTAGAAATTAGGATTTAGAGTTTATACAAGGACGTTATATAAAATGTCAATGAAAGTAACAATAGACGGGATACCCGTTGAAGTAGAACCGGGAACAAGCATACTGAATGCCGCAAGGCTGATCGGGGGCGATATTGTTCCGCCTGCTATGTTCTATTACTCCAAGCTGGAAGTCAGTGGTGGTAAATGCCGTACCTGTTTGGTTAAGGTAAGCAAAGGCTCTGAAAAAGATCCGCGCCCTATGCCTAAGCTGGTTGCCTCATGCCGTACTACGGTTATGGATGGAATGGAGGTGCAAAATATAACTTCGCCCGAGGTGATCGAGGCGCGTAAAGGTGTGGTTGAAATGTTATTGATCAATCACCCGCTGGATTGCCCGGTGTGCGACCAGGCCGGCGAGTGCCATTTGCAAGACTTAGGTTTTGAACATGGCGCTGCTAAAACCCGCTATGAGTTTGACCGCCGTACGTTTGAAAAAATTGATATCGGCGATAAGATACAGCTGCACATGACGCGTTGTATTTTATGCTATCGTTGTGTATTCACTGCCGATCAGATCACCAATACACGTTTACATGGTATCCTGAACAGAGGCGATCATTCTGAAATATCAACCTATATAACCAAAGCGGTTGATAATGATTTTTCGGGCAATATCATTGATGTATGTCCGGTAGGTGCCTTAACAGATAAAACTTTCCGCTTTAAAAACCGGGTATGGTTTACCAAACCGGTTGAAGCACACCGCGATTGTGATAAATGCTGTGGTAAAACAACTTTATGGTACAAAGGCGAAGATGTGATCAGGGTAACCGGACGTAAGGATGTTTATGGCGAATTAGAGGAGTTTATTTGCAATACCTGCCGTTTTGATAAAAAGAAAACAGCTGATTGGGTAATTGAAGGCCCGCGTAAGGTATCGCATAAATCAGTTATTAGCTCCAATCATTACGAATTTACACCGCTGCCGGTGGTTAAAACCAATCCGGTACTGATGGAAGCGAATAGAGAACAATTTGACAGAGACACACGCTTATAATGGGATTAGCAGATATAGTAATTAAGTTTGTACTGATAGTGATCATTTTTGCTATCAGCTTGGTTGTGGCCATGTATTCAACCTATGCCGAGCGTAAGGTTGCCGCGTTTTTCCAGGACAGGATTGGTCCTAATCGCGCAGGTCCGTGGGGACTTTTACAACCATTGGCCGATGGTGGCAAAATGTTCCTGAAAGAAGAGATCATCCCAACCAATGCAACACCATTTCTGTTTATTGTAGGGCCATCACTGGCTATACTCACAGCCTGTATAGGTTCGGCAGTGATACCCTGGGGACAAAAACTAACCATTGGCAGCCATGTAGTTGATCTGCAGGTTACTGATATCAACGTAGGTGTGCTTTACATATTTGGCGTAGTGTCATTAGGTGTTTATGGCGTAATGATAGGTGGCTGGGCATCCAACAATAAGTATTCGTTATTAGGCGCTATCCGCGCGGCATCGCAAAATATCAGCTACGAAATTTCGATGGGTTTATCCATCATCGCTTTGCTGATGTTGACCGGTACTTTAAGTCTGCGTGAAATCGCAGAACAACAACACGGTTTTTGGGCTAATGGCTGGTTTACGTGGAATGTTTTCAGACAACCCTTAGGGTTCCTGATATTCATTGTTTGTGCCTTTGCCGAAACTAACCGCAGCCCTTTTGATTTGCCTGAGTGCGAAACCGAGCTGGTGGGTGGTTATCATACCGAGTATTCATCAATGAAACTGGGTTTTTACCTGTTTGCAGAATACATTAACATGTTCATATCATCGGCAGTAATGGCTACCTTATATTTTGGTGGTTATAATTTTCCGTTTATGCATCACTTGGGTTTATCAGAAAATCTGGTAACCATATTGGGCGTGGTGTTCCTGTTCGCTAAGATATTTGCATTCATCTTCTTTTTCATGTGGGTACGCTGGACAATCCCGCGTTTCCGCTATGATCAGCTGATGGATCTGGGCTGGAAAGTATTGATACCTTTGGCTATTGCCAACATCATACTAACCGGTTTAATAACAACTTTTTTAAAATAAGCATATAACTAATGGAATCATTAAGTAATAAGCGCAAAGTGTTGGAAATTAAGCCACTCAATTTTTTAGAGCGTGCTTATCTGCCGGCCATTATGGGCGGCCTTGCCACTACCATGAAACACTTCTTCAAGAAACCGGTAACCATAAGTTATCCTGAAGAGAAACGTGAATTTTCTGAAAACTTTCGCGGTATGCACTCGCTTAAACGCGATGAGGATGGCAAGGAACGCTGCACCGCCTGCGGATTGTGCGCCCTTTCATGCCCGGCCGAAGCCATTACCATGACTGCTGCTGAGCGCCAGCCTGGTGAAGAAAACTTATATCGCGAAGAAAAATACGCCGCTGTTTATGAAATAAATATGCTGCGCTGCATTTTTTGCGGATTGTGCGAAGAGGCTTGTCCTAAGGAAGCTATTTACCTTGACGGTGATATTGTGCCTGCCGACTATTTGAGGAAGGATTTTATTTACGGTAAAGACAAATTAGTAGAGGCCCCCTTAAATCAATAAAGAAGTTTTATACCTTTGCCCAACTCTTTTAACAGGGCAAGGGTATTTTGTAAATATAAACATGAGTACATTTTACTTCATCGCGTTTTTGTCCATATTCTTTTCGATATTGGTTATCTCGGCTAAAAATCCGGTACATAGTATCCTTTATCTGATACTTACTTTTTTTACGTTCACCATTCACTATATTTTATTGAATGCCCAGTTTTTGGCTATCGTTAATTTTATAGTGTACATGGGGGCCATACTGGTATTGTTCCTGTACACGCTGATGTTGATCAATCTGAACAAGGAGAGCGAACCTGTTAAACCATTTATGGTGAAATTTGCGGGTGTATTTGGTGGTGGTATTTTAATAGTGGCCCTGGTGGCTTCGTTAAAGTCAATCGGTATATCTGATCCTGTAATACTGAAGAATCCTGATCTGGGCCTCGTGAAAAATCTGGGTAAAGTATTGTTTAATGAATTTTTACTGCCATTTGAAGTATCGTCAGTATTGCTGTTATCGGCAATGGTGGGCGCGGTTCTGTTGGCTACTAAAGACCCTAAAGCTGCATAATAATGGATAGTTTAACAAATACCATACACGCGGTACCGCTTAATCATTATATATTATTAAGCACCATCATTTTTTCGATAGGAGTTATCGGCGTTTTGATCCGTCGTAATGCCATTGTGATCTTTATGTCGGTTGAGCTGATGCTTAACGCGGTTAACCTGTTACTCGCAGCCTTCTCTGTTTACAGGGGCGATGCCAGCGGACAGGTTTTCGTGTTTTTTATTATGGCGCTTGCCGCCGCCGAAGTTGCTGTAGGCTTGGCTATCATTGTAATGATATACCGTAATACTAACTCGGTTGATATCAACGTGCTGAACAGGCTGAAGTGGTAACCCCACCCAACCCTCCCCAAAGAGGAGGACTTTGAAAATGAATGTTACATCTGCTTTAAGGCAGGTTATAAATAAATTAAAATAAAAAGAAACTTAAAGTCTCTCCTTTTGGGGGAGATTTAGAGGGGGTTTATATAACATGGATAAATACATCTGGCTTATTCCCATATTACCGTTAGCCGGTTTTATTATTAACGGATTTGGCCGCAATTCATTATCAAAAAACGTAATTGGCTTTATTGGAAGTCTGCTGGTACTGGTATCTTTTGGTTTAAGTCTCGCAGTTTTCTTCCAGATCAAATCAACCGGTCATCCTATCAATGTTACTTATTTCGATTGGATCTCTGTTGGGGCATTAAAAATACCATTCGCATTTTTGGTAGATCAGTTGAGTTCTATCATGTTGCTTATTATAACCGGTGTTGGTTTCCTGATCCATCTGTACTCTGTAGGTTATATGCATGACGATAAAGGTTTCGGCAAGTTTTTCGCTTACCTGAACCTATTTGTGTTCTTTATGCTTTTACTGGTAATGGGTTCAAACTACCTTATCATGTTCATTGGTTGGGAGGGCGTAGGTTTATGCTCATACCTGTTAATAGGTTTCTGGTACACCAATCCTAGTTATGCAGATGCTGCCAAAAAAGCCTTTATCATGAACCGTATTGGCGACCTGGGCTTTTTATTAGGGGTGTTCACCATTATATATGTTTTTGGCAGCATTGAGTTTGCAACTATATTCCCCAAGGCAGCAACCATGAAAGTTGGTTCGGCTCCATTCTTTACGGTTACTATATTATTGTTTGTGGGAGCGGTAGGTAAATCGGCACAGTTGCCTTTGTTTACCTGGCTGCCCGATGCCATGGCCGGTCCAACCCCAGTATCAGCATTGATACACGCAGCAACCATGGTTACGGCAGGTATCTATATGATAGCCCGTTCAAACATATTTTATACACTGGCTCCGGATGTCATGGAGATTATAGCGATAGTAGGTTTAGCCACCGCGCTATTTGCCGCGCTGATTGCTTTAACACAAACCGATATTAAAAAGGTACTGGCTTATTCAACCGTATCACAATTGGGTTATATGTTTTTAGGTTTAGGTGTGGGTGCATACACCGGAGCTTTCTTCCACGTATTAACACATGCATTTTTCAAAGCTTTATTATTCCTGGGTGCAGGTTCGGTGATCCATGCCATGGGTGGCGAACAGGATATGCGCAAAATGGGTGGCTTAAAAGGTAAAATCAAAGTGACCTTTGCTACCATGCTGATCGGTACCATAGCTATTTCAGGGATCCCCCCATTCTCGGGTTTCTTTTCAAAAGACGAAATCCTGGCTCATGCCTATGCACATAGCACCACGTTTTATGTAATAGGCGTATTTACCGCTATGCTTACCTCATTCTATATGTTCCGGATGCTGTACCTTACTTTTTACGGCAAGTTCCGTGGTACACATGAGCAGGAGCACCATGTACATGAGTCGCCGGCAAGTATGACCATTCCGCTTATTGTGTTGGCCATCCTTTCTATAGTTGGTGGTTTTATTGGTGTGCCCGAGGTATTAGGCGGTCACCATGAGCTGGAGCATTTCCTGGCGCCGGTATTTGAGAAATCAAATGCCATTATGGGCGAACATCATCTACAGGCAAGTACCGAGTATATACTGATGGCTTTTTCAGTAGGCGTTGCCTTGGTAGCGTTGATATATGCTTATATCAAATACGCTAAAAACGGTAGTGTTCCGGTGGCTGATACAGAGGAGCGTCCTGCATTGACCAGTATATCATACCATAAATTTTATATCGATGAGCTTTATGATACGATTATCCGTAAACCGTTGGATTTCCTTTCCACATTTTTTTACAACGTGGTGGAGCGTCTGGGTATTGATGGCCTGGTGAACGGATTGGGTAAAGGTACTATTGAAACCAGCAAGGGCTTGCGTTTACTGCAAACCGGTAATGTGGGTTTCTACATATTTATCATGGTACTGGGTATTATTGCTGTATTGGCGTATAGCATATTTGGATTAACTAAAATATAAACGATAAGCGTTTACCATATAACATGACCGTTAGTATATTAATTTTTTTACCAGTAGTTGCCGCAATTATTGTTGCCTTATTAAAAAATGAGGTTGCCAAATATGCTGCATTGTTTTTCTCCGTTGCCGAACTGGTAATAGCCGGCATATTTTTAAGCCGCTTTACACCTGATGCATCTACCCAGTTTATTATTGACGTACCATGGATAACCAAATTTGGCATTTATTTTAGTGCCGGTATTGATGGCATCAGCATGATCATGGTATTATTGACCACGTTGCTTGTTCCACTTATTATTTTATCCACCTTTCAGCATGAGCATAAAAATGCGGGCGCTTTTTATGGTTTGATATTGTTTATGCAGGCTGGCCTGCTGGTAGTGTTTACTGCACTTGACGGATTTTTATTCTACGTAGGATGGGAAGCCGCGCTAATACCGATCTACTTTATATGTGCCCTGTGGGGTGGTGAAAATCGCATCCGCATCACCATTAAGTTTTTTATATACACGTTTGCCGGCTCGTTATTTATGCTGATAGGTATCATTTACCTGTACCTGCAAACACCAGGTAAAACATATGACCTGCACGAATTTTACAGAGTAGCATTAGATGCACGCCACCAGTCATTTGTATTCTGGGCATTTTTCCTGGCCTTTGCCATTAAGATGCCTTTGTTTCCATTCCATACCTGGCAACCGGATACTTATACCGAAGCGCCAACCGCGGGTACCATGATGTTATCAGGTATTATGCTTAAAATGGGTATTTACGGTGTTATTCGCTGGTTAATACCAAACGCGCCAATCGGTTTTATACAATGGCAAAGCCTGGTGATCATATTAGCGGTGATCAGTATTATATATGCATCGCTTATTGCCTTTAATCAAAAAGATGGTAAACGCTTAGTGGCTTACTCATCCATAGCACACGTTGGTCTGATAGCTGCCGGTATATTTGCCTGGAACTTACAGGGTATACAGGGTGCCATGATACAAATGCTAAACCACGGTATCAACGTAGTGGGTATGTTCTTTATCTGGGATATTATCAGCAGAAGATTAAAGACCCGCGATATCAGTCAGCTGGGCGGTATTGCTAAAGTAGCGCCGCAGTTTTCCATCGCTTTTTTAATTATTGTATTAGGTACAGTAGGCTTACCATTAACCAACGGTTTTATTGGTGAGTTTTTATTATTGAGTGGTGTTTTTCAATACAGCGCTCAACATTATGTGAACATTGTACTGGCAACTGTAGCAGGCTTAACCATCATTTTTGGAGCGGTATATATGCTGCGGATGTACAAAAATGTAATGCAAGGCGAAACTAACGAATTGACTGCCACTTTTACAGACATCACCGGATCAGAAAAATTAACATTGGGTATTATCTGTATATTGATCATTGTAATAGGTGTTTACCCGCATCCTATTATGCAGATATCTGAAGCGGCCGTTAATAATTTAATACACACTGTAAATGCAAGGGTTAATTAATTTAACTTTTAGAATTTAAAACATAAATGACTACTTTAATCATCATATCTATTTTGCCCATCGTGCTTTTGTACCTTGGTTTATATAAGGCTACAAAGTCATTATTACCGGTTACTATTGTGGGCTTATTAGTGGCCTTAGGCTTTGCCATTGCTCAATGGAATAATGCTGCCCTGCCTATTTATCATGGTATGATGATGTTTGATAATTTCTCTGTCGCGTTTTCAGGCATCACTATTATAGCCACTATTCTTATCCTGATGTTATCAGGTGGGTATTTTGAAAAGATCAGCAAAAATGTCGCCGAGTACTATGCTATTATATTGTTTTCGCTGGCAGGTATCATCGTAATGCTTTCGTTTTATAATCTGGTGATGCTGTTTATCGGCATCGAGATCATGTCAGTAAGTTTATATATACTGGCAGGTATTAAGAAAAGCGATTTTGCATCAAATGAGGCCGCATTGAAATACTTCCTGATGGGAGCGTTTTCAACAGGGTTCTTGCTATTTGGTATCACCCTGATATATGGTTCAACAGGATCTTTCAGTTTAGAGGTGATAAAAGAATGGGTTTTATCTCATCCGCATATCGACCCTATGTTTTATACAGGTATAGCGTTGATCATTGTTGGTCTTTGTTTTAAAGTAGGCGCTGCCCCTTTCCATTTCTGGACACCGGATGTATACGAAGGTTCACCAACCCTGATTACCGCGTTCATGTCAACCGTAGTAAAAACCGCTGGCTTTGCAGCTTTTTTGCGTTTGTTTTCGGTATGCTTTGCACCCCTGTCTGACTTTTGGGTACCAGTATTATTGGTTATTACTGTTATCACTTTATTTATTGGCAACATTACAGCGCTGTATCAGCAAAGCTTTAAGCGTATGCTGGCGTTTTCAAGTATATCGCATGCTGGCTATTTACTTTTCGCTATTGTAGGTTTAGGTGTGGGATCGGCAAATTCAGTGTTTATTTATGCTACCGCATATTCCATCGCATCTATTATAGCTTTTGGTAGCCTGATCTTGGTGCAGCAGCAAAGCGGCAATGATAGTTTTGATAGCTTTAACGGACTGGCAAAAAAGAATCCTTTCCTGGCATTGGTATTAACTATAGCCATGCTTTCATTAGCCGGCATACCACTTACTGCTGGCTTTATCGGTAAATTCTTCATGTTTTCAGGAGCGATAGCCAAATACCAGGTTTGGTTGGTTATTATAGCTGTAGTAAACGCTATTATCAGCATTTTTTATTATTTCAGGGTTATTATAGCTATGTATTTCCGCTCGGCCGAACGTGCGGAACTGGCTGTGCCTGCTTATTATAAAATTGTATTTGCCATCTCGGCATTGGTAACTATCCTTATTGGTATCTACCCTGATTTTATAGCCCGCTTCATTTAATCGGTAAACGAATAACTGCAAATTGATTTAATATTTGTAGTTTTACAGATATAGTGAATGGAAAGTTTTTGGGAATACCTTCAAAATTTAACGGACGCTCAATCCATCATAAGCAAGGGAGGCTTTTATCTCTTGCTTGTTGTTGTTTTTGCTGAAACCGGCTTGTTTTTTGGTTTTTTTTTACCAGGAGATTATTTGTTGTTTATGGCAGGCCTGCTATGCTCGGCTGGCAAGGTTGATGTAACTATATCCACTTTAGTGTTATCGCTTGTAGGAGCAGGAGTATTAGGAAATTTTGCGGGATATTGGTTTGGTTTTAGGACAGGACCGGTGTTGTTTAACAAAAGCGATTCGCTGTTTTTTAAGAAACGTTACGTAACCCTCGCCAGCGAATTTTATAACAAATACGGCGGCATGGCACTCATTTTAGGTAGATTTTTCCCAATAGTTAGAACATTTGCTCCTATATTTGCAGGAGTTGTTAAAGTTGATATAAAGAAGTTTACTTTATATAACTTTATAGGCAGCGTTACCTGGGTATGTACATTTACTTTGGGTGGCTTTTTTTTGGGGAAAAGATTTCCGCAGTTGCAGAATTACCTGCAGTATATAGTTATAGGACTTATACTGATTACCTCAATTCCACTTATTATTGCCTATATAAGAAAGAAATATTTAGAAGCAAAAGAAATAAAATAAACATAATATACTAAATGAGTACTCAACACCCCTGGCACCAGGTTTCTCCTGGCGAGAATATTCCTGAAATTGTTAATGCTATAATTGAAATACCTAAGGGTTCAAAAGCGAAGTATGAAATTGATAAAGACTCTGGTTTGTTAAAATTAGACCGGGTTTTGTTTTCATCAGTAATGTACCCGGCCAATTATGGCTTTATCCCACAAACCTATTGCGACGATAAAGATCCGTTGGACATTCTGGTACTTTGTTCTATCGACGTTTTCCCGATGTCAATCATCGAAGCAAAGGTAGTAGGTGTGATGCACATGGTTGATAATGGTGAGCAGGATGATAAGATTATAGCGGTGGCTAAGAACGATATGTCTGTAAACTATATCAATGACCTGAATGAATTACCGCCGCATGCTATGACTGAGATAGTACGTTTCTTTAAAGATTATAAAAAACTGGAAGGCAAGAACGTAACTATTGAACATTTATTAGGTTTACGTTACGCACATAAAGTGATACAAGAAAGCCTGGAATTGTATAAAACTACTTTTCCTGAGTACAATCAATAATTGATGGACCACCCCGATCTCGACATAAGCTTATTTCATATTTTCCTGACCGCATTTCTGGTGCTGCTCAACGGGTTTTTTGTTGCCGCGGAATTTGCCATGGTACGTGTCAGGGGATCGCAAATTGAACTTAAAGCTAAAACCGGGAGCCGTGTTGCAAAAGTAGCACGGGGTATAATGCATAATCTGGACGGATACCTGGCTGCTACACAGCTGGGTATTACCATTGCCTCACTGGGCTTAGGCTGGGCGGGCGAAGAGGTGGTTACCAAGATGATGTTAAACCTCTTTTCTTTTTTTGGAGTGGTTATCACATCGCCGTTTATTATTAATACCAGTCATGTGGTGGCTTTTGCTGCTATTACCGTATTGCATATTGTATTTGGTGAGCTGGCGCCAAAATCATTGGCCATACAAAGGTCAGTACGTACAGTAATGACTATATCTGTCCCGTTGCGTTTCTTCTTTCTGGTTTGCCGGCCACTTATATGGTTGTTAAATGGCTTTGCAAACTTTGTTTTAAAAATGGTAGGTATTAACCCTCTGCCTGGAGGCGAAGCACATCATAGCTCGGAGGAGTTACAATACCTGCTTGAACAAGGTAAGGAAACCGGCGCGCTTGACTCAAACGAACATGAACTGATACAGAACGTATTTGATTTTAATGAGCGGGTTGTTAAAAATATTATGGTACCGCGTACCAAAATATCAGGTGTAGATATAGCTTCAACTACACAGGAACTGTTAGATATGATCATCACCGAAGGATATTCACGTATGCCTGTTTTTGATGATGTGATTGATAAAATAATTGGTATAGTACACGCCAAAGATATACTGCCGCTATTGGCCCGTAATGAAGAGATCGTGTTAAAGGATATCATTCGTAAGCCTTATTTTATCCCCGAAACCAAAAAAATCAATGATCTGATGGCCGAGTTGCAGCAGAAACGCATACAGATAGCTATTGTGCTTGATGAGTTTGGTGGTACAGCTGGTATGGTTACGCTGGAAGATATTGTGGAAGAGCTGGTAGGCGAGATACAGGATGAGTATGATGAGGAAAAGCCAATTGTTGAAAAAGTAAATGATCGCGAATTTATTGTAAATGCACTTGCATCTATTTATGATGTAAATGAACATTTACCACATGACCTGCCCGAGGATGGCGATTTTGATACCGTATCTGGCTGGCTGGGCGACATATTTGGTAAAATACCTGATGTTGGCGAACAAAAGGAATCAAATGGATATAACATTACCGTACTTCGTAAATCTGATCAGAATATCGAATCAGTTAAATTAGAATTGCTGATAAATGAAGAAGATGCGGTAGATTTACACTGAGTGATGCTGAAAGCTTAAGGCTGAAAGCACAAAGCTTTATGTATTCAGGCTTTTGGCTTTAAGCCTTAAGCTTTCAGCTTTTGATTTTATGCTTTTTTATACTCCTGATATTGAACCCGCTCACCCCCAGTATTTTCTTAGCGAAGAAGAAAGTAAACATGCTATCCGTGTATTAAGACTTGAACCCGGGAGCGAAGTGCAGCTTATTGATGGTCGTGGAGGTTTTTATACGGCTGTTATACATGATGCGCACCCTAAACGTACCATATTAAACATTACCTCGGTTACAACCGATTATAACCAGCGTAACCATTACCTGCACCTGGCAGTAGCCCCAACAAAAAACATAGAACGCCTGGAGTGGTTTTTAGAAAAAGCCACCGAAATTGGTATCGACGAAATATCCCTGATCATTAGTCACCGGTCTGAACGTAAGGAAGCAAAGGTTGACAGGCTAAACAAGATCATTACTGCGGCTATAAAGCAATCTATAAAAGCGTATCATCCCTTTTTAAATGAACCCATAAAGTTAAATCAGTTATTGACGCAGCCGTTTGATGGGCAAAAATTCATAGCACATTGCGAGCCTGGTGATAAGGTTAACCTTAGGGATGAGCTGGCATTACAGGGCCGATACATGATACTGATAGGCCCAGAAGGTGATTTTACACCCGCCGAAATTGAAACTGCTTTACAAAACGGTTTTAAACCCATAACTTTAGGTGAGAGCCGCTTGCGTACCGAAACCGCTGCGCTCGAGGCCTGCTTTGAAGTGAACTTTTTAAACCGTGTATGAAAATAGCTAAATATATCATAATTGCTTTTGCTGCCATTATGGTTATGAGCGGTTTTAACGCGCCTGCTTATAAAATTGCGCGGCTTAAGTATAACGGCGGTGGCGATTGGTATGGCGACCGTACCGCTTTAATCAACCTGGTGAAATTTTGTAATGAAATTTTGAAAACGAATTTTGAGGCCGAAGATGATGTGGTTGAAGCCGGCAGCGCCTCGTTATTTAATTATCCGTTTATTTTTATGACAGGACATGGCAACGTGATATTTAGTGATCAGGAAGCCCGGAATTTACGTAAATATTTAACCGGAGGGGGCTTTTTGCACATCGACGATAATTACGGCTTTGATAAATTTGTTAGGCCGCAAATGAAAAAAGTTTTCCCCGAACTTGATTTTGTTGAATTGCCCGTTAATCACCCTATTTATCATCAAAAATATAGCTTCCCTAATGGATTACCCAAAATTCATGAACACGATGGGAAACGGGCACAAGGTTTCGGCCTTATTTATAAAGGTAGATTGGTGTGTTTTTACACCTATGAGTGCGATTTAGGCAATGGGTGGGAGGATTATGGCACTTATGCTGGCGACACACAGGAAGCTCGCTTAAAAGCGCTGAAAATGGGTGCAAACTTAATTCAGTATGTGTTTACTGAATAATGGAGAATTTTTTTAATTGGCAATAGCTTATTAGTAAGTGTCAGTAAAAATTAATAACTTTATATTAATACCATACGGCCTTATCAAATGTACCAGGTAAAAATAAACGGCAAGCATAATTTTGAAATTAACCGGACCGAAAGGGATCTGCTAGTTAATGATGTTAAAACCGTAGCTGATATTAGGCATATAGGTAATGGAGCATACCATGTGATTGAAAACTACCAGTCATACGGTGTAGAGGTTGTTAGTTTTAACAATACTGCAAAAACCGCCGAAATTAAGGTGAATAATACTATCTATTCTGTTACAGCAAAAGACCAGTTTGATGTATTGCTTGATAAGTTGGGCTTAAGCAATCTTAATAATGCTAAGGTGAGTGAAATAAAGGCACCTATGCCCGGCATGGTGCTTAAAGTTTTCGCTACAGAAGGTGACGAAGTAAAAAAAGGGGATAATCTCTTTGTACTGGAGGCCATGAAAATGGAAAATATTATAAAATCCCCTGCTGATGTGATCATAAAAAGAATCAAAATTAAGGCTGGTGATAAAGTGGAAAAGGGCCAGATTTTGATTGAGTTTTAGTGATTTTCGGCTATCCCGGGCTGTAATTTATAACAATCTTACAATAATCGCCCTGATTCTAAGAGTATTGTTGTTCTTGTGTTTCTAATATCTTATTTCTTTTAATTTAAAATTAACTCTATGAAGAAAAATTTACTAACAATTTTGTTGTTATTTTCTTGTATTTCATCAGTTTTAGCACAAAACCGTGTTATTACAGGTAAAGTAACGGATCAAAAAGATGGGTCGCCCTTACCTGGGGTAAGCGTAACCGTTAAGGGAGTTTCAGGAACGGGAACTCAGACAGATATCAATGGCATGTACAAACTGTCGGTACCAAATAGTGCAAAAACACTTGTGTTTGGATTTGTTGGTTATAAGCCATTGCAGTTAGATATAAAAGGGATAATTATTAATGCCCAGGTGGAACCCGACCCTAAACAACTTTCAGAGGTAGTGGTTGTAGGTTACGGCACGCAGACCAAGCGATCGTTAACAGGGTCGGTGTCCCAAATTAAAGGAACAGATATTGCGAATATCCCGGTACCCAGTTTAGAGTCAGCTATACAGGGCCGAACCCCAGGTGTGTATATACAAGCCCAAAATGGTAAGTTGGGGCAGGGTATACAGGTACGTGTACGTGGTGCCTCATCAATATCAGCGGGTAGCCAGCCCTTATATGTAGTTGACGGTTTGCCTATTACTGTAGATGATTTCTCTACCAATGGTGCATCAACCAATCCCCTGGTTGATTTGAACCAAAATGATATTGAATCAATTGAGATATTAAAAGATGCCTCAGCAGCTGCAATATATGGTTCAAGAGCATCAAACGGTGTAGTATTGATTACCACCAAAAAGGGTAAGGCTGGTAAAACAAATATTACCTATAATGAATACTATGGTTTTAGTAAACCTACTCATGAACGCGAGTTTATGAATGCGCAACAATATGTTGAATTTATGCGCGAAGCTGCAGTAAACGGAGGGGTTTCATCTACCGCTATTGAAGCGAGGCTTCAAAGATATTCGGCTGGTAATGACGATTATAAAACATACAAGGTAAATACCGACTGGTTTAGCCAGATCACCCAGCATGCTCCTGTGCAAAACTATAATCTTGTATTTTCTGGCGGTACTGATAAAACAAAGTTTTACATGTCCGGTACCTATAACAATCAAAAAGGCTATCTGCTTGATAATTCAATTAATCAATATAGCTTCAGAACAAACCTGGAAAATCAAGCTACCAGTTGGTTAACGGTTGGAGCAAACCTGAGTATTTCACGTACAAGGAATAATCGTTTAGATAATGATGATGCCTTTTCAACACCTATGCAAATTGTGGCTCTAGCTCCAATTACGCCTGCTATTGACCCACGTACGGGTCTGGTAAGTGGTGCTCTTGATCCAACAACAGGTAATCCAAATAGTAATTATCCTACCTATTTTAACCCTATATTGAATTCGATCAGCAGTTATTATAAAACTACGGATTATAGAAACCTGGGGAATGTTTTTGCCCAGATAAAATTGTTGCCTTTCTTAAGTTTTCGGTCAGAGGTTGGAGTTGATATATTAAATTCTGGCGAGGACACTTATAACGGGAGCCTTACTGTACGTAATACCAGTACACCAAACGGAACCGGTTTTAGTTCATCTGTATCATCGATAAATTTTAATACCAATAACTTCCTGCAGTTTACTAAGGATATTGATAAAAACCATATAGATGCGGTTGGTGGTATGACCTATCAAAGGCAGCAAAATGATTTGAATCAGCTAACTGGTACCCAGTTTCCGAGTGATGCCTATAAAGAGTTGAACAGCTCGGCCGAGATTACTTCTGGTTCATCAACCTCAACTGCGTACTCTTTACTGTCATATTTCAGTAGGGTGAATTATAAGTATGACGAAAAGTACCTTTTATCATTAAGCGGCCGTGTTGATGGCTCGTCAAGGTTTGGTGCCAATCACCGTTACGGATTTTTTCCGGCAGGTTCGGCCGGCTGGATCATCTCAGAAGAAAGCTTCATGAAAAAACAACAATTGGTTTCTGAGTTAAAGCTAAGAGCCAGCTATGGTCTTACCGGTAACTCCGAGATAGGTAATTTTCCTGCCCGTGGTTTATTCGGTGCATTTGGTTATGCTGGTGTGGCTGGTGCAAGGCCAATCCAGTTAGCTAACCCCGATCTGAAATGGGAAACCACTGCTCAAGCCGATCTGGGTTTAGATGTTGGTTTTTTCCAGGGACGTTTGTCAGGAACGTTTGATGTTTATCAGAAAAAAACAAGGGACTTGTTGTTAAATGTGCAAGTACCGGCTACGTCGGGTTTTCAAACAATTACACAAAACCTTGGTAAGTTGCAAAATAAAGGATTTGAGCTACAAATCGACTCTAAAAATCTTGTTGGCGCATTTACATGGTCAACAAGCTTTAATATTTCTATAAACCGTAACAAGGTCACTGATTTGAAAGGACAAGTGATATTAGGACTTGGCGACAAGGTGAACCGTGCTGTTGAAGGGCAGCCAATAGGCATATTCTTCGCACCTGAATTTGCTGGTGCTGATCCTGCCAATGGCGATGCGCTTTATTATAAAAATACTGATCAGGGAAATGGTAAACGCGACAGAAGTACAACCAATGATTATAATTTGGCTACACCGGTAAAAATTGGCGACCCTAATCCTAAATACATAGCAGGCTTAAACAATACGTTAACTTTTAAAGGAATTGATGTTAGCTTTTTGCTGCAATCTGTTCAGGGTAATAATATCTATAACGGTGCCGGGCAGTACATGTCATCAAGCGGTAGTAATGGCTATGATAACCAAACTGTTGACCAGCTGAATGCTTGGAAAAAACCTGGTGATATCACCAATGTGCCACAGGCTCGTTTAGGTGGTGGTAATGGTATAAATCCAAGTTCAAGGTATATTGATGATGGATCATACGTGAGATTGAAAAATGTAGTTATTGGCTATAATTTCCCCAAAACCGTATTGGCCAAAGTTAAATTGCAAAGTCTTAGGATATATGCACAGGCAACTAACCTGGCAACCTGGACTAAATACAAAGGCTGGGATCCTGAGCTAAATTCAGATGCTTTTTCGGGTAATATAACCCAGGGCTATGATTTTTATGCAGCGCCTCAGGCTAAAACAATAACTTTTGGAATTAATGTGGGATTTTAAATTAAGCTGAAGAAGATGAAAAATATTAAATACTCAATAATAGCATTAAGCTTATTAACATTATTATATAATTCAGGCTGTAAAAAGCAGTTGGATATTGCTCCGGTAAGTAATGTTGAGCAAGACCTGGCCATAAAAACATCAAAAGATGTAGAGGGCATTTTAATTGGTGCGTATACAGCCGCAGCCCTAAGAAATATCTATGGAGGCAGGTTAATGGCAACTACTGATTTTTTAGGCGACGATGGCGATATTGATTATGAAGGAACGTATTCGCAATATACAGAGCTGTCTAACAAAAGGATTACGATAGTTAATAGTTTTGTAGAAGGGGTGTGGAATGATGCGTATAATACCATAAACGTATGCAATACGGTACTGGCCCATTTAGATTTAGTTGACCCCAATAAAAAGGTAAGGGTTGAGAATGAAGCTAAATTTTTACGCGGTATGACCTATTTTGATCTTGTGCGGGTTTACGGTAAGGCCTGGAATGATGGTACCCCAGCTTCAAACCCGGGTGTGCCAATTTTGCTAACACCTACAACTACTATAGCGGGGATACAAAAAGTAAAGCGAAATACAGTAGCTGAAGTGTATACACAGGCCATTGCAGACCTTATAGCCGCAGAAACTAATCTGGCGGTGGGCAAATCTACTTACGCAAGCTCATCGGCAGCATCAGCAGTGTTAGCCAGAATTTATTTGACCCAGGAGAATTTTGTATTAGCTGAAACTGAAGCATCAAAAGTAATTAATGTGACCGATTTTAGTTTGGTGCCTAAATTTGTTGATGAGTTTCAGGTTCCTCCACAGGCTACTCACGTATTTAATACTTCTGAAGATATTTTCGCTATCCAGATGTCGAGCCAATCAGGTTTTAATGCGCTAAATGAGGCTTATGCAAGTAGTGATTTCGGGGGGCGGGAAGAAACACTTATTACAGATCAGCATCTCGCCCGATATGAAGACGGTGATGACCGTGCCAATGAGTTTTATGATGATGGCGATATTTTTACGGCAAAGTTTAATAACCAGTACGGTAACGTTCTTCTAATACGTTTAGCCGAGATCTATTTGATCAGGGCAGAGGCAAGGGTAAGAAAAGCATCGCCGGATCTGACTGGTGCAGCAGCAGATATCAATGTAGTAAGGAACCGGGCAAAATTAGCTAATACCACAGCATCGGATTTTGCCGGCTTATTCGCTGCCGTTAAGCAGGAGCGCAGAGTGGAACTTGCATTTGAGGGTTTTAGATTAAATGACCTAAAGCGTTATCATGAAACTATAATTCTGCATGATAGCGATGGCAATGTAACAGACTCTTACAATTGGAATTCGCCCAAGCTGATATTTCCAATACCTAAACGTGAGCGTGATGCAAATCCTAACTTAACGCAAAATGAAGGTTACTAATTAATACCTTCCTAAATATTTCATCCCGGTGGCAGCAATGACACCGGGATTTTTTACGTTAACATTTTTAGCAATGATTATACTGTGCTAAACAAATAGAATAGCATAAAGGCAGGTACTCGTGGATGGATAGAGTGCTCATGTAATAGCCATGCCGGTACTTTATGCGCGTTATTATGATACTCGCGTTACCTTGTACAACAAAGAAAGCCGTTCAATATTGAACGGCTTTCTTTGTTGTACAAGGTATCAATATTGCTATTATCTTGATTTAAATGCTTTAGCTTTTTTTACTCCATAATGTGGTTTGCCAGCCGGGTAAATTTCTGGAGCGCCAACCAGGGTCATCGCACAACGGAACCCGATTTCGGCACTTGCCTCATCCTGGTCCATAAAGCGACGGGTAGCCGGATTTAACCAATAGGCCATATCATTCCACGAACCACCTTTGTAGACCTTCGAGCGGTTATTAACCAGGGTGGTTTTACCATATAATGCCAGGTTAACGGTATCTTTTTCGCCCCTCAGATCTGGATTGAACGCTTTTCCGGAGTTTTTAGTAGCCAGTTGGGCAGTGGCTGAGTTAGCAGTGGCCCCGTTAGCAGGAGCAGCAACAGCACTAGCCGAATCGGCATGTTGACCTTGTTGGGCCAAAAGCTCACTATATTTTAATTTCTTGTTGGCTTTTGCAGGATCTTTAATTGGCCGGCCATACTTATCCTTGGCATAAAGCCCCTTTGATGGATCGGCCATACGTTTATTTGAATATTCATTACCACGGAAAGGGTTAAAATCATCAAATTCCTCAAATGAGGTTTGGCGATAGGTATCAGCTACCCACTCATTAACGTTACCTGCCATGTTATATAAGCCAAAATCATTTGGTGCATATGATCGCACAGGTGCCGTAATATCAGCTTTATCATTCAGGTAACCACCAACCCCTGCGTTATCACCGTTACCTCGTTTAAAGTTGGCTAATATCAAACCACGGGTTTTACTTTTTGCCGAACGCACACCCAAACCATTCCATGGGTACATTTTACCATCATCAATATTTTCAAACTGGGTGTTACCGGCCAATGCCAAAGCTGCATATTCCCACTCTGCTTCTGATGGAAGACGGTAACCTTGTTTTAATATACCATCCTCCATACGTACTGGTCTTACCGGTTTGCCGCCTTTGCCGGTACCAGCCTTCGCATTAGGACTTAGATCAGGAATCATTTTTTTACCATCAACACCCGGACCTTGCATTTGCCCGTTCAAATAGATATCTGTGTTGAAAGGCTGTGCCGCTGTTGCCGGAGCAGCGCCTGCAGTACCACCTGTAGCAGTGGCACCAGCGCCATTTTTGCCGCCGCCGTTTAAATCTTTCCAGGCTACCATTCTGCCTGTTTCGCGTAAAATATTTTCATTGGTAATATTGGTGCGCCACTGACAATATTCTTGTGCCTGCTCCCAGGTTACACCTACAACAGGGTAATCCTGAAATGCCGGGTGGCGTAAATAATTATCTACATAAGGCTCATTATACGACAGCGGTTTACGCCATACCAAGGTGTCAGGCAGGGCATCATAATACAATTCATGATCCTGGGGATAATTGATAGCTGTCCAGTGCAGGTAATCAAGCCAGTCCTGATTTGATACCTCTGTTTCATCCATATAAAATGAAGGGACAGTAACCCTGCGGCGCACATTGTTATAATCAAAGGTAACATCCTGGTCAGCGCTACCGCCCATTACAAAAGTACCACCTTCAATAGGTACCAAGCCAGGCCCGGGAGAAGGATGGGTTTGCCTGAAACGTACATAACCGCCATTGTTTTTGTCGTTGTATGTAATTCCGGTTTTTTGCGATTGCTCGTGTTTACTGCAGCTGCTTACCAGGGTACCAAAAGCCAACAGCACTAAAGCAGTTTTCGTAAAAAGTATTTTCATATTTTTACAGTTATATTAAGAGGTAAATTTAGAAAAAAATGAATATAATACTAACGCTCATAAACCATTATTCAAAATAAATCAAACTATTATCAGGCATTTGAACGAAAAATTGATGAAATTAGTTGCGCCGGTTTGTTTTTTTTGATTTGGTAATTATTAAAACAGTTCCTTGAAAATCCGGAGTAAATTATAAGCGTACCTATACATCTATTAAATTATTAAAGCTAAATTGCACCCAATGAAGTTTTCTACCTATCGCAATATTATTTATTTCGTGTTGTTTTTACTGCCATTTGAAGGCGCTGCACAAAGTACTAATGGCAGTAACACCAATGCCATACCAGTGCAAGTGCCTTTCCTGAATATCTCTCCCGATTCGCGCTCAGGCGCAATGGGCGATGCCGGGGTGGCTATATCGCCCGATGTTAATGCTAACTTCTGGAACCCATCAAAGCTGGCTTTTTTAGAGAGTAATGATGCACTCTCGTTATCATACAGCCCATGGTTAAGGCACCTGGTACCTGATATCAGCCTGTCATATTTGAGTTATGCCCATAAATTAAGTGACCGGAATACACTAGGGGCATCGCTCCGGTATTTTAATTATGGTTCTATTCCGTTAACAGATATCTCGGCGAATGACCTTGGTACTTATACCCCTAACGAATTTTCGCTGGATGCTACTTTTGCCCGTAAATTTGGCGAAAATCTGTCATTGGGCTTAACCATGCGTTATATACGTTCAAATTTCTCCAATATCGCATTTTCACAGGGATCAAGCCAAACTGATAAGGCCGGTAATGCGGCGGCTGTTGATGTTTCTTTATACTATAAAAAGCCATATGGAAGCGATAATCTTTTTGCTTTTGGCGTGAATGTATCAAACATTGGCACAAAAATAAGCTATAGTGATGTAGGACCCAGTTATTTTTTGCCAGCTAATTTAAAGATCGGGGCTGCTAATACCTGGAACTTTGATGAAACCAGCCAGCTTACAGTTACGCTTGACCTGAATAAACTGCTGGTACCCACCAACCGTGATTCATCAGGTGTAATAAGTGATGTATCTGTACCATCAGGTATTTTCAGATCATTTACAGATGCCCCGGGCGGTTTTAAGGAGGAGCTTAAAGAGATCACGCTTTCGCCGGGCGCTGAGTATTGGTATAATCAACAGTTTGCAGTTAGGGCCGGATATTTTTATGAAGCCCAGTCAAAGGGGGGCAGAAGGTATTTAACTCTTGGTGTGGGTATGAAGTATGATATTTTTAATTTTGATTTTTCGTACCTGGCAGCCAGCCAGCAAAATAGCGCTTTGGCCAATACACTACGCTTTTCCTTATCGGCAAGTTTTGGTGGTACAACAAATGTGAGTAAACGGTAATGGGTAAAATAAAGGTAGGTTTTGGGTTTGATGTGCACCAGTTAAAAGAGCAACATCCATTTGTTTTAGGTGGTGTAAAGTTAGCACATCATTCAGGAGCTTTTGGCCATTCTGATGCGGATGTTTTATTGCATGCCATATGCGATGCCCTGCTGGGCGCCGCCAATTTGCGTGATATAGGTTTTCATTTTTCTAATACTGATAATCGGTGGAAGGGGATAAGTAGCCTTGTGCTATTACAGCATGTGGTAGGGCTTATAAAAGAAAAGGGTTTTAGCATTGGTAATATTGATGCCATGGTATGCCTTGAAGCGCCCAAGATTAATCCGCATATACCGGCCATGAAAACTTACATCGCCGAAGCCGCCGCTATCAGCGAGGATGATATATCTATCAAAGCAACTACAAACGAGCAAATGGGCTTTATTGGCCGCGAAGAAGGTGTAGTGGCCTATGCGGTTTGTTTGATTGAACGGGATTAATCCAAAACTTCAGGCGCATTGGTAATAGAAAAAGTGTCATTGCGAGGTACGAAGCAATCTCTATGCTATACAGGGTAGACTTTTATGTTTGACCTGCCTATGTAGAGATTGCTTCGTACCTCGCAATGACGCGATGGTATTTTTACACCTGATTTTCTTCCTCTTTTTCAACCTTAACGTTTCCGGTGCGTTTCAGTACACCCCAGCCGCTTAACTCGCCTTTAAGGGCTCTTCTGATCGATTTAAACAATACATAGTACATTAACTGTCGCCACATAAAACGTTGCGGTATAATGTATATGAGTTTCTTATAATCCTCCTTTTCCATACGGAAAGCAATGATACCCACTATAAAATCGATCAAAACAAATGCTACATAATAGATCAGCATTTTTTCGGGTTTGGCACCAAACAGGGCAAATATCATCATCAAATCGGCCAGTGGCGAAAACAGTGGCAATATGATCTGGAAGATCAGGATATTAGGCATACCAACCATCCCAAAAAACTTATATTTCTTGTTGAACAGCGCGTCGCGGTTTTTCCAAAAACTTTGTATTACACCAAAACTCCAGCGGAAACGTTGTTTTAACAACATATTAATAGTTTCAGGGGCCTCGGTATAAGCAATGGCTTCTGCACAGTTTTTAATAATGTAGCCTTGTTTTAATATACGCATGGTCAAATCGCAATCTTCGGCAAGGGTATCATAAGTGAAGCCACCAGCTTTAAATATAGCTGATTTCCGGAATGCGCCTATAGCACCTGGTACTACCGTAATGCTATTGATCAAATCAAAGGCACGCCTGTCCATATTTTGGGCAGTTATATATTCGATTGATTGCCAGCGGGTAATGATATTGGTTTCGTTACCTACTTTAACCGTACCAGCCACCGCGCCAATTTCCTCATCAGTAAAATAGGTCATTAAATGATAAATGGCATCTGTTTTTAGCTGAGTATCAGCATCAATACAGACCACATAATCACTTTGGGCATGGGTAATGCCAAAGTTAAGGGCCGATGCCTTACCGCCATTTGGTTTGGTTAATATTTTAACCAGCGGGTTACCGGCATAAGCAGCTGTAACGACTTCAAATGTTTTATCTTTTGATCCGTCATCAACAAAAATGATCTCGAATGATGGGTACTCGGTTTTTAATAAACTTTGTATGGTGGCAACAGCGTTCACCTCTTCGTTATAGGCAGGCACAATGATACTTACCCTTGGCAGCGGAAAATCGTTGCCACGTGCTTTTACTATTTTGTTATTCTCACTATGCTGCCTTACTGCCAATACGCCAATTAAAACAATACGGCCAATGGCCAGGAAAATGGCTGATAAAAATATAAAGATCAGTGTTTTGTTTACATAAAAATAGCCGTGTACAAATACATCATACATTGGGCCCATAAAACCACTGTTCGGGTCATTTTTTATGGGTGGCATCAGATCGGCCTTGGTTTTGCCCAATACATCGGCAATGGTGGTGAACTGGTACCCCTGCGATTTAAAGAAGTGTATAATCGCGGGGAGTGCCTTTACGGTTTCCTCGCGGGTATCGCCACCGGCATCATGCAGTAATATCATGGAGCCATTATCCTTTTGCCTGATGGTGCGTGCTATAATGCTATCGGCAGTTACACCAGGCTGCCAGTCCCAAGGATCAATTGATTCGCCAATGGTAATGTAATTTTGCCTGCGGCTTTCGGCTACCGGTATAACCTCTGCCAGGGTTTGCGGCTCGGCATCGGCATTAAAAGGTGGTCTGAATAGTATGGTACTGCGCCCGGTTATTGATTCAATAAGCCTGCGGGTAGCATTAAGCTCCAACACAACCCGATCAAGACTAATGGTTGAAATATCAGGGTGGAAAAATGTATGGTTACCAATTTCATAACCTTCTTCATACTCCCGGCGCACCAGTTGCATGTTTTTTTCGGCCATGGAGCCTACCACAAAAAAGGCTGCCGGTACGTTTTCTTTTTTTAATATATCTAAAATACGCGGCGTGAAATCAGGATCAGGGCCGTCATCAAACGTTAGAACCACTTTTTTAGGGGCATAGCCGTAGCGGCGTATCACATATTTTGTTGGTAGTTTAATATAGTGCTGATCGGTTATGGTAAAGGTGTTGGTATCCAGCTTTACATTTATTTCGCCGGTAGTAGGGGTAGTGATCAAATCAAGTACCTCGCCATCGCCATCATAATCAACATTTACCCGGTTATTTAAACCTACACTGGTTAATTTTTTAAGATCGACGCCTGTCTTCCGTAAAGAATCTATGGACAGGTTCTTTTGAAAATATGACCACAAACGCGGATCCTCAGCGCCTAAACGCCAAAGGGCAACACCTCCAGTAGCCCAATCATCGGCCATGCGGATCACGTTAAAGTTGGTGGCCGCATCTGTAAAATAAATGGTATGCTCAAGGCTATCCTGATCAATATATTTAAAATGCAGGTTGGCAGACATCGGATCAAAAGTAATTTTGCTTTTTTTCTCCTCCGCCGTACTGATGGCCTGTTGGTAACCTATTGATTTTCCTACACTATTCTCTGGCCAATCGTAAGCGCCACCGGCAAAAGTTAAAATGATTTTTTCACTTGGAACCTTCGTGCACACATCATCCAATATTTGCTCAACCCAATGCTGGTTTGACAGATCGCCGGCATTGCTCGATTCGCCATGCTCATCAATAGCCATAATGAACAGGAAGTCATTTACATGCTGCAGCCTTTTAATATCATAATTATCATCCTCTGGTATTACGTTTTGGGTAACCAGGAAGTTTTTGGCATTAAGTGTTGCGTAAAGCTGCTTTTGAAAAGCGATGTAACTTTTGCTGTTACGATCCTTAATGTCATCAAGGTCAATATTTACACCTTTAAGTTTATATTTGGTTAACGCATTTAAAATGCTGTTAATAAATTTAGTGCGGAGGGTTTTATTTTTAAATATACGCTCAATGTCCTTAGTATCATACCCACCTCTGATGTTATCAATATTAACATAATTTGACAGGGTTACTAAAATAGGTTTATTGTATTTTTTATTAAGATTCATGAGCCCGGTATCAATTTTGGTGATAACGGTATCTGTATTTGGCGCTATGGAAAAACCCTCACTTACCACCATATCCAAATGACTTAAATTAACTACAAGCGAGTTGTAGGCCTGTGGTTCCCAGGGGCGGTAAAAGGCAGCATTTATACGGTCTTTATTATTGGGGTGCCTGAGCTGGTGCAAACGCCTTGCGCGTTCCATCGACTCGATCTCTGATTTCTGTATATTGAAATATTTAAACCTGGTTGACTTTTTTAACTGGTCAAGCTCCTCTTTTGACATTTTTTTGGGAGCCGGGTTCAGGTTAGGAAGATCAGGGTAATAGGTTGATTTAATGGTAACTATAACGGCTACTATGCCAATAATAAGTATTGCAAGAAGTACGCGGCTCAGCCACTTAAATTTGTTCCATCTACCCGGGGAGTCGGCCTGAAAAACTTGCTTGTTTGAAGACATTAAGTGATATTACTTTTACTTTAAAAGTATTGTTTACATATGAAGATTTAATGAATGGTATTTGCCGTTATTTATGTGCTTTACCGGGTTCAATACCAGAAAAATCAACACCGCATTTACAATTACCACCGCATCCTTTTTTTGCAGATACCGTTTTATACACCATGCGTGCGATGTAAAAAACTGCAGCAGCAAAAAGGATAATAATAATAATGATTTGAAAACTCATGTCACAAAAATACTACATTTTTAATATATACGTATAGACGTACCAATTAGTATAAAGTTTAACGCAGCATGAAGCCAATTGTTCCGCCTATTCAGTCAAAAATATAATTATTATGTATCCTAGTCATTTTACCACGGCTAAGCCTGGCCAGGTTAAACAAACTGTTGTTTTTATCCTTTGTCTTTCGTCCTTCTGGTTTTCATCCTAAAGATTCGCATAATATTTCATTAATTTGCTTTGTCAATTAAAACCTGACTTACCATTTTATTTGTTGATGCATAAGAAAAAGATAACAGTTGTTGGCGGAGGGAGCTGGGCTACAGCCAACATTAAAATGCTGGCTGATAATACTA
Source organism: Mucilaginibacter sp. (assembly GCA_030445275.1). Classification (GTDB taxonomy): domain Bacteria; phylum Bacteroidota; class Bacteroidia; order Sphingobacteriales; family Sphingobacteriaceae; genus Mucilaginibacter. The sequence goes on from JAUCSE010000021.1 coordinate 200,760, forward strand.
CAGAAAAGGAAATTTTCTGGTGGATGCGTAATGTGCAGGCAGTTGAGCATCTGCATAAGTTTGGCCATAATCCACATTATTTAAGTTCGGTTGAAATAAAATTACCTCAGCAAAATATCTCCGGCAATTTAAAGGAGCTTATAAAGCCCGCCGATATTATATTACTTAATGTACCCGCAGCATTTTTAAAGGATGCCTTAACTGGCATAACTCCTGCCGATCTGGTTGGTAAAAAAGTGGTATCGGCCATAAAAGGGATAGTGCCTGACGAAAATTTAATTGTAGGCGAATTTTTAAATCGCAAAATGGGCGTTTCATTTGATGATTTTGTGGTGATCAGCGGGCCATGCCATGCCGAAGAAGTTGCGCTTGAAAAGCTGTCATACCTCACCATTGCCTCGGGCGATTCGGCCTTAGCTGTTGAATTTGCCGGGATGATCAATACCCGCTACATTAAAACTATTGTATCTGATGATATTTATGGCACCGAATATGGCGCAGTTTTAAAAAATGTGTATGCCATTGCCAGCGGTATTTGCCATGGTGTTGGCTATGGCGATAATTTTCAGGCAGTGCTCATATCAAATGCCATACGTGAACTGGAAAGGTTTGTTGATGCTGTGCACCCGATAGATAGGGACATTAAAGAATCGGCTTATCTTGGCGACTTGCTAGTTACCGCCTACTCACAGTTTAGCCGTAACCGTACATTTGGTAACATGATAGGTAAGGGGTATACTGTAACATCGGCCCAGCTGGAAATGAATATGATAGCCGAAGGGTATTATGCAGTAAATTGCCTACAACAAGTTAATAAACAGTACAATGTAAACATGCCTATTTGTGATGCTGTTTATGCTATTTTATATCAAAAAAGCCCACCTGCCCTCGAAATGAAAAATTTGGCAGAAAAATTGAGCTGATTTTTAAATTATAAACTTAATTACTGTTTCTTATGAAAAATCTATTCAAAATTGCCTTGTTTGTTGTAGCAGTGTTTATGGTTTCACCCAGCTTTGCACAAACACAAAAGAAAGACACAAGTTTCTTAAAAAAAGCTGGTAACACAGCAAAAAAAGTTGGCCATAAAACAGGTGAAGTTGCCACAACAGTTGGCCACAAAACTGCCGAAGTTGCATCCAAAGGTGCGGCAGGTGTAGCTGATAAAAAATATGCTGATAAGGTAGGTCCGCACGGACAAACCATTTATATTGACAAGAATTCGAAATATTTCTATGTCAACAAAAAGGGAAAGCACGTTTATATCAGCAAAGCTAAATTGAAAGATAAGCCCGTTGAGAAAAAATAACAAGACCCAACAACACCGGCTTGGGTATAAAAACGAATTATGAAAAAAAACGCTTTAATGCTGCCGGTATTTGGATTGGTATTACTGGCTTTTGCATGCAATACAAAGCCTACCGGCGAGGTTAATAAAAAGCTGGAAGGTAAATGGCAGTCAAAAGATGGTAATACCAAACTTGAAATAACCGATAAGGGTTTTACTATGGATGATGGTAAGCCGGTTACTGAAGACTATTTTGTAAAAAAGGATACCATTTATACCTCGTATGAAGGAAGCAGGCCTTTTACCAAATTTGCGATCAAAAACCTGGATGATCATAAGCTTATCCTTTTTTATCCAGACTCGGATCTTGTTGAGTTTTCCCGTTAAAAACAAAAGCCTTCACTGCTGGCGGCAGATGAAGGCTTTGTTAACAAAACTAAACTAAAACTAATGCTTCTTTACCAAGGAAGCTTCATGAAAACTATCTTTTAAAGTAGATTCAAGAAGTAAGATCCAAGAATCAAGACAAACTCACCATTGTTTATGGCTTCCTGTCTTGACTCCTGATTCTAAAAATCTTGATTCTCTTATTAGAATCTTCTGCGACGTTCCGGGCGATCCTCACGGCGTTTGCCTGAAAAATCACGGAAACCACCACCGCCACCGGCAGCATTGCTTCTGTCGCCACCACGGTAACCTCCGCCTTCACGACGTTCGCCACCACGATGACCACCTTCACGACGATCACCACCACCACGATAACCACCACCTTCGCGACGATCACTGGTGCCTTCACCAGATATTTCTATCCTTACCGGGCGACCTTTAAATTCAATATCTTTATAGCTGCTCATCACTTTTTCTACTTCCTCGTTCGGAACTTCAAAGAATGAATAAACACCTTTAACATCTATTTTACCTACGGTACGGCCACTTATTTTGGTAGTGTTACAAATGTAACCTAACAAATCGCCGCGGTTAAATTCATCAACAGAACCTAAGTTTATAAATAAACGGGTGTAAGCTGATGGACCGCTTGATGCACCACGCTCCGGACGATCATCACGATCGCGACGGCCTTCTTCAACACTTGCGTTCAAGTCAGGGGCATTTTTGTAGTAATCAAGGAAACGGTTAAATTCAATTGAAGCAAAACGCTTAATGAAATCTTCCTTGGTCATGTCCTTAAACTCTTCCATGATGCGGGGCAGGTATTGCTCAATCTGCTCTTCGTTCACCTGTACATTATGTACTTTATGAACAATAGAGAATAATTGTTTTTCGCAAACATCAAACCCGGTAGGTATTTCGGCTTTAACAAAACGCTTGCCTAAGCCGCGTTCTATCTGGCGTATTTTACCTAATTCTTTTGCGTTGATGATAGAGATGGATACACCAGTTTTACCGGCACGGGCTGTACGGCCGCTACGGTGAGTGTAGTTCTCCACTTCATCAGGTAATGAGTAGTTAATAACGTGTGTAACATCATTAACATCAATACCACGTGCAGCAACATCGGTAGCAATTAATAATTGCAGGTTGCGCTCACGGTAGCGTTTCATTACTTTATCACGTTGTTGTTGTGACAGGTCACCATGTAAAGAATCGGCATTGTAACCGTCTTTAATCAAGGCCTCTGCAATATCCTGAGTTTCAATTTTAGTACGACAAAATACGATACCAAAAATGTCAGGGTTAAAATCAACAATACGTTTAAATGCGGCATACTTATCACGGGCACGTACTATATAGTATTCGTGCTCAATGTTGGCATTACCGGTGTTCTTTGTGCCCATGGTAAGCTCAAAGGGATTCTCCATGTATTTTTTGGCAATCCTTCTTACTTCGGCAGGCATGGTGGCTGAAAACAGCCAGGTTTTTTTCTCGTCGGGAGTGGTAGATAAAATACTGTCAATATCTTCCTGAAAGCCCATATTGAGCATTTCATCAGCTTCATCCAATACTACGTACTTCACCTTCGAAAAATCTATCGCCTTGCGGTTGATGATATCAAGCATACGGCCTGGTGTGGCCACAACGATCTGTACACCGCGTTTTATCTGGCGTAACTGATCCATAATACTTGCACCACCATAAACGGCAACAACGTTAACGTTGCCCATTTTTTTGGCGTAATTTTTAATGTCGTTTGTAATCTGTAAGCAAAGCTCACGTGTTGGGCATAAAACAAGTGCCTGTGGATGATTTTCTTCGAAATCCAACAGTTCTAATAATGGTAGGCCAAAGGCAGCAGTCTTACCGGTCCCGGTTTGGGCTAATCCGACAAAATCGTTGCTGCCTGTTAACAATACCGGAATTGACTGTTCCTGGATTGGCGTTGGGTTTTCA
>JAUCSE010000110.1 GCA_030445275.1 Mucilaginibacter sp.
ACCTATACCGGCGCCTTCACCCCCATCCGCGACTGGTTCGCCGAACTGCCGGAGAGCAAGGCGCGCGGCTATGCGCCCGGCCGCTTCAGCTTCAACGTCAAGGGCGGTCGCTGCGAGGCCTGCCAGGGCGACGGCGTCATCCAGATCGAGATGCACTTCCTGCCCGACGTGTATGTGCAGTGCGATGTCTGCCAGGGCAAGCGCTACAATCGCGAGACTCTGGAAGTGAAATTCCGCGACAAGTCCATTTCAGATGTTCTCGACATGACTATCGAGGCTGGCGCCGAACTGTTCCGAGCGGTACCCTCCATCGCCGAAAAGCTGGAGACGCTGAAACGTGTGGGCCTGGGCTATATCTCAATCGGCCAGCAGGCGACGACGCTGTCTGGCGGCGAGGCCCAACGCGTCAAGCTTTCGAAAGAACTGTCACGCCGCGCCACCGGCCGCACGCTCTACATCCTGGACGAGCCCACCACCGGCCTGCACTTCCATGACGTGAAGAAGCTGCTGCAGGTGCTGCAGGAACTGGTGGACCAGGGCAACACCGTGGTAGTGATCGAGCACAATCTGGAGGTCATCAAGACCGCCGACTGGATCGTCGATCTCGGTCCCGAAGGCGGCGATGGCGGCGGCGAGATCGTCGCCAGCGGCACCCCGGAAGAGGTGGCGAAGGTGGCCCGGTCCTATACCGGCCATTATCTCAAGCCGCTGCTGAAGGCCGTCGCTTCGGCGAAACGGCTGAAGGCGGCGGAATAAGCCGGTCGGCCCACGGTTCCAGTTCGGGATAGTAGGCCAGCAACCGTTTCAGGCGTGCGATCTGGGTCGACGTGAAGCGTCGGCGGCCGCGTCCGGAAATGCCCTGGTTGAAACGGAAACTGGCGCGCTCGTCCCACACCGCCGCCAAGGCGGTCTCGCATTCGTGCCGCGACCGCGCGAAACCGCTGTGAGACAGCAGGCTTTGCAGCGTGTTGGCCGGATCAGCACGGAAATCGTCATAGTCCAGCCATAGCACCCGGTCCGGATCGGCCCGCGTGAAAGCCAGCCAGGTCGAGAAATAACTGACATACCAGGGCGCCATGGCGTCGATCATGAAGTCCGCCTTGGCACGGTCATCGAGCGCTTTGTAATTGGCGGGCACTTCGATGTTCAGCCAGTTGTCGGGCGACAGCGGATCGTCTTCCAGCATGTCGAGATAGGATGCCAGCATGTCCGGAATGGCGCGCATCATCAGCACCGGCTTCAGGTCCAGCGTCGTGATGAAATGCTGGTTGGCCGGCAAGGCCTGCATGTGGACATGGGTGACCAGCGGCCGCGCGGGAATTCCGGCGGTGTAGTAGAGCAGGAATGTCGGCAGATAGAAGCTGGCGTCGCGCCCGCCCTGGGCATGAACCGTGCGCACCAGTTGGCCGCCCGTCGCCACGATAGCTGCCGAACGCAGATAGGTGCCTGCCGCCTTGGGGGCAAAGGCCAGCACCACCGATGGACGGCTTTCCCCCAACTCGCGCAGATAATCTGCTATATCCGGCGCAAAGCAGCCATCGTTGCGGGGCAAGGTGAAGGCGGCTTCCGCCACATTCCTGTCGAAACCGAAAGTCATGAAATCCCATGCGCCAATATCGCGAGATGAGTGATGGCGCGCAGATTCTGAAAATAGTCTCAGTTACCCGTGCGTAATCGCCCAGACGGATTTCGTACGGCGCGTGATTTCAATCACTTGGAAAGTTGACGGTGACAGAAACACAGCGCGTTAAATTGATTTAAGCCGTGATATCGGTGCGCGCGTCTTCACTGAGTGCCCGCCAGGCCGAGACGCTGGCGCCGGCGAACAGGCCCACCACCAAAGGCGATACCAGGAAGCCAAGCCCGCTGAGCAACGGCAGCGTCTCGCGCGCCCGCATGATGCCGGCCATCAGCTGCATCTGGTCGGTGCCCGCCACTGCAGACGGCGCACTGCCGGTCAACGCCGCTTCCAGCACCGCGAACAGCGCCAGCACGGGCAGGAAGATTGCCAGCAGCACTGCCAGCAGGCGCCAGAAATTCCCTGCCGAAAGCTGCCAGGACCGGCGCAGCACCGGCACGGTTTCATTCACCGCGATGGCGGGCAGCAGCGCCATGAATCGCGGCATGGCCAGCAGAACGGCACCATAGATCGCCGCCAGCAGCAGCATCGGTCCCAGCATGGGCACCCGCACAGGCGCGGCCATCTGTGCGGCATTGCCGACAACCACCGCCGGAATCAAAAACGCCAGCATCACGCCGACAAACGCGAGGAAGGCGCGGAACATCCGCCATTCCAGCGGGCCAAAGGCGAAATGGGCAATCGCGGGCGCCGTGCGCGTGCCCAGCGCCAACTGAATCACTGCCACATACATGACGGCGTGCAGCAGCAGCGCAGCCACCAGATAGCCCAGCATCATCAGCAGGCTTGGGCCCAGCGCGGCGGGATTGCTCCCCGCCATCGCTTCGATGAAGTCGTTGTAGTAGCGCTGGAACGAGAAGAAGCCCATCACCGTCAGCAGCAGCATCGGCACCCAGATCAGGCCGATGATGCCGCCCAGATGCGTGGCGGTGAAGATATAGGAATCGCGCACGGTGGCGACGACAGGAACACGCCGCATCACCGTGACCTAGAATTCGTCAAACGGGCGCAGATCGTC
>JAUCSE010000031.1 GCA_030445275.1 Mucilaginibacter sp.
GACCAAAGATTTCGGGGTATTTGCCAAGTTAAGTTACAATGATGGCCATACCGAAACCTGGTATTTCACCGAGATCGACCGTTCCCTGAGTTTTGGCGGGGTATTGAAAGGCAATTCCTGGAAACGGCCCGATGATGAACTGGGTTTGGCTTTTGTGGCCAATGGGCTTTCGGCTCCCCATCGTGATTACCTGGCTGCGGGTGGTTATGGCTTTTTAATTGGCGATGGCAAGCTGAATTACGGTCACGAGCTGATTGCCGAACTGTATTATAAAATAAATGCCTATCAAAAGAAATTCTGGCTCAGCCCTGATTACCAATTTATCCTGAATCCGGCTTATAATAAAAATCGTGGACCGGTGAATGTGTTCTCACTCAGGGCGCATGTGGAGTTTTAGGGGAGATAAAATGACTCACCCCGCCTGTCCGCCATCCGGCGGACGGCCCCCCTCTCTTCGGCTTCGCCAGAAAGAGGGGGATTTTCAAAATACACTTGTCATGCTGAACGCAGTGAAGCATCTATTATACACCATACATATTCACGAACAGATCCTTCGTTCCTCAGGATGACAATCTCTTTTTGTCTTTGCTCTTTTATCCATTGATCTTTGCTCCATTTTAAAACCCTCTTTCCGGCGAAGCCGAAGAGAGGGTGGTCCATCCGCCGACTGGCGGAGATGACCGGGTGAGTCCAATCGCCGATTTTGTCTGAACCATGATCCCTAGGATTAGGGGATTTACATGATTTGCAAATCAAAATCCCAAAAATCTGATAAATCCGCTTAACGGCGAAGCCCTCTTGAACACCATTGAAAAATCCGGGTTCAGGCAAATTAATTAATAATCCCCCGTCGTTACAGCACCTTCCCCTACTTATTACGTTTGATAAAAGCTATCAAACCTGGAAAATATTGATTAGGGTTGTCAATAAAACAGATATGGCCAGCATTTGGTACCACATCATATTGAGCATCAGGAAACAATTTGTTTAGCGTTTTAATCTGTTCAGTACTTATAATAAAATCATATTCTCCCCTGATCAGCAAAACGGGAATAGTTATTTTGGGTATCATAGCAGCATAATTCAGCGAAAACGTTGACGGTCCTATCTTTTGGGCAACCTCAAAATTCTTATGGATTTTTGTTCTTAAAACCGCATCCGGCAATTTGTTCAGTCTAATTACAAAGCTCCTGGTAAATGTGCTGTCGAACGCTTCCTGATATACTTGTTTATCATAAGCCAATCCTTTCTCCTTATTCTGAATAAGATCACTATACCTTTTTGTTGAATTGAGTATGCTGTCGGTTTGGTTATTAATAAAAGAAATTCGTTGATCGAAATCTTTTGGAAACGGATTCATGTCTGAAAATATCATCCCTTTAACGTGGCTTTGATATTTGTAACTATAAGCAAGAGCAAGCAAAGCACCATAGGAGTGCCCATATATAAAAAACTGGTTGAGTTTTAATCCCTTCCGTACCTGTTCTACCTCTTCAACATAGCGGGACACCTTCCAAAGGGCGGTGTCATTTAATTGCTGTTTTGTTGGTTGCTCAGAAAAGTATGACCCAAACTGGTCATAATAATAAATGGTTATTCCCTGGTTTGGGAGGTACTTTGAAAATATTTCAAAATACTCATGTGATTGGGCAGGGCCGCCATGCAACAACAAAACATTAATTTTTCCGTCTCCAATTTTTTGAGTCCAAACCCAAAACTTTCCGTCAATCAATATTTTCTTTACTCCCTGCTCATGTTGTTTTTTGTAATATACACTATCTTTCTCCTGACCTTTAGTAACCATTGCGGTCAAAAGCAAAAAAAGCGCTATTAAACAAGTCCGTAAATTGGGGAGGGCAAATGGTATGTTCATTTTTTTGATTTAGGGTTATGACTATACTATTTACACCTGGGTTACAGCCTAATCATTTATCCTTAAAATTTCCTCTGTGTCGTCAATGTGGTTTATAAATGGTGGTGACAGGCGAAGCGTTGACTCACCCCGCCTATCCGCCATCCGGCGGACGGCACCCCTCTCTTCGGCTTCGCCGGAAAGAGGGGATTTTCAAAATACACTTGTCATGCTGAACGCAGTGAAGCATCTATTATACACCATACATGTTCACGGACAGATCCTTCGTTCCTTAGGATGACAATTTCTTTTTGTCTTTGCTCTTTTATCCATTGATCTTTGCTCCATTTTAAAACCCTCTTTCCGCCGCGGGCGAAGAGAGAGTGGTCCATCCGCCGACTGGCGGAGATGACCAGGTGAGTCTAATCGCCGATTTTGTCTGAACCCGCCGTTGTTGGTGTTGTCACCAACAACATAATCATCTACCCCCATATCGCCAAAACCCCAAAATAAACCAGCATACAGGCCGAACTCAAAAAATTCATACGCATGGCATTCTTATAATTAGCATTTGTTGTTGACTGGCCAACCTTATAAAACCAGTAGTTAAAAAATAAAAATATGGGCAGCGCACAAACCACAAAAAAGTAAAAGTGCAGCATCCTCCCTTGTGAATGCCAGTAATAAAACGACAGCGCTATCCCCAAGGCAAATAATATCCCCGAAAAAACAAAAGAGCCTTTATAGCCCAGTACCAGGCTCAGCGTCCGGTCGCCGCGACGACTATCCTCTGCATGCTGGTAAACCTGGGTAAGCGGATATGATGCCCCTATTAAGCAGGAACATATGGCCCCTGCTACGGTAAAACCGGTGTCCCAATGTCTGAATAAGCTTAGTCCGCTTAATGCGGAGTAGGTGGTATAATAAATAAATGCCCCCTGAAAAAAGAAAACGGTGAGGAAACTGATGATGGGATATTTTTTTAACCGCGTAGCCGGGTGACTGTACAACTTGGACATAATACCATATACCAACACCGCAAAGGCAAATTCCCAATTGATCAAAAAGCCAAGCAAAAAAGCCACCGCTTCCAACAGTATCGAAAAATAATAAAGGCTGATATCAACCTCGGGTGGCTTGGCTAGCAGGGCAATACTGTCCTCATCCCGGTCAAAATAACTGTTATAACCATTACTTGCCGGGAAAGCCAGTAAATGCCATATGAAGAATACAAGTATAGCCGACGATGCGTGAATAACCTGTACCTGGCTAAAGGCAAACAAATATACCGGGAGCAAAAACACAGAAAAAACAAAGCGCAGATGCGCCCATGCCGATGCGGTAGGTATTAGCTGTTTAAATTTCATACAGTAAAGTTTGTTTTTTAAACAGACAAAAAGGCGGTAAAGGCTATAAATTTTTTAAAGGCAACCCTTTATGCCTGCACCAACGTAATAATCTTAAACATAATGTTCATTTACACTACAGTAAAATTTAATGATGAGTAAAATGTTATGTTTAAAACTACGTTCGTATTCCATGATGAAAAAAATTTATACAGCTATAATTTTAGCTATTTTAGTAAGCAATAGTTTTGCCCAGGTAAAGCCCACCGTAACCAAATCAGAAATCACCTTTAAAATTAAAAACCTCGGCATTAATTGTAATGGCAATTTTACCGGTTTGCAGGCCGATATACAGTTTAAGCCAACTGATCTGACCACCAGTACCATTGAGGCATCTGTTGATGCAGCTTCTGTTAATACCGATAACGGCTCGCGCGATAAACACCTGAAAAGTGAGGACTATTTTGATGTGGCCACCTACCCAAAGATCAAGCTCAAATCGGTATCATTTAAACATAAAAGCGGCAACAACTACATTGGTAATTTTAACGTAACTATAAGAGATAAAACAAAGTTGATCGAAATACCTTTTACGTATACAGAAACAGGCAATGCGGCTGTGTTTAACGGTAGCTTTAAAATAACCAGGACCGATTTTGGCATCGGCGGTAAAAACCTGATCCTATCAAACGAAGCTACAGTTACCGTGAATGTGGAAATTAGTAAGTAAACCGCGTTTTAGTATCAAGTATCATGACAGAAGCGTTTTTATATAAACCAGAACATTCAAAAATCTTGATATTTGATACTAGCTACTTGATACCAACAACAACTTGATACTAAAAAATGGATAGTTGCATCAGTGCTATTGGGATAGCAAATCCCGACAACCGTATTGCGCAGGGCGATATTTACCATTTTATGGTGAATGCCTTTGGGCTGGATGCAACTAACGCGGCACGGCTTAAAACTATTTATGACCATTCGGGCATTGATTACCGTTATTCGGTTATCCCTGATTTTGCCAGCAGCGATCCATCACAATATATCTTTTTTGAACAGACCACTAACCTGGAGCCTTTTCCCGGCACACAGAAACGGTTAAAGTTTTACGAACAGGAAGCCATAGCTATTGCCATTAAAGCGGTGCAAAACTGCCTGAGTAATTTTGAGGATGGCATTTTACAGCAGATAACGCACCTGATTACCGTGAGCTGCACCGGCATGCACGCCCCCGGCATCGATATCGAGCTGGTTGAAAAACTGCCCCTGAATCGCGATACCGAGCGTACGTGTATCAATTTCATGGGATGCTATGGCGCCATAAATGCCCTGAAAGTAGCCGACTATATTTGCCGGGCCGAACCCAATGCCAAAGTGCTTATCGTAAGTGTAGAGCTTTGCACCCTGCATTTCCAGAAGGCTAACACGCTTGATAACTGGGTGGCCAACTCGTTGTTCAGCGATGGTGGAGCAGCAGTACTGGTTGAAAATACAGCCAATCGTTTAGGCAAGGGAACTTATCTCTCCTTAAAAAACTTTTACACCGAGTTTGTAACTGAGGCCCGCGATGATATGGGTTGGTACGTGGGCAATACCGGTTTCGAAATGAAATTGACTTCACGGGTATCCAAGCAGATCAAAAAACACATTAAGGATTTAATGGGTCGCTTTTTGCAAAAGGTTAAGGTTGATGCCGGACAGGTAACCGCCTATGCGGTACATCCGGGCGGGCGCAAAATATTGGAAGCCGTGGAGAGTGCGTTGGAACTGCCCGAAGAAAGCAATGCCTTCGCCTATCAAACGCTGCAGGAGTACGGCAATATGTCATCAGCCACGATATTGTTTGTGCTGCAAAAAATGTTGGCAGCGCAAAATTTGAAGGAGCAAACCATCATGAGCTTTGCCTTTGGCCCGGGACTAACGGTTGAAGGTATGATACTGGAAATGCACTAACCTATGAGCGATATCATTGTAATTGGCGGCGGTTTGGCAGGTTTATTCAATGCCATTTTACTCAACCGGGCCGGTTTACAGGTTACCCTGATCGAAAAAAAGACCTACCCCATGCACCGCGTATGCGGCGAATATATATCCAACGAAGTAATTCCTTTTCTCAGCGCTTTAGATATTGACCTGGAACCCTTGAATGTTGCCCGCATTAACCGGCTGGAAGTTACCGCGGCATCGGGTACTAAACTCTCGCAAAAACTTGATCTGGGTGGTTTTGGACTAAGCCGTTTCACCTTTGATGATCTGTTATATTGCAAAGCTTTGGCCGAGGGGGTGACGATGATGACTGATACCCGGGTAGAGGATGTGCGTTTCGTCAATAATCATTTTGAGGTGGTTACACCTGGCAACGTATTAACCGCGCCACTGGTTATCGGTTCATTTGGTAAACGCTCCAATCTTGATCAAAAATTAAAACGCCCTTTCTTTTATAAACGTAGTCCGTACCTGGCTGTAAAGTTTCATGTCAGGATGGATTTCCCGGACGATCTGATACAGCTTAACAATTATAAAGACGGCTATTGCGGCGTAAGCAAAGCCGATGGCGATCGCTACTGCATGTGCTATATGGCCCATCGCGATGACCTGCGTAAATATGGCACGCTGCAGGGATTGGAAGAAAACGTGATCCGCAAGAATCCATACCTGAACGATATTTTCAACAATGCCGAATTTTTAATGGATAAACCCGAGGTGATCAACGAGATCTCCTTTGAAAAAAAAGCCCCGGTCGACAACCATATCCTGATGAGCGGCGATACCGCCGGTATGATTGCCCCCCTTTGCGGCAACGGCATGACCATGGCCATCCACTCGGCCAAAATACTATCCGAAATAATCATCAGCCATTATAAACCAGGCAAGTTTAACCTCATTAATAGGGTAGCACTCGAAGCAAATTATACCCAAAGCTGGAATAAAGAGTTCGCCCGGCGCTTATGGGTGGGTCGGCAGCTACAGCGTTTATTCGGCAATAATAATACTACAGCACTCACTTTAAATTTACTGAAAGGTCTGCCTTCGGTATCTAACTTTTTGATCAGTAAAACACATGGAAAACCAATGGACACGAATTTCACGAATGAGATCGAATAAACACTAATTAATGCTCTATTTAAAGAATTTATACCTATTCGTAAGATTTGTGCTAATTCTATTCGTGAAATCCGATCTCATTCGTGAAATTCGTGTCTATGAAGAATCGCTCGGTAGTCCCCGAAATAATGGATGATTTTGATCTGCCAACAAGCGAAATTGCACCTGTTCTGACCGGATTAGGTAAAGTAAACTCTTGGTTTGGCGGGCATAAAAGCATCATCAAAGCTTTGGAAAAATTCCCGGTACATACCGGTTACTCCATAAGTGATTGGGGTTGCGGCGGTGGCGATGCCCTGATCGCGATTCATAAATGGGCCACTAAAAATAAGCTGGACCTAAAATTAACAGGGATCGATGCCGCCCCGGCTGCCATCAGCTTTGCCCGGTCGGCATCTGCCGGGTTCCATAATATTGATTATTTGCAGGCCGATGTTATTAATAATATTGACAAAATAAAACCTGCTGATATCATCATAAATAACCTCTTTACCCACCATTTTGATGACGAAAACTGGATAAAACTGATCAAAAACATGCAATTATCGGCACAAAAAGGCATCATTATTACCGATTTGCACCGTCATTGGCTATTATATTACGCTGTTATTGCCATTACGCACGCATTTACCCGCAATAAAATGGTACGCAATGACGGACCCTTATCGGTAAAGCGGGCATTCAAAAAACGGGAGTTGGTGGCCTTGCTAAAAGCCGCGCAAATTATTAACTATAATTTAACATGGCATTGGCCATTCCGCTGGGCTTTAGTCATCTACAAATCGTAACTTTACGATATGAATTTGCGTGTACTGGTTTTAATAACCGCCCTGGGCGTGGCTATAACGCTATCAGCTGTTAACTTTTACTTTCAGCACAAATGGTATGATGTAATGGTAACCTTTCTGGCTACATTGGTTACCAGTTATGTAGTTTTTTATTACCTCATTGAAAAATACATATACTCGCGCATCAAGCTCATTTACAAGCTTATACACAACCTAAAACTGGGCCGCGATCTGCGTGATGCACTTGGCGAACACGTAAGTGTGAACCCGATTAATGATGTAGAGCAGGAGGTAAAGGAGTGGGCCAAGCAAAAGAAAATAGAAATTGATGAGCTTCGCAAACAGGAAAAATTCCGCCGCGACTTCCTGTCAAACATATCACATGAGTTTAAAACGCCTCTTTTTGCTATACAGGGATACATTGAAGCCTTGCAGGATGATGACTTTGACGATCGTGAAATGGCTCGCCAGTTTTTGGATAAAGCATCAAAAAATGTGGATCGCCTGAGTTATCTGATCCAGGATCTGGATGAAATATCGAAGCTTGAATCGGGCGAAATACCTATTAATTACAGCAAATTCAAGATCAACGACCTGATTAAGGAGGTTTTTGAATCATTGGAGATCAAAGGCAAACAGTACCATATTAAATTAATATTTAAACAAAAATACGATGAAGGCATATTGGTATATGCCGACCGCGAAAAAATACGGCAGGTACTGGTTAACCTGATCGATAACTCTTTTAAGTATGGCAAGGAAGAGGGCAGCACTTCGGTAAGTCTTTTTGTACTGCATGACCAGGTACTGATTGAGGTAACAGACGATGGCATCGGCATTGAAGAAAAGTTCCTGCCACGCTTGTTTGAGCGGTTTTATCGTACGGATACCAGCCGGTCAAGGCAAATTGGTGGCTCAGGGTTAGGGTTGGCCATTGTAAAACATATTATTGAGGCCCACCAGCAAACCATTAATGTACGCAGCACTGAAGGGCTGGGTTCAACATTCGGGTTTACTCTGCAAATAGCCAAACAAACCTTGCCTTTCCCCAGTATACCCGTGTTAAAGAGTTAACATTAACTTAACATAACAACCGTACCTTTACCCTAATTTTAAGCATTATGTCACTTAACAGCATATTCCAATATTTTGTACCCAAGGACAAGAAGATATTTTTTCCTTTATTTGAGCAAGCCGCAAACAATGTAGTTATTATGGCTACCGTATTGGTTGAAGCTGTTAACTCCAATAATCCTGCTACACAGGAAGAATTATACAAACAGATTGATAAATTAGAGAACAAAGGCGATGAGCTAACCCACCAGATATACCTGGAACTGGGTAAAAACTTTATCACTCCCTTTGACCGCGAAGATATACATGCCCTGGCTACAGCTATTGATGATGTGGCTGATTATATTCATGGGGCCGCAAACCGCATGAGTCTTTATAAAATAGATGACTTTAACGAGCATATCCGCAAACTGTCTGACCTGATATTGCAGGCCAGCATTGACCTGGAAAAAGCGGTAAAGGAATTAAAGGATTTAAGGAACGTACGCAACATTGCCGATTCCTGCATCAGGATAAACAGTGTGGAAAACCAGGCCGATTATGTTTTTGACCGTGCCGTTGCCGATTTGTTCTTGTACGAAAAGGATGCTATCCGCCTGATAAAATATAAAGAAATACTTGCTGCTCTGGAAACCGCCACAGATATGTGCGAAGATGCGGCAAACGTTATGGAATCAATTTTAGTTAAAAACGCTTAAGCATACCTAATCATCATTAAATGGTTTCCGTTGTTACCCCTCTACTTGTTGTTGTTATTGCCCTGGCGCTTATTTTTGATTACACAAATGGTTTTCATGATGCAGCCAACTCTATTGCCACTATAGTATCAACCAAGGTGTTAACACCATTTCAGGCTGTGTTAATGGCTGCTATATTTAACTTTATAGCCTATTTTTTTATAAAAGACCATAAAGTTGCCAATACCGTATCAAAAATTGTATTAGAACACTTTGTAACCATTCATGTTATACTCGCTGGTTTAATAGCGGCCATCTCCTGGAACCTGATCACCTGGTGGTTTGGTATACCCTCCAGTTCATCACATACGCTTATAGGCGGCTTTGCGGGTGCCGGTATGACAAATGCGCTATATATGCATGCTAATCCGCTTAATGCTATTGAAATGCATTACGTGTTAACCATCGTAGCCTACATTGTTTTAGCGCCATTTATAGGCTTAATTATAGCCTACATTGTAACCATTGTCATATTACACCTGTGCAAACGGGCCAGACCAGCCGTTGCCGAGCGTTGGTTTAAAAGAGCCCAGCTGGTATCAGCCGCAGCGTTGAGTTATGCGCATGGGGGCAATGATGCGCAAAAGGTAATGGGTATACTGTACGTAACCCTGGTTACATCAAACGTAATAAAGAGCGGAGCACCAATGCCCGAGTGGATACCACTGGCTTGTTACTCAGCTATAGCTGCCGGAACCATGTCGGGCGGATGGAAAATTGTTAAAACCATGGGATCAAAGATCACCAAGGTAACACCGTTAGAGGGTGTGAGCGCTGAAACCGCGGGTGCAATAACTTTATTCATCACTGAAAGATTTGGTATCCCGGTATCAACTACGCATACTATTACAGGTTCAATCATAGGGGTAGGCTTAACCAAACGTGTTTCAGCGGTACGTTGGGGTGTAACCATTAACCTGGTTTGGGCATGGATTATCACTATACCTATCTCGGCGCTTATTGCAGCCGGTGTATTTGCTTTATTAAAGGTTATAGGATAATTTTTTGTGGCATTAATTTTTACTAAATTTAACCACCATGAGATCAAAAGTTTTCACCATAAGTTCTTTACTGGTATTTTTCATATTTGCCAGTTCTGATAGCTTGAACCAGACCGCACAGGCGGCTGTTCCAATACAGGGAATCCCATCAACATTAGAAATAGGCAACGGCCTTAAACAAGCGCTTGAAATTGGCACGGGCAAAAGCTCTGATCAGCTATCGGCCGTAAATGGCTTTTTTGGCAATGCTGCCGTTAAAATACTTTTTCCGCCCGAAGCTCAAAAAGCCGAAAAAACATTACGCAGCCTGGGTATGGGTAAATTATGCGACAATGTGATACTATCGCTTAATCGTGCAGCCGAAGACGCTGCCAAGCAGGCCAAACCTATTTTTGTGGATGCCATTAAGCACATGACCTTACAGGATGTTACCAGTATTTTAACGGGTAACCCTGATGCCGCAACCCAGTATTTTAAACGGACCACTACCACCCAATTAACTGGTAAGTTTAAACCTGTTATACAGGGAAGTTTGACTAAAACAAACGCGACAAAATATTATGGCGATGCAGCACAAGCCTATAACAAAGTACCTTTTGTAAAAAAATTGAATCCTGATATGAGCGACTATGTTACACAAAAAGCCATTGATGGTTTATTTGTGGAGATAGCCCATGAAGAACTGAACATCCGTTCAAATCTTGGTGCACGCACCACCCCGTTACTGCAAAAGGTATTTTCTTTTGCTGATAAAAAGAAATCTGAATAAAAGGTAAGCTTTTTAATTTGTCGTCCTGGGGAACGAAGGATCTATTTTCAACCTTGTATATCAAATAATAGATCCCCTCCGTTCAGTATGACAAATTCACGATATATTCGCCTTAGGTCCTAGTTATTCAATTTCATGAAATTGATCACGTTGCTTACAATAATACGTTGCTGTTCATTTCTGGATATGCCCGCTTTTTTATCGCCCAGTTGAAAGCCATAATAGGCAAATTGTGAATGGTTACCACCTACTATAGGTACGAATATCGTTTTTTCAGGAAGTTTATTTTTGTTTGATTCCACCTTGCCGGGGTTAGCCACTCCATCGTTTAATCCATAAATTTTCATGACAGGTATTTTTAAATCGGATAAATCAAAGTTAACCGGGTGGGTAGTACCCATCAGTATTAAACCACTTATTTTGGCAAGCTTTTCATGTATAAAGCGGGTTGCTATGGCGCCTCCTTTTGAATGACCTGATAAAAAGTATTGTTGAGTAGTATCAGAAAAAATGACTGTTGTAGATGGTTTATTGTAGCCAAACTGTGCTAAACGATAAGGCATAAAAACAATAATGGCATTAAATCCTGCCTCCGCTATTTTATGGCACATGGGCGCATAAGCATAGGGATCAACAAGGGCTCCCGGAAAAAACACAAAAACTTTCCCGGCTTTTTTTACAGGCTCAAACTCAAGGCGATTGTCAAATTCCACTACATTAACAGTTGGACCAGGCTCCAATACTGATGAGTTAAAGCCACTTGCCTTGTATGATATATATAGCCAAAGCAAAAACGATATGCCTACTATAAACCAAGATAATCCTACTATTCTTACTAACTTACTTTTAAACATTACGATTTCTCCTTGTTATTTGTAGAGCCAGTTTATAGTCTGCGTTGAATCTTATTACTTTTACACCTATTGTCATCCTGAGGAACGAAGGATCTATTTTCAACCTTGTATGTAGAATAATAGATGCTTCACTTCGTTCAGCATGACAAACATTTAGGCTAAAACTCCAGCTCCAGTAATACCGGGCAATGGTCTGAGTGCTTAGCTTCGGGTAATATGGCAGCTCGTTTTATGTTATTTTCCAACTCAGTACTGGCCATGGTATAATCAATACGCCAGCCCAGGTTTTTAGCTCTTGAATTGGCTCTGAAACTCCACCAGGTATAGTTATGCGGTTCTTTATTTAAATGGCGGAAAGTATCAATAAAGCCACTCTCTACAAACTTCTCCATCCATTCGCGTTCTTCGGGCAAAAAGCCGGATGAGTTTGCGTTTGATTTAGGGTTATGAATATCAATAGGGCGATGGCAAATGTTATAATCGCCGCATACCACCAGTTTAGGATAAGTAGCTTTCAGCAGCGTAAGGTATTTGCCAAACTCATCTAAAAAGCGGTATTTAAATATCTGGCGCTCATCGCCGCTGGAGCCCGACGGAAAGTAAACACTCATTACCGACACCTCATCAAAATCAACCCGGATGTTGCGGCCCTCGCGATCAAAATCGGCAATACCACAGCCATATTCAATATGATTAGGCGTACGTTTGGTAAAAATAGCAGTACCGCTATAGCCTTTTTTTTCGGCCGGGAACCAGTAGTGTTTATACCCCAACTGATCAACCAGCCCTAGATCGGTAAGCACATCAGGAGTAGCTTTAATTTCCTGCAGACAAACTACATCGGCATCGGTAGCCTGCAGCCAGGCCAGCCAGTTCTTGTTTATGGCCGATCGGATACCGTTAACGTTATATGTGATTATTTTCATGTTGATTTCGGAATTCGGATGTTCGATTTCGGAATTACCAAAGTACGACATTTTAGATTTTTTATTGGTCAGTTAATCGACTTAAAAATCATCAACTCGCTAAATAAAAATCCGAAATCGAACATCCGAAATCACTCCCCCTTCGGGGGGGCCGGGGGGTTAAATATTTTATCCAGTTGCTGACATTCCTTTTTACTGAGCACCTCAACTGTCATGGCCACATCAGCCAACGGACGATCGCACTCATCTTTTTTTACAGCGGCAATGCGGTCAACCATGTCGATACCTGAAACTACCTCGCCATAAACGGTATAGTTTTGATCAAGGTGCGGTACACCACCAACCGATTTATACCAATCCCTTTGCCAGGCGGGTATTTTACGGCCCTTTAAACGGGTGTTTTCCAGCGTATCCAGCTTACCATCAGTAAATCGTTTCCCTTCGGTAATATAAAACTGGCATCCGCTTGATGCTTTTTTGGGGTTATCATCCCGGGCAGCCGCCAAAACACCACGTTTATGAAAAAGACTATCCCTGAATTCAGCTGGTACCGTATAGCCAACATCGCCGTCACCCAATTGCAATTCAGGTATAGCGTTTTTGGAATCGGGGTCACCGCCCTGTATCATAAAATTTTGTATCACCCTATGAAACAGCGTACCGTTATAAAATCCCTTTTTTGCCAGTTTAATAAAGTTATCTCTGTGCAATGGTGTTTCATTATATAAACGGATGATGCAATCGCCATAGGTGGTTCTGATGCGCACGTATTGATTTTTGGGTGGCCTGGCAAAAGTGGTAATGCTTAACAATAATAAAGTTAGGGTAAAGATTTTTTTCATATATCTGAATCAGAATTTACCGAATTTAAGAATTTTCAGAATTTATTTTCCTGAACCATCTGCTATTCCCCCTCCAGCTCCTCAAAGTAACTTATGATCAATGATTTAATGATCATTTCCTGCTCCATCAGTGTATAGTTAGGTAAAACCTTCACTCGTTTCCAGTGCGGCCAGCCATCCTGATCCTGGCCTTCCAGTTCATAAAAACCAAGCATGCTAAACAATTTACAATTAGCAATGTGCATCAGCTCTTCTTTCTGGCGTTTGCTGAACTTGCGCGGCCCCTGGCCTAGCTCCTGCACACCAATTAAAAACAACATTACTTTAATATCTGGCTTTTCGTTATCAAAATCATCCGCAATACGTTGCTGCAGGGCATTCCACTTTAAATTAATTTCAGCAGGTTTCATAAGGGCAAAGATATGTATAGTTGTTTGAACCATGATTTTCACTTATTATTATATTTTTCAATGGTGTTCAAGAGGGCTTCACTGTTAACCGGATTAAGGGATGATCCTGATTATTTATAATAACAAGCAAAATTCTTCAATCTCTAAACTCTGTTTCGGGGAAAAATGACTAAATTACCCCATTACTGGCATGTGCTATATATGCGATTAACACTAATGTTACAATGTTGCATTAGTTTTAACGTTTTATTAATTACTTTTGCGTGATCTTTGTAAAAAAGGTGTTAAAGTGAAGAAAAAATTACACATCGTTTATTCGTGGTTGCTGCTTATCTTCTTTATTGCAGGTCAGTATATGGTATATACGCACCAGCACCTGCTTGTAAAGGGGGTATACAAAACTACGCACATCAACACCAAAGATCATTCACAGCAAACCGTTAAGGAAAAATGCTATATGTGCGATGCGATGCATCACCAGGTTGCCATAGTTAATACCCCTTTTCATTTTAGTCCTCAAGTGGCTGAAGTCTACTTTTTTATACCCGTTACCTACAACTTTGTAAACATAGGGCTTGTACTTGCTGCAGGCCGGGCTCCTCCGGTGCTTTCATAATATCATTCTTCCTGCAAATCGCGCCACTTTTTTAACGTGGTATTTATTGATCCAAAAATATTTTTATTATGAAATTAAAGCTAATTAGTAGCTTATTAATGCTGTTTATAGGTTTTTCTGCATTTGCAGATGCCCCTATTGTTTCTGTTAAAAAAGCCACTGTTGATGAAGAGGCCGTTGGAAATTTGTCTGGTACTGTTACCGATAAAGCCGATGGTAAACCGGTTATTGGCGCCACGGTAAGTATCCCCGATCTTAAAATAGGTTCTATTACCGATGTTAACGGAAAGTATGTTTTTAACCATGTGCCCAAAGGTGTTTATTTGGTGCAGGTAAGTTATTTAGGTTACGCCACCTTTAATCAAAAGGTTGATTTTACAAAAACATCTGTATTTAATGTACAGCTGCAAACCTCATCGTTAGAGGCCGGCGAAGTAGTGATAACCGGTGTAAGTAAAGCCACCGAAATAAAACGCAGCCCCGTACCTATGGTAGCTGTAGGCAAGGCTTATTTAGATCAACGCGCTGCCTCGGGCAACATTATTGATCAGATAGCCAATTTGCCTGGCATAAGCGCGGTTACAACCGGGCCAAACGTATCAAAACCATTTATACATGGTTTAGGATATAACCGGGTAATTACCTTACAGGATGGTATCCGTCAGGAAGGCCAGCAATGGGGTGATGAGCACGGTATTGAAGTTGATCAAAACTCTATTGATCGTGTAGAGGTCATCAAAGGCCCTGCAAGTTTAACTTATGGTTCTGATGCCATTGGTGGTGTTGTGAACCTGATTACTCCTGCTCCGGCGCCCGAAGGTAAAATTTTAGGATCTGTACAGGGTATTTATGGCACCAACCAGGGTTTACTTAATGGCTCGTTCAGGTTACAGGGTAATCAAAATGGGCTTATTTGGGGAACGGTAGTATCGGCCAAAGAAGCTAAAAATTATCAAAACGAGCATGATGGCCGGGTATACGCTACCGGGTATAAAGAAAAAGATGCCCGTGTAATGGTTGGCTTAAACAAATCATGGGGTTATTCTTATTTACATGCTTCGGTTTTTGATGACGAGCAGGATATTCCTGATGGCAGCCGCGACTCGCTTACCCGTAAATTTACCAAACAAATAACTGAAGACGACGCTTTTCGTCCAATTGTTCCGGAATCTGAATTAAACTCCTATAAAATTCCAACCCTGCATCAGCACGTACAGCTTTACCGCATCTATAACAACAGTAATTTTATTTTAGGCAGCGGTAACCTGTTGGTAAACCTGGGTTACCAGTTTAGCCACAGACGCGAGTACACTCACCCTGAAGACGGTGATATAGCGGGCTTAAACCTGCACCTGAGTACCTATACCTACGATGTAAAGTATAACTTTAACATAGGTAATGATTATGAAACTACTTTTGGTATAAACGGCCAGTATCAGAACAATACCATCGGCGATGCTACCGATTTCCCGATACCGGCTTATCACCAGTTTGATATAGGCCCTTTCTTTGTGATTAAAAAGAGTTTCGGCAAGTTAGACCTATCAGCCGGTGCACGTTTTGATAACAGATCATTTAGCGGCAATGCTGCTTACGTTGATACCTTAGGCGGTCCACATGGTTTCCCTACTTTATATACGGGGCCTAATCCAACTACAGCTCCAAACGTTAAATCGCAATTTGATGCTTTAAATAAAAACTTTTCAGGCGTTTCAGGCAGTTTTGGAGCAACCTACAATGTGTCTGATGAATTTCTGGTTAAAGGTAATATCGCCCGTGGTTTCAGGGCGCCAAGTATTGCCGAACTATCAGCAAACGGACCCGACCCTGGTTCGCAGATCTATCACGTAGGCGATAAGAACTTTAAACCGGAGTTCAGTTTACAGGAAGATATCGGTGCTTTTTTAACCCTGCCCAACATTTCGGCAAGTGTTGAGTTATTTAATAACGATATCTCGAATTACATATTCCAGCAGCAGCTGTTAGATAAAACAGGCGCTCCTGTTATTACACAAGGTTATAACACCTTTACTTACGTGCAAAGCAAAGCCAGGATATATGGCGGCGAGGTTAATGTTGATCTTCACCCGTTACCATGGTTACATTTTGAAAATTCACTTAGCTTAACCTATGGCGAAAACAAAGGCAACGGCGGCCCCGTAGCCGACAGCTTAAAATATCTGCCGTTTATTCCGCCATTGCATACCCATTCAGAACTGCGTGCAAACTTTAACGGCGGTTTCAAAAGTGTTAAAGGCTTGTACGCTTTTGTAGGTTTTGACCATTATAGTGCGCAAAACCGCTTCTTTGCAGCTTACGGTACCGAAACAGCAACCCCAGGTTATAACCTGTTAAGCGCTGGTTTGGGTGGTAATATTGTAAACAAAGCCGGTCAGCCAGTTATCAAACTGTTTATTGAAGGCACCAATCTGGCCAATGTAAATTATCAATCAAACATGAGCAGGCTTAAATATTTTGATAATAAAGACGTACCAGATGGTGTTCGTCCGGGCATATTTAATATGGGCCGCAATATCAGCTTTAAAGTGGTTGTTCCTTTTGGTTTCAACACCAATAAAAAATCCTGATATGCTTTTGAATAAATAATAGCAAAAAAGTCCCGCTCTGAAGAGTGGGACTTTTTTATTGGAGATGATCAGTCGTAGAAGACTCACCCCGCCATCTCCGCCAGCCGGCGGATGGGCGACCCTCTCTTCGGCTTCGCCGGAAAGAGGGTTGAGGGAAAAAGCTTTCTCCCTATCATATTCATACTGTCAGCAGATAAGCTTCGGATGAAATCGGGCAGAACGATGGTGGCCTGTGCAGCTGCAGGGGCATAGCAAATATTTGCAGAAGCGAAGGCCCAAGTGTGATCCGCCGGCTGGCGGAGGGGCAATTGTTTGCAGCCCAGGTTCTGCCAGATTTGCAGGGTAAAGGCCATGAGCCAAAGAAGCATTTCTGCTGACTTGATCTTTTGGTTACTTTTGTATCAAGACAAAAGTAACAGCCTTAGCGGCAATTGAGCGTTCTACGATAGGCATTATCCGCCCTGTATAGCATAGAGATTGCTTCGTACCTCGCAATGACGCATTTTTTATTTTAGTTCTCTAAACATTTACCCCTTCAACCCTGTATACATACTATGCACCGGAAAATAATATTACTATTTACCATACTAACCACATCAATTGCCGCCCATGCGCAATCAGACACGCTATCCATCACCCTCGAAAATGTTAAATATCCATACCCCGTAAGCTTTTTCCCTATCCGGGTTGAAGGGCAGGATATACGTATGGCCTATATGGATATTAAACCCGCAAACACCAATGGGAAAACCGTGATATTATTTCATGGTAAAAACTTTGGCGGATATTACTGGACAAACGTGATCCAAACCCTTACGGCCAAAGGTTACCGGGTTATTGTGCCCGATCAAATAGGCTTCGGCAAATCGTCAAAGGCATTTATACATTATAGTTTTCATCAGCTGGCGCGTTTTAATAAAAACCTGCTTGATACTTTGGGCATCCAAAAGATAACTATACTGGGACACTCCATGGGCGGTATGCTAGCCACACGCTTTACGCTGATGTACCCAGAACGTGTTGAAAAACTACTGCTGGAAGACCCTATCGGCCTGGAAGATTATCGCACCTTTGTACCCTACCAAAGTGCCGAAGAAGATTATAAAGCCGAGCTGAAAACAAGTGCTGAAAGCGTAAAGAAGTATTACCAAAACTCCTACTTTACCTCATGGAAACCCGAATATGACTACCTGGTTAAAATAGGATCAGGCGTAAGTAAAAGCGCCGATTTTCCGCGCTATGCCAAGGTTGCCGCCCTTACCTTCGAAATGATATATGAACAACCAATATGCTATGAGTTTGGGTTGATCAAAGTGCCCACCGTGCTCTTTATCGGTAAAGAAGACAAAACCATTGTAGGCAAGGCCCTGTTAAGCGATGAAGAAAAAGCCAAACACGGGCAATACAAAATATTAGGTCCCGAAACTGCTAAAAAGATACCCGGCTGTAAGTTGATTGAATTTGAAAACTGCGGTCATATTCCGCATATTGAAGTACCTGAAAAATTTCTAAAAGCCCTGAATGAGAATATTTGATGATGCGATGATTTATCTGCTTAAGTATTTGATTATTTTTGAGGGAGAGAAAGACCACCTTTATCATGCTGAACGGAGTGAAGCATCTATTGTACGACATGTAAATTGACGAATAGATCCTTCGTTCCTCAGGATGACAAGAACATATAAAAGACCAATACAAAAAGTGTTACTAACAGTTCAAACTATATCAAAATTATCTGCTGCAGCCAAAGCCATTATTGAGCATGCAGCCAATAACCGGATATTTCTTTTTTACGGCGATATGGGTGCCGGCAAAACTACGCTCATTAAAACGCTGTGCAGCGTTTTAGGTACGGAGGACACGGTTACAAGTCCAACGTTTTCTATCGTGAACGAATACCAGGCCGCGAATGATAAAATATATCATTTTGATTTTTATCGGCTTAAAGATCAAACAGAAGCCATGGATATGGGTTATGAAGAATATTTTTACGCGGGTGCCTATTGCTTTATTGAGTGGCCCGAAAAGATCCCCGATCTGCTGCCGCCGCACTATACCAACATTAGTATAAAGGCTTTAAATGACGGTTCGCGACAGATCAATATTGAAAATTTTTAGTTTAATGGTAAACCCTTTTTTCTTATCTTCAACAGCCACAAAATAAAACATCATGAGTTCAGGGATATATAGTGGGTTTTCGGACATTGCCAAACAGGCAATGATGCAGCCTCAGGAATCGATGCTGGAGGTTAAAAGCAAGAAAGATAAATTATACATTGGCATTCCTAAGGAGATATCATTTCAGGAAAACAGGATCCCTTTAACTCCTTTATCGGTAGCTTTATTAGTTAACAATGGGCACGACGTTATTTTGGAGAGCAACGCCGGGCAAGCCGCTAATTTTTCTGACAAGGATTACAGCGAGCAAGGGGCCCGTATTGTTTATGATACCAAATCTGTTTACGAGGCCGATATCATTATCAAAATAGCGCCACCGATGTTGCAGGAAATTGAGCTGATGAGGGCAGGGCAAATACTCATATCGGCCCTGCAGCTATCAACCCTCAAGGCCGATTGCCTGCATGCCCTGATGAATAAAAAGGTGACCGCCCTTAGCTTTGAACACTTGCGCGATGAGGGTAACACCCTGAGCGTGGTTAGGGCCATGAGCGAAATTGTGGGTGCAACATCCGTATTGATAGCAGCCGAATATTTAAGCAATGTGTTTGAAGGCAAGGGTTTGATGTTGGGAGGTATTACCGGTGTGCCACCTACCGAAATTGTGATATTAGGCGCAGGTACTGTTGGCGAATACGCCGCCCGTACCGCCATATCATTAGGTGCCGAAGTAAAGGTTTTTGATCCATCCATATACAAGCTGCGCCGTTTGCAAAACAATATCGGCAGCCGGGTTTTTACCTCGGTAGTGCAACCTATTGTATTGGAAAAAGCCATCACCACCTGCGATGTAGCCATTGGTGCCATCAGGGCCGAAGATGGCCGGAGCCCTAATATCATTTCAGAAGCTACGGTAAGTCGCATGAAGCGCGATTCGGTAATTATTGATGTAAGTATTGATCAGGGTGGTTGTTTTGAAACATCGGAGGTTACCAATCATACGCACCCTGTTTTCCGTAAGTATGATGTAATTCATTATTGCGTGCCCAATATAGCCTCGCGCGTAGCCCGCACAGCAACTTATGCGCTCACCAATATATTTGCGCCTATATTGCTGGACATTGGCGATCAGGGCGGCATTAAAAATGTGATATGGCAAAAGTCAGGCGTGCGGAACGCGGTATACATTTACCATGGGCATTTGACCAATAAACACATCGGCGAGCGTTTTTCTATCCCCTGTAAGGATCTTGATCTGCTTATTGTATCGCACCGCTAAAAACAATATCATATGCGCCGTTACCTCATTGCTTTGCTTTTTATTATTGGAGGGATCAATGCCCGGGCGCAGCATTTTTATAAATACATTGACAGTACTAAAATAAGCGGAACCGCCCGTTATAAAAGACAGGTAAAAGCTAATCCGGATAAACAACTGGTTGAAATTAAGCAATATATTCCGGCTATAGTTTTGGATATCCGATATGCCACCAACAACAATTTTATGCACAGGCGCATGTACCAACAGCCCAAAGCCTATGCCCGTTTGCCGGTGGTAAAAGCCTTACAGCAAGTAGAGGCCGATCTGAAAACCCGCGGCCTTGGTCTTAAAATTTATGATGCTTACCGGCCTTATTCGGTTACTGTTCAATTTTACGAAATGGCAAAGGATACTAATTTTGTGGCCAATCCAAGGCATGGCTCCAAACATAACCGGGGCTGCGCCATTGACCTGAGCCTGATCAATCTTAAAACAGGTAAAGAACTGGATATGCCAACCGGTTTTGATAGTTTCAGCAAAAAAGCATCGGCTAATTACCCTACACTTACAAAGCCCCAGCTTGATAACCGGGAACTGCTAAAAACCGTTATGCAGGCACATGGATTTACCGTATTGCCTACCGAGTGGTGGCACTATGATTTTAACGGATGGCCAACGTACGAATTATTGGACATTCCATTTTCTGCACTTTAATTTACCCTCGTAATACTTAAAGGCACTAAAATTGCTAAACGTAGTTGCAATAAAATCATTAAATTACCGGGGATGAAACTATTTAGTAAAGCCTACCTAAAACAACTGTGGAAAATACTGATAGCTACGTTTAAGGCATTTTCGAATGATAACGGCTTAAAATTGAGCGCATCACTGGCCTATTATACCATTTTCTCCATAGCTCCACTACTTTTTTTGGTGATAGCCGTGGTTGGCCTGATTCCCGTAGCCAAAACAGACACATTATATCAACAGATAGCAACCTATGTTGGTGCCGGCGCGGCTAACCAAATACACAGTACAGTTGCAAGTTTAAAGCTAAATGGCAAAAGCGGCTTTGGTTTTGCTATAGGCCTGGTAACTTTACTGATTGGCGCAAGCAGTATATTTATTGAGATACAGGATTCTTTAAACATCATTTGGCGAGTTAAAGCCAAGCCTAAAAGTGGCTGGGTTAAACTACTTCAAAACAGGTTCCTTTCCTTTTCATTAATTATAAGTTTAGGTTTTTTGTTGTTAGCATCCTTACTGGTAAATATCATTATTGAGGCCTTGGGCAAAAAAATAGAGCATTTTTTACCCGCTATAACCGGCCTGATATTACAAGGCGTTAACCTGGCTTTAACACTGGTAGTGATCACCGTTTTATTCGGCATTATATTTAAGTTTTTGCCCGATGTAAAGATCAAATGGAGGGATGTGCGCACCGGCGCGTTTTTTACCGCATTGCTGTTTATGCTTGGCCAGTATCTTATTGGCTTATACATACATTACACAGCCCAGGGATCGGTATATGGTGCTGCGGGATCGCTCATTGTTATTTTGGTTTGGATCTATTATACATCGGCTATATTGTACATCGGCGCGGAATACACCCAGGTTTATGCCGAAGCTATGGGCAGCCGTATTGAACCGGCAGAATACGCCGTATATGTGCGGCATACAGAAGTGGAACATACAGTAAAAAAACTACCAACACAAAACCCGGAGTTGCAAGGGAATTTGAAAAAGGATGATAAATAATAATATGAAACCTTTTTTTGAAGAAAGAGACACTTACGCTCAAACACTTGATCAGGCAATTGCTGAAACTGAGCAATTCATAAAACAGTTTCCGCATTTAACCATATATCGGCCTATTCTTCAACAATTGCTCTATATTCAAAATATTGTTGTTACCGAAAAACGCAGGCCTAACCCAAAAGATGTTGACCAGCTTACCGCGGCTCAAATATCTTTGAAAAACTTTGATGATTATAGTGATGGAAAAGATCCTTACGCCCGCCTGCTTTTTTATATCTATCATGGTTTTAAACGATATTCGGAAGAAGCCGACACCAGGGAAAAGATTGTAAAGGAAATAGCCTTATCATACCTGCAGAAGTTGAAAATTAAATATGATGCCATAGAAGACCCTGAATACAAAACCGATTATGATATTCAAACCAAAGGCGGAGGGAGCCAAAAGACTAATGTTTGGATAATACCTTATACTTACACCGTGTTTGAAGAAGAGATGGCTTTTATATATTTAGATGATCATTGTTTTGAGTTGATCTACATAATGACAAAGCATGGCTATATTACAGCATGATCACTGCTTTCGGGCTTTACTTTCACTTACTCTTATTTTGCCCCCTGTTCTTGATTCCTGCATCTAATAGCCTTGACTCCCTTTCCCCCACTTCACACTATATTCACATTTTATTCGTAAATTCGTATATTAAATTATTTTAATACAACATGGAAACTAAAGATTCTAACTACGTTTATAAAAACGTAATACAATTAAATGAGGTTGATGCATCGCGTAAATTCATAGCCAATGTATTTGTGTGGATGTTTGTTGCCTTAGGCCTTTCAGCCTTTTGCGCATTTGCCTTTTCACAGGATCCGGCATTACTCAGTATGCTCAGAGACCCTGAAACTGGTCGTAATACCGGCTTGGGTACTATAACTATGTTTGCACCGCTGATATTTGTTTTGGTTATCTCTTTTGGTTTTAATCGCCTTTCATATGCCGTATTAGCATTCCTTTTTGTCGCGTTTTCGGCAATAATGGGCATTAGCTTAAGCTATATACTTTTAATTTTCACAGCAAGCTCTGTATTAGGTGTATTTATAACCACTTCATTAGTTTTTGGTGTAATGGCCATTGCAGGTTATACAACCAAAACTGACCTTACCAAATTTGGTTCTATCATGATGATGGGTCTATTTGGCATTATCATAGCATCGGTTGTTAACATGTTTATGCGCAGCAGCCAGTTAGAGTATATCATCAGCTACATAGGTATAGCTGTATTTGTGGGCTTAACCGCTTATGATGTACAAAAGCTAAAACGTATTGGTGCTGGCCTGGAATATGGTGATGCCACTGCCAAAAAAATGGCCCTGATGGGTGG
This sequence comes from Mucilaginibacter sp., assembly GCA_030445275.1. GTDB lineage: Bacteria > Bacteroidota > Bacteroidia > Sphingobacteriales > Sphingobacteriaceae > Mucilaginibacter. The sequence goes on from JAUCSE010000031.1 coordinate 23,431, forward strand.
CTTAACACTATACCTTGATTTCATCAACCTTTTCCTGATGATACTGCGCTTATTTGGCAGAAGAAGATAATAATCAACAAAAAACTATTATTAAAAGCTGCCCGCAAAGGCAGCTTTTTTTATTTGCATAGCAGCTTCACCCTTCCCTCTCCAAAGGAGAGGGTCTAAAAGCGCGAAGTTAAAGTCCTCTCCTTTGGAGAGGATTTAGGTGAGGCCAAATTGTTTACATAATTTTACTTAGCGTACACATACTGAAAGGGCAGAAACTATTGCATATTAAAGCTTTATTATGCACCTTTGCATTGCTTATGGAGAAAGACGGAGGGATTAGACCCTGCGATGTCTTAGCAACCTGTGCTTCACAAGGTGCTACATTCTACTCAACCACTACAACGTGTTGGGAAAGATAAGCGAAAGTCAAAAGAACACCCGACTTTTCGATGTAAGCTGTATTTTTAGATTTGAGACATTAGATTTGAGATTTGAGATCGCTTGCTTGTGGTTTAATTTCTCATATCCCACATCTCATATCTAATATCTCAAAGAACAATGGATATTAGAAAAGAATTAGAGAAACGCATACTGGTTATTGACGGGGCAATGGGTACTATGATACAACGGTACCAATTAACCGAGCGGGATTTTCGTGGGGAGCGTTTTAAAGATCACAACTCTGACCTGCAAGGAAATAACGACCTGCTGAATATAACCCGCCCCGATATTATCAAAGCCATCCACGCCGAATACCTGGATGCCGGTGCCGATATTATTGAGACCAACACATTTAGCACGCAGATCATTTCACTTGCCGATTATAAGCTGGAAGAGCTAGCCTATGAGCTGAGTTTCGAAGGCGCACGTCTGGCCCGCGAAGTGACCGACGAGTATAATATAAAAACACCCGATAAACCGCGCTTTGTAGCCGGTGCAATAGGGCCAACAAACCGTACCGCGTCGTTATCACCGGATGTTAATGATCCGGGTTACCGGGCCGTAACTTTCGATGATCTGGCTGAGGCTTATTACGATCAGATTCGTGGCCTGGTTGATGGTGGGTCAGACCTGTTATTGGTCGAAACCATATTTGATACCCTGAATGCCAAGGCGGCGTTGTTTGCCATCAATCGTTATGCTAATGAATCGGGCAAGCATTTGCCTATCATGATATCCGGTACCATTACCGATGCTTCGGGCCGCACTTTATCCGGCCAAACGGTCGAGGCTTTCTGGAACTCTATCCGTCATGCCAACCTGCTTTCGGTAGGTTTAAATTGCGCTTTGGGTGCCAAAGAAATGCGCCCTCACCTGGCCGAGCTTTCTGAAAAAGCCGATGTGTTTATATCAGCTTATCCAAACGCGGGCTTGCCTAATGAATTTGGACAGTATGACGAAACAGCGCATGAAACCGCGCACCAGGTTGATGATTTTATAAAAGCTGGCCTGGTTAATATTGTGGGGGGGTGTTGTGGCACTACGCCCGAGCATATCCAGTGTATTGCCGAAAAAGCAGCCAAATATCCCCCAAGACAAATACCCGAAATTTACCCCAACTTACGCCTAAGCGGCCTCGAAGCTGTTACCATAACCCCCGAAAGCATTTTTGTTAACGTGGGCGAGCGTACCAACATCACCGGATCGCCAAAATTCTCCAAACTTATTCTGGCCGAAGATTATGAAGCTGCCCTTGCCGTTGCCCTGCAACAGGTAGAAGGCGGCGCGCAGGTGATCGATATCAACATGGATGAGGGTATGATTGATTCGGAAGCGGTGATGGTGAAATTCCTGAACCTGGTAGCTTCTGAACCCGATATTGCCAAACTGCCCATCATGATCGACTCCTCCAAATGGACGGTTATTGAGGCTGGCTTAAAGTGTATACAAGGCAAGGGTATCGTGAACTCCATCTCGCTTAAAGAAGGCGAGGAAAATTTTAAAGAGTACGCCCGCAAAATATTAAGCTATGGTGCTGCCGCTGTAGTGATGGCCTTTGACGAAACCGGTCAGGCCGATTCATTGGAACGCCGTAAGGAGATTTGCCAGCGCTCTTACAACATATTAGTGAACGAGGTTGGTTTCCCGCCACAGGATATCATTTTTGACCCGAACATACTAACCGTAGCCACCGGTCTCGAAGAACATAATAACTACGCGGTCGACTTTATTGAAGCTACCCGCTGGATAAAACAAAACCTGCCCCATGCCAAAGTGAGTGGCGGTGTAAGTAACATATCATTCTCTTTCAGGGGTAATAATGTGGTGCGCGAGGCTATGCACTCCGCATTCCTGTATCACGCCATTGGCGCAGGTATGGATATGGGTATTGTGAATGCCGGTATGCTGGAAGTGTACCAGGAGATAGATAAACACCTGCTGGAACTGGTGGAAGATGTGCTGCTGAATCGCCGCGATGATGCTACCGAACGTCTGGTTGAACATGCCGATACCATCAAAAGTAAAGGCAAAGAGATTGTGAGGGATGAAGAATGGCGCAAAGGCCCCGTTGCCGAAAGATTATCGCACGCGCTGGTAAAAGGTATTATTGAGTATCTGGATGATGATGTGGAAGAAGCCCGTCAGGCTTACGCCAAACCGCTGGAAGTGATTGAAGGGCCATTGATGGACGGCATGAACATCGTTGGTGACTTGTTTGGCGCCGGAAAAATGTTTTTACCGCAGGTAGTAAAATCTGCCCGGGTAATGAAAAAGGCCGTGGCTTACCTGCTGCCTTTCATCGAGCTGGAAAAACAAAGGGTTATTGATGCCGGCGAAGACTCCAGCGGAAACAGGGCTAATGCCGGTAAAATATTAATGGCCACCGTAAAAGGCGATGTGCATGATATCGGCAAAAATATAGTAGGTGTCGTACTCGCCTGTAATAATTTTGAGGTGATTGACCTGGGCGTGATGGTTCCAGCGCAAAGGATCATCGAAGAAGCAAAAAAACAAGAAGTAGATATCATTGGTCTTAGCGGCCTGATCACGCCATCGCTTGATGAAATGGTGCATTTCGCTAAGGAAATGGAACGCGAAGGTTTTACTATTCCATTGATTATTGGCGGGGCTACCACATCGCGCATACATGCAGCGGTAAAGGTGGCCCCCAACTATTCCGGCGCTGCTATACACGTGTTAGATGCCTCGCGCAGCGTTACTGTTTGCAGCAGCCTAATGAACAAAGACAATCGCGATGGCTATATACAAGGCATTAAAGACGAATACGCCAAAGCCCGCGAAGCACATCTGAATAAAAAATCGGACAAACGTTTTGTAAGTATTGAGGATGCCCGAAAAGGCCGGTTCCAGATCAGTCTGGATGGTGATGTAGCCCCAAAACCTACTTTTACCGGCACCAAAGTATTTGAATCGTATCCACTGGAAGAGCTGGTACCTTATATTGACTGGACACCGTTTTTCCATACCTGGGAGTTACGTGGCAGCTACCCTAAGATATTTGCCGATAAGTTTGTGGGCGATGAAGCCAAAAAACTTTATGACGATGCCCAGGAACTGTTAAAGAAAATAGTTGATCAAAAACTGTTAAAGGCTAACGGTGTTATCGGCTTTTGGCCGGCCAATAGTGTAGGCGATGATATTGAACTATATACCGACGAAACCCGCACCAAGTTATTGACCCGTATACATACTCTGCGCCAACAGGCCGAAAAGGTAAAGAATGATCCGTATTATGCCCTGTCGGATTTTATCGCACCTAAAGAGAGCGAAGTACCTGATTACTTTGGCGGTTTTGCCGTAACAACTGGTATTGGCTGCGACGAACTGGTAGCTGAATTTGAACGCGACCATGACGACTACAACAGCATTATGGCCAAAGCCCTCGCCGACCGCCTGGCCGAGGCATTTGCCGAAAAAATGCACGAGCTGGTGCGTAAAGAATACTGGGGCTATAGCAAGGGTGAGCAACTAAGTACCGACGATTTGATCAAGGAGGAATACCAGGGTATCCGTCCAGCGCCGGGTTATCCTGCTTGTCCGGATCATACCGAGAAAACAACGCTGTTTGATATCCTCAAAGCCGAAGATAACGCCCAAATGCACCTGACTGAAAGTCTGGCCATGACACCGGCCGCCTCAGTAAGCGGTTTTTATTTCGCACATCCACAGGCAAGGTATTTTGGACTGGGCAAGATCAGTAAGGATCAGATTGAGGATTATGCTATACGTAAACAGATGGATTTAGAGGATGTAGAACGCTGGCTTGGGCCTAACATAAACTATTAAGGTCACAACTATAAATAGGTATATAAAGCGCGTCATTGCGAGGTACGAAGCAATCCCCGACTTACAGAGTCGCTCTGTATAGCTTAGAGATTGCTTCGTCCCTCGCAATGACGGGAGGGTAAAATCCCGTAATAACAAAGCATAAGAACAAAAAATAGTACAACGCAAACCAAATCATGAAAATTACGGAGCACATCAAGAATGCGCAAGGCAAAACACTTTTTTCTTTTGAACTGATACCGCCTTTAAAGGGGCAAAGCATACAGGGTATTTACGATGCTATTGATCCTTTGATGGAGTTTAAGCCGCCGTTTATTGATGTGACATCGCTGCGCGAGGATTATATTTATAAGGAACACTCTAACGGTTTGCTCGAGAAGTTGAGCTATCGCAAACGCCCGGGCACTATCGCCATTTGCGCAGCTATCATGAACAAGTATAAGGTAGATACCGTTCCGCATTTGTTATGTGGTGGTTTTACCAAGGACGAAACCGAGAATGGGCTGGTCGACTTGCAGTTTTTGGGTATCGAGAATGTGCTGGTATTGCGCGGCGATGCACGGCGTGGCGATGCCTCATTTGTACCTACCCCCAACGGGCACAATTATGCTACCGATTTACTGCAGCAGGTGGTGAACATGAACAATGGTATTTACCTGCATGAGCAGCATAGCGATGAAAGTTTAAAAACCGATTTCTGTATAGGCATAGCCGGTTATCCAGAAAAGCACTTTGAAGCTCCAAACCTAAAAACCGACTTCAAATACCTGAAACAAAAGGTAGATATGGGCGCCAAATTTATTGTTACTCAAATGTTTTTCGACAATCAGAAATATTTTGATTTTGTGAATAACTGCCGGGCAAATGGCATTGATGTGCCTATTATACCAGGTTTAAAACCAGTTACTTCATCAAAACAGCTGATTAATCTGGCAAAAACATTCCACATTGATATGCCAGAGGACCTTTGCGATGCCATCAATGGTTGCAAATCAGAAAAAGAAGTAAGGGATATGGGTGTGGAATGGATGATCAATCAATGTAAGGAGCTGATTAAGTTTGGTGTACCTGTGCTCCATTTTTATACCATGAGCAACGCTGGCCCAACAAGGCGCATTGCTGAGGCTATATTTTAGCCATTCTATCTCAAAATAGAGCTTCACAAAGCCCTTGTCATTTCGAACGAGGAACGAGGAGAAATCTTATACAACATACAAAGCGGACTCTGCAATATGTATAAGATTTCTCTTTCGAGCCTCTCACATAATCCCTCACTGCTCTCTCGAAATGACATATCTCTTTATTATATATGATAAACCTAGATAATAAGCAAAATATTACCAATATCAACCTTGTTAAATACTTTTTGACAATTACTTACAACTATTAATAAATATATGGTCGTATATATCATACCTTATTGATATCGGCCAAATAACGCCCATATTTAGCTTGCGTAGTACTACAGTTTTTGATGCGTAAAACTACGTAATATGATTTCTGGCAATTATTAGAACCGCCATATTATTATCTGTTTATCAATATGTTACCTGATTTTTAATAAGAGATTAATTTTAAAACGGCTTAGTCCATTTTTGAAATAACAGCTAATAATGTTAGTTTTATCAACTAAAACTCAATCCTATAATTAGTTTAATCATGGAAACAACAACTACAACAACAGAAACAGAACAAGCAAGGGGTATCATCACCGGTAATGAAGGTGGCGTTATAAGCCTTGAAAGCGCTGCAAAATTTACAGCCAATCACCGGCACCGCAGCCCTAAAGGCTCTGCTATTTCTCAGCTTTTCGGGCAGGTCATTGTAAACAAGATCCTTGCCCAGCCAGGTTGCCTGGCTATTCGTATTTATTATGCCAACAGGCAACAGCTAAGTGGCTTTCAGCGTTTTTTTGTAGCTATCGGTAACTTTTTTATCAAAACAGTTGCTAAGGCTGATGGCGATATGCGCTTTGTAATATCGGGTGTTACCGAAGATGGTGAAGATATGTTGCCGAGCGATATGAAAGGTGAAGCTGTTATCTCAACAACTTTTTCAACAACAGAAAAGACATATAAATTGATGGCAGCACAAGAGGACAATAGTTTAGCAGATCAATCGATGCCTTGTCCTGGTTCATCAGGCTGCCCATCTAATGCCCTTACTGGTCAGTAAACAAATGTAATTTAAAAAAAACTGTGAGTCATATCCTACAAATATTTTCTATAATATCCGGTTTAATTCCGGTTATTTCTGCGATGTTTAACTATAGGCGAATTGATAAAATATTAAAAATATTCGCAGCTTTTTTATTGATTTCATTTCTTTTTGATGTAGGTTTCTGGCTTGCTCAGGCCTTACAAAACACTAAAAATGATATGCCATTAGTACATTTGTATTTAGCTATTAGTCTTGCTTTTTTTTCCATAATATACTATCGACTATTTTTTAAGGAAGCTTTAAAAAAAACAACTTTAATACTTAGTACTATAACTTTACTAGTACTTTTATATAATTCACTTAAAATATGGGAGTATCCGTCTATATCAAACACTGCTCTGAGTATCCTTCTTATTATTTTATCATTAATATATTTTTACCAGTTATTCAATCGACAAGAATTTGTGTATATTGAAAAGCAAGGACTCTTTTGGATAAATGCAGGAGTACTATTTTATTCTTCTGTAAATATTTTTTTCTTTATGCTATTCAATCAACTTTCAAATAAAGAGCAGGCAGAAGTTTTTATTATACATAGTTTAACCAACATTATTGCCAACATATTATATTCAGTAGGATTATTTTGCAAACCACAGAAAACAACCTGATCCCGGTACTTATTATAGGTACGCTGGTAGTTGTTATATTAATTACTTGTTTGTTTTTTTTCGTGATCATTTATCAGCGAAGAATGATACAAAACCAGGTTGAATTACGCACCTTGCACGATCAGCGGCAAGGTGATTTGATGAGCGCTGTTTTTGAAACACAGGAGAGCGAACGCAAACGCCTTGCCGAAGATCTGCATGATAGCGTTGGGCAGGTGCTGTCGGCCATTAAACTGAACCTGCACCGGCTTGATAAAAATTGCATCAACGAAAGTACCCAGCCCCTGCTGCTGGATACCCGCCGGCTTATTGATGAAAGTATACAGGAAATACGCAACATTATTCACAACGTTTTACCACCCGTATTAACTGACTATGGCTTTCTGGTAGCCCTTGAAGCCCTGAGCCATAAAGTGGAGCAAGCCACCCGCATTAAGGTAAAATTTGATAAAAAAATAAGCGAACAGCGGTTTCCGCAGGAGGTTGAACTGGCGCTTTACCGCATTGCCCAGGAACTTTTTGGCAATGCCATTAAACATTCTGATGCCTCTATCATCAACCTTTCAATAACCCAGCAGGCAGGTTTTATGATTATGGAGTTTAAGGATAACGGCGTGGGTTTCAAGCTAAACGAAGTTAAACAGGGCTTTGGCATCAAGAACCTGGAGAGCCGTGTGCAACTCATCAACGGCGAAATCAGCATCCACAGCAAACCTCAAAATGGCACCTGCACAACTATAAAATTAAAAATGGCATAGTTTATATCTTTAAACTATATTTAGCCAACTATTTGTTATACAATGGGCACAATTAAATTAGGCATTATAGATGATCATAAAATTTTCAGGAACGGGTTAAAAGCAACCTTAGAAGATTGTGAAGATTTTGACCTGATACTTGAAGCATCAAATGGCAAAGAGCTGGTGGGCCTGCTTACCACCAAGACCCCTGATGTATTATTAATGGATATAAAAATGCCCGAAATGGACGGCATTCAAACAGCAACTTATGTGCATGAGCATTACAAGCATATCAAGATACTGGCCCTATCCATGTTTAACGAGGATAAATATATTGTGGATATGATGAAGGCCGGGGCATCAGGCTACCTGCTTAAAAATGCGGAACCGGAGGAGATTACCGAGGCTATATCCACCGTTTATCACAAAGGTTTTTATTTTAACGAGCATCTTTCCATAACGCTTATTAAACAACTGGTTGTTAATGATCATGTAGATAATACGGCTCATAACAAGGCCGATTTGAATGAGCGCGAAATAGAGGTATTGAAACTGGTTTGCCAGGAATACTCGAACCAGGAAATAGCTGATAAAATTTTTCTGAGCGTACGCACTGTAGAAGGCTACCGTGCCCGTTTATTTGAAAAAACATGTTCAAAAAACCTGGTGGGTTTGGTTATATACGCTATAAAGCGTGGTATAATCAGCGTATCTTAATTTGTTGACCCCTCAGGCTGATTGTCTTTTATCGCCAACCAGGTTACGCATAAATCTTTTACGGTAATTGAGCGGACTCAAATTCATTTTGGCCTTAAACATTTTGTAAAAATGCGATACATCACCAAAACCACTTTCGAACGATATCTCGGATATAGGCTTATCGGTTTGCACCAGTTGTTGTATGGCGTAATTTAACCGGTACTCAATAATGGTTTCCATAAACGTTTTGCGGGTTACTTTTTTAAAGTATTTACAAAACGCATTGGTGGTCATGTTAGCTATACTCGCGGCGGCATCCAACGAAACCTGTTTCCTGAAATTTTCAACAAGATAAGCCAATACCGGGTTTATACGCTCGCGCTCGGTTAGGGTACGTTCGGCAATTATCCGGTGCTGATCAAGCAGTATATACTCATCTGATGATGCCATACGCTCCAATACCTCCAACAGGCATATCAGTATCCTGAAGTTACTTTTTTCTTCAACAAGCTCTAATAACAGTTTACTTACTTCGGCCTGGGTATCTGAGTGAAATAAAATCCCGCTGCCGCTTTTTTGAAAAAGCTGCTTAATATGCTGTAATTCAAATTTATTGAAAAACTCATCGCCCAAAAAAGCATCATTAAACTGAATAACAATGGCGCTGGCATCGGCAGGCATTACTTCGCCTGGCTCCAGTTTCCAACAGTGCGGCAGGTTTGGTCCAAGCAATACCAGATCGCCTGAAACAAAATCCTCCATATGGCTGCCAACATACCGTTTACCGCTACCTTTTATAACGCACGTTAGTTCATATTCATCATGAAAATGGTAAGGGGCATCAAATGCCAGTTTATCAAATTTCCTGACAAGGAATGATTGACTGTTTGCGGGTTGAAGTACTTCGTACGAGGCCTTGATCATTGCATATATTAATATAAAAAATAAATATAAGTTAAATATAAGATAAAATACCCCATAAATATGCCACTCATACTATTTTTTTTATTTTAAAGATAAGCTTCCTTTAAAAAATAAACCAAAAAAAATTATGAATACGCAGTCACCCTATTTGCCTGAGTTAGATAGTTTTAAAAAATTGCCTGAAGAAGTCATTCAGGAGTTCGGCCAGAAGGGGCATACACTTATTAAAAATGTGCTTTCAAAGCATGAAATAGAGGCCTACAGACCTGTAATTGTGGATGCGACGAACAGATACAATACCGAAAAACGCAAGCTACAGGAAAGGGATACTTATGGTAAAGCTTTTTTGCAGATCATGAATTTATGGCGGGTTGATACCGATAGTAAAAAGTTTGTTACATCCAGGCGTTTGGCAAAAATAGCTGCCGATTTAATGGGGGTTAAAAATGTAAGACTGTATCATGACCAGGCCTTGTTTAAAGAACCAGGCGGAGGTCCTACACCATGGCATCAGGATCAATACTACTGGCCAATTGACACCAACAACACCGTAACCATGTGGATGCCCCTGGTTGATATTGATGTGGAGATGGGTATGCTCACCTTCGCCTCAGGATCATACGTTAACGGGGCGATTTTTAACCATGAGATTTCTGATGAGTCTGAAACCTTATTTGATGATTATGTGAAGGAAAAACAGTTTGCCATTAGCAGGGCTAAAACCATGAAAGCCGGCGATGCCACCTGGCACCGTGGTTTTACCATACATAACGCCCCCGGTAATAACTCCGATAAAATGCGCGAGGTGATGACCATTATTTATGTGGCCGATGGCGCCCGTATTACACCCCACAAAAACGAATGGCAAAAGAACGACCATGAAAAATGGCTAATGGGTAAACCCATTGGCGGGCTTATTGATTCGGAGTTGAATCCGAGGTTGCTGTGATTGTTGTCTGAACCGGGATTTCAAGAATTAAGGGATTAACATGATTTTTCTTAAATAATAAAGAACTCGGGCAATCCCTTAATCCTTGAAATCCCGGTTCAGACAAAAAATCCCGGTTCAGACAACGGTTATGCAGCCATCCAAATGGCATCAATAAACCATTTTTTGGTGTCAAAAAACTGGCCGACCGGCACAAAACCAGCATTTATAGCTATCTGATCGGTTTGCATAATGGTGAACTTCTGGGAAATCTCCATGTAAATGTATTCGTCTTTTAAAAACGATATGGTTTCCTTGCCATTGATGGTTACCTGCTGGTCTTGCAAACTGATGAGATAGCTTTTGCATGCACCAGATTCAGGATCATAGGTAGGATAATGGTCAAACTTGCTGATATCAAAATTTGAGTTCAGCTCCCTGTTAATGCGCTCCAACAGGTTCAAGTTAAATCTTTTGGTAATGCCTCCTTTATCGTTATAAGCAGCCAGCACAATTTTCGGATCTTTCTTAAGGTCCATACCAATCAGCGCCATATCCCCCTCAGACAGGTGCTTGCGCAGTTCGCGGCAAAACTCAATGGCATCGTTTACAGGCATGTTGCCAATGTTCGATCCTAAGAATAACACCACTTTACGCTTTGATGAAATCGACGCAGCTTTTGTAAGCATGTCAAAGTACTCGCCGTTAAGGCCGGTAATTTTGATGCCAGGCAAGGTAACAGGCAATGATATATTGAGGTATGATATTACATTTTCAGAAATATCAATAGGCAGATAAGTAAAATCGGCCTTTTTCTCAAGCAGGTACTTAAGCAGGTAGGTTGATTTGGTGGCATCACCCGCACCCAGTTCAATCAGGTCAAAAGCATCCCCATCAGCAATAATAGCCTCGCCAAGCTCTGCCGTTTTTTCCGAAAATATTTCCAGTTCACAATCGGTTGGATAATATTCAGGACTGTTCATCAGCTCCTGGAAAAGTTTATCGCCATTGGCATCATAAAAATATTTTGAATTTAAACGCTTAGGGGTTGATCTTAACCCGGCTATAACATCATTATAAAACAGGTCGTTCTTTGCTTTTAATGAGTCGTTCAATTCCGTTTGTGCTAAGGTTGAGTCCATGTCTTCCTAAATATTTGTTGCAATTACCTTGCAAGCCTTATGCCAGTAAATTGCCAGCGTAAATTTGTCTGAAAAAAATTGCGGTAAGTAATACGGCTATGCCCCGGCGATGTAGCCTCTGACGCGCCGCGCAGTACCTTTTGATTTACCATGAATTTGCCATTATACTCGCCAATAGCGCCCGGCGCCTTGGCAAAGCCCGGATAAGGCAGGTACGAGCTTTCTGTCCACTCCCAGCTTTTGCCCCAGCTAAACTTTGTTGCGGCAGCCTCCCACTCAAACTCGGTAGGCAACCGGAGGCCCTTCCATGAGGCATAGGCATAAGCCTCAAAATAACTGATATGGCATACCGGATTATTTAAATGAAGCGGCTCCAGGCCATGAAAAGTATAGTTGTTCCATTCGCCATCAATTAAATGCCAGTAAAGCGGCGCCTCTACCTGGTTGGTTTTAACCCAGTCCCAGCCTTCGGCATGCCAGTGGCGAAAATCATGATAACCACCGCTGTTTATAAATTCCAGGTATTCGGCATTGGTAACCAGATTCGGGCTTATTTCATAGGCATTTAAATACACCTTATGGCGATTAAGCTCATTATCAAAACAAAAGCCTTCGCCCTCAAAACCTACCTCATAAACCCCTTCATTCACCTTAATAAACTCCGGATCTACCGCTTGCACCTTTGTCGACACATAGCTTGTGGAATATGCCGGAAACAGGGGATTATGCCCTAAAATGTATTTGATATCGGTTAATAAAAGCTCCTGGTGTTGTTCTTCGTGGTTAAAGCCCAGAATGATGAGTTCCTTAACATCATCGGCAGGTTCCGCACTCAGAAACTTTTCCATAGCCTCATCAACATATGCCCGGTACTGATAAATATCATTAACGGTTGGTCTGCTTAAATTCCCCCTGTCTGTACGGATCACGCGGTTGCCAACGGTTTCGTAATAACTGTTAAATACGTAATTGTAGTTTGAATTAAACTCCTCATAGCCCATAAAATAGGGTTTCAGGATAAAAGTTTCGAAAAACCAGGTGGTGTGCCCGATATGCCATTTAGGCGGACTAACATCAACCACAGGCTGTACCACGTAGTCTTCTGTTTGCAAAGGGCTGCAAATGTACTCCGTACGCTGGCGAACTTTTTTATAACGATCAACTAAATTCATGAAACTACTTACTATTCAAATACCGTTTGAGGCTTGAAATTGTTTTAATATTTAAGCTTTTTGCCTGCTGCTCCCGCATCATTAAAGCATAGGCATTATTAAACCCAATGGGTTTTAACCACTTTATCTGGTATCTTTTTTTAAACTCCTGCTGCACATAATTGTAAGTGCTGTCCTTATTTTTTGTTACCTCCGTAATGATTTTTGGCGATGCCTGTAATATGGCCAGCAAGCCAGTACCTGTGTATTCCGGATAAAAATCAATCTGATCATTTGTCAAGGCATCAAAGCAAATTTTGGTACCTCCTAAGCCCGTTTTTGTTGATACATTATAATTGGTATATCCCTTTATCAGCATGCTGTATATGTTGGCCAGTATATATTGCTCGCCAAATATTTTTGAGCCAATACGCACTATCCCTCCATTCCCTTCACGCGATGTTTTCCAAAGCTTATGTACTACCAAAAAATCTTTGGCCACACGTTCCGGGCTTTGGTGAAGATAATCAGTACGGTAATTTAAATCGGTCATCACGGAATCATTTATTTTACCGGAGAGCAGATTTAGTGTTTTTTCGAGCTCAGGGAATTTCCGGAGCGCATCTTCGCGCACGATAGGCGCTGCATAATAGGGTGGGAATATACCTTTATCGTCATCCAAAACAACCAAACCGTATGCCTTCAAACGCCCATCGGTTGAGTAGCCGCTGATCACATCCAGTTGTTTTTCATAAGCCGCTTTATACATCACCGCATCGCTGATCACAATGGTGTGGATCTTTAGTCCGTATTTGCTCTCCAAACCCAGGTTGCCATCCTGCCGGCCCATAAACTCGGGCGTAAAGCCTGCGGTAAGTTTACCACCATAAGCCGATGGAATAAAATAAAGGGACGACAGTAAAAAAAGCAAAACTGGTAAAGCATAAGCTACACGTCTGACTTTTTTAAAGTTGAGTTTTTGTATCAGCGATAGCAGAAAATCAAAAATAATAGCCAGCAACGCGGCCGGAATAGCCCCAGCCAGTATCATGTTGGTATTGTTAAGCGATATACCACCGAATATAAACTCGCCCAGGCCACCTGCGGCTATGTATGATGCCAGTGTTGCTACACCAACATTGATCACCGTAGCGGTACGGATACCGGCCAAAATCACGGGCATAGCCAGGGGCAGCTCCACCTTGAACAATATTTGCCACTTACTCATACCCATAGCCACGGCGGCCTCCTTCACCGATGCATCAACACCGGTAATACCTGTATAGGTATTGCGGATGATGGGGAGCAGCGCGTACAGCAGCAGAGCAACAATAGCGGGCTTAGCGCCAATACCTAATATGGGTATCATAAAACCAAGCAGGGCAATACTTGGTATGGTTTGCAATATACCGGCAACACCCAAAACCGACCCTGATAGTTTTTTTTTACGGGCGATGAAAATACCCAGCGGCAAACCAATAAGTACCGCAATAAAAAGCGATATAAAGGTAAGCCCTATATGCTGCAGGGTTTGTACGGCAAGCTTATCTGATTGCTGCTGCATAAACTCCAACAAGGTTTGCTGACGCTCATTCATGCCTGTTTGTTTTTATATTGATTAAAAGCCGACATGAGCTGCTCAAAACCAATGGTTTTTATTTCGTTTTGCTCATTCCTGATATCAATAGTTTCGGCATTATGAAAGCGGAGCAGCTCCAAAGCCGACCATATATCGGTATTTGCCGGTAGGGCATGAGCCTTATCTTTTTGATGATCTGGCAGCAAGGGCCACAGATCTATGAGTTTGATGGCCTTAAATTCCAATTGCAAACGCTGATCCTCTAAAAAATCTTTCACAAACTTATTGGCGGGTTTAAACAACAGATCGGCAGGGGTGCCTGATTGTATGATCGTGCCTTTATCCATAAGGCATATCCTGTTACCCAGTTCAAAGGCTTCCTGCACATCGTGGGTAACCATGATAATGGTTTTCCGTGTCAGCTCATCCAACGCTTTAAACTCCTTTTGAATATTGGCCCGGGTAACATTATCCAATGCGCCAAAAGGTTCGTCCATCAACAAAACCGGCGGATCAGATACCAATGCCCTCGCCAAACCAATCCGCTGCTGCTGGCCACCACTTAATTCATTGGGATAAACGTGCAGGTAATCGGCGGTCAGATGCAGCTTTTCCATCAGTTCGGCCGTGCGATTTTCGGTTTTCTTTTTATCCCATTTTAGTAGATTGGGTACAATGGCAATGTTTTCGGCTACTGTATAATGCGGAAACAGACCATTGTTTTGCAATACATAACCAATGCTTCGCCGCAAGGTTTCAGGTTGCTCATCAGCAATATTTTTACCGTTAATGAAAATATTACCGCTGGTGGGTTCTATCAACCGGTTTATCATTTTAAGCGTTGTGGTTTTGCCGCAACCGCTGGTACCCAGCAATATCAGGTTTTCCTGCTCCTGAACCTCAAACGAGATCGAATCAACCGCCTTAGTTTTACCAAAATGTTTGCTTACACTATCAACCTTTATCATTAATCCTCCAGGGTCATAAACAGGTTATTCAATGATTCGGAATACAGCGGATGCGCAAATACACAATACCGTATTCGATCATAAGTAATGCCGCCCTCCATGGCCATTTGTAGTACGGTCATGATTTCGCCACCTTCGGGACCTAACACGGCCACGCCCAATATCTTTTTGGTTTTTATATCAACAATAGCCTTCATAAATCCACGGGTATCTCCGGTTTCAATAGCCCTGGCCACGTGTGCCATGGGCAATTTCGCAACCTTGTAATTCAGACCCTTTTCCTTAGCTTCTGTTTCGCTGATCCCTATCCTGCCCAGTTGCGGGTCGGTGAACATACAATAGGGCACAGGTCTATCGTTTATATTCAGGTTTTGCTTTTCGATCAGGTTACGATAAACAATGGTATAATCGTTATAAGAAATATGCGTAAACGCCGGACCGCCTTTTACATCGCCTAAAGCATAGATACCAGGGGCAGTAGTTTCCAACTTATCGTTTACTTTAATATTCCCCTTTTCATCGGTATCGATGCCTGCTATTGGCAGGTTCAGTGCTTCAGTTTGTGGGGTGCGACCAACCGCGACCAATACATGCGAGCATTTGATCTTTTTTTCTTCGCCATTGGCTGATACGGTAACTGTTATTTTTCCACCTGTATTCTGCTTAAATTTAGTGGGCTTAGCATTGGCGTGTATTGTTATCTTCTCTGCTTCCAATATCTTCAGCATTTCGGCAGAGATATCTTCGTCCTCATGAAATACTATCCGCGATGATTTTTCCAATATGGTAACCTTACTGCCAAACCTGCGGAACATTTGCCCAAACTCCAGTCCGATGTAATTGCCACCCAGCACCAGTAAGTGTTCGGGGACATAGTCAAGGTCAAGTATGGTGGTTGAGTTAAGGTAGTCAATATCACTTAACCCTTCAATTTCAGGAATAAAGGGTTTTGCACCGGGGTTTAAAAATATAAGATCGGCTTGTAATACCTGTTTTTTGCCATCGTTAAGATTTACTGAAATAGTTTTATCGCCGGTAAAAGTAGCTTCGCCAAACAGTACATCCAGATTCTTTGTTTTTTCGGCCGCGTGTAAACCACCGTTTCTTGACCGCAGCACAATCTCGTCCTTACGCTTTTTTATTTGCGGCATATTTACCGAGAAACGTTTAACAGGCACGCCTAATTCACTGCTTTTACCAGCCATATAAGCGGCCTTTGCCGATGCCACCCAGGTTTTGGTAGGTGTACAACCATCATTTACACAGGTACCGCCATAAAACCGTTTTTCAATGATCACGGTTTTTTTACCTGCCATCGCTAGCTTTTTGGCCAGCGGAGCGCCGGCCTGACCGGCACCTATGATAATGGCATCGTATTTTTTCATATCATTCGGTTACTTTAACGCCTTTCCAAAACGCTATATAATTGGTAATGTGAGTGGCTGTTTCTTTAGGCTGCGGATAATACCAGGCTGCATCCTGATTCTGCTTTCCATTAACGTTAAGGTTATAATAGGATGCCAAACCTTTCCACGGACAGGTGCTTTTGGTTTCGCACTCCTCCAAAAATTCGGCTTTTACACTTTCTTTAGGGAAATAGTGGTTATTTTCGACTATAATAGTATCATTACTCTCAGCTATAACCTGATCGTTCCAAATTGCTTTCATGGTGGTATGTTTTATTTATTGATAAAGATAGCTTTAACGCAGATAGTTTTACAATACCAAGCAGACGATTTTTGTTTGAAAACCTTGAAAATAAGTGGCTTTTATAGGTAAAAACATTTTTTTTAAAATTTATTTTTAATTTATCGCTAAAGCTATATCTTTGCAATCCCAAAACAAGGGAAACAAAATAAAAAAAGGCCCGTTCGTCTAGGGGTTAGGACGTTAGATTTTCATTCTAGAAACAGGGGTTCGATTCCCCTACGGGCTACGGAAAACAATATCGAAAAACACTAAAAGGCTGCAAATCAAACATTTGCAGCCTTTTTTGTTGGTATCAAAATGCTATTTTATGCATCAATTCTCATTAAAAAAGTGAGTTATTCGGTGAGTAAAAAATGGCAGAATTTCTACTCACCAGAACTGTCTTAATTAATTGATAGTCAAGATGTTTAATTATTGAACATCTTGATTCCGCAAAGATGCAAGCTTACATTTGTTTACCCTTAAAGCTTGTTTATGAACACAAATTTCACCCTGCTTTTTTATTTAAAGAAGCCAAAAGCCTGGATCAAGAGTCCGGGCAAGGCCAGGATTTGTCGCATATAGAGAGACCGTAGCGCCACCGACAAAAACGTAACCCTGTTCAAGTCCTTTAAGGACCCGATGTACGGCTTTTATTCTAACTAAATTCTCATGCATATTCCAGTCCGAAAATTTGCCTTAGCAATTCAATGGCTTTCTCAGATTCCCTTACCTTTCCCACCCTAATACTATCCGTTAAAGCCAGCATGTTATAAAGCTTTTCATCGTTTAGAACGGCTTTGATCTGATTCGGGTATAATGGAATGATCGCCTGACCTCTGACCTTTCCATTAGAGGACGGCCAGACATAATTCTCTTCTGATAAAAAGTGTTCTTTTAAGATAGGTGCACTGTGCGCAGTTGGAATACCCCGTTCTATTGCACCCGGTTCTACAGGAAAAACGAACCCTAATCCGTTCTCAATAAAACGCATTAGTGCACTTTTAAACACTTTCTTTTTGTCAGGACTTATCAAGTGTGCGATCATTGACCGGTTTAAAGATTCACTTATCTCAGATGAACTGATAAATAAACTCTCAGAAAGGTCTTTATTTAACCATTTATCGCCTAATGATATGATCTTTAGTAGCACAACTACATCATGTGGCCTCATTCCATTGTGAGCTTTCATACACAAATATAAACATTAATCCCCGATTCGCAAATCGCGAATCGGGGATTAATGTTATTGCAAGAAAAGTTTCTTAATCAAGAACTAATACCCTGTCAGCATTGAACGCTCCATGTTCTTTATGATGAACATAGCCAAACTGGTTCGTCACCACTTTGGTATTTCCAATGAGAAAGTCTTCAGTTGCTGCATGATGGTGCCCATACACCCAATAATCGGCATTACAGGATTCAATGAAATAATCCAGATCTGTTGCAAAAGCATCATTCAATGGACTGCCAATATATTTAAGCGGATAATTTTGAAACGTTGGAACATGATGCGTAATGATCACGTTCTTATTATCCTCCCCCTCGCTGTCCTGATCACGAAGAAGAGCCGTCTTTAAGAATACTAGGGATTCTGCATGCATCCGGTTATATTGTTCTACCGATAGTCGCTGCCCTTCAAATTTGATGGAATGAAAATCCATCAAACTATGTTCAATACTCCATGCATGCGATTTGGAGATATTAGACGGCGACGATCCAATAGTTTACGAAGCTATTTTATATGCCGATTCAACAAATGAATGGATTCATAATTTAGCACATAATATGAGATTGTCAGAATACATTGATCGCGGTATAGATAAACTGTTAAATGGCCAAAATCCGTTTTAATACCTAAACTAATTTACCAGTTAATCTGGAATTTATTTGATTTCGAAGCCATTAAAATCCCCTTACCGTAAGTAAATACTGTCGATTCCACTCAAACGTTCAAATGTCTGCCGTGCAATTGACTCTATAATCACATAGCCGCTTTCTGTAACCCTGCAAAATCTCTTGAGTTTTGCATACATGCGAAGATGAGACGATATGCGTGGACTTTGATACAATATGAAGATATCCCGGCAACGCTTTTACTTACTTTTACGATTTGAAGAAGAT
The DNA here is from genome assembly GCA_030445275.1 of Mucilaginibacter sp. Lineage (GTDB taxonomy): Bacteria > Bacteroidota > Bacteroidia > Sphingobacteriales > Sphingobacteriaceae > Mucilaginibacter. The sequence continues at coordinate 42,442 of JAUCSE010000031.1, forward strand.
ATCAATTATATACTATCCATGAACCAATTTAACCGACTTAAGTCATTGGTCTTACTGGCCTATGCATGTTTGACCGGAACTGTGCATGCACAGGAAAGAAAAGCACCTGCTTACCCGCTGATCACCCACAATACTTACTTTAGCATCTGGTCAAATACCGACCAACTGAACAACTCTACCACAACGCACTGGACAGGAGCAGAACACTCATTACTGGGATTGATCAATGTGGATGGGAAGATTTATCGTTTCCTGGGAAAAGAGCAGACCAACTACAAAACCATAATGAGCGCTTCTGACGAAGCGTCTTATAACGTTAGTTACACGGAAAACAAACCAGAGGGTGACTGGACTTCGCTAAAATACAGTACTGCCGGCTGGAAGTTGGGACAGGCGCCGATTGGCGACGATGAGAAGAACGTAAAAACGTTGTGGAAATCGGATGACATTTGGGTAAGGCGGACGTTTAATCTTAGCTCGATCGCCAGCATTAATGAGCTTTTTCTAAAACTTAACCACGACGACAACGTTGAGGTTTTTTTGAACGGCACCAGGATTTACGAGAAGAAAGGTTGGACAAGCAGTTTCCAATATTTCCCGATCAATAAAAATGCACTTAAAGCGGGTCAAAACGTGATCGCTATCCACCTGGTTAATACGGCAGGTGGTCGCTTTTTGGATTTTGGCCTTGTTGACAAATTAAAAGACAATGCCACCCAAATACTGCTGGCTGAACAAAAAAATGTGGAAGTGAACGCAACGCAAACTGTTTACAATTTCAACGCCGGAAAAGTGAACCTTCAACTTACTTTCACTTCACCCTTGCTGTTGAATGACCTGAGTTTGTTGTCTCGTCCGGTTTCCTATATTACTTATAAAGTAAACGCAAATGACGGGAAAAACCACGCCGTAAAAGTTTTCCTCGGTGCATCATCTGATATCGCAGTCTATCAGCCTTCACAGGCGGTTAGCGCACAAAAATATGCGACTGCGAAACTTTCTGTCTTAAAAACCGGCTCCGTTGAGCAGCCTGTTCTCCAAAAAGGTGGCGACGATATGCGTATCGACTGGGGTTATTTTTATGTAGCTGCGCCAAAGACTGCCGGAGCGGTTCAATTTATTACCAAAGGCAGCGAGGCTGCTAACGCATTCAAGAAGGGAGCTGTTTTATCAACCGCATCTAAGGGTCGTTCACTTTCACTAAATACGATCATTCCTTTTGGAACTGTTGGTAAAAACGCTGTTGAGCGCTTTGTTGAGTTAGGCTATGACGAACGGTTTTCCGTACAGTATTTCAATACTGATTTGAGGCCCTGGTGGAATAATTCAGGCAAAGCTACCATTGAAGACGAACTGACAGATGCCTTTAATGAATACCAGTCTGTTGTGCAAAAATGTAACGCTTTCGATAAGGAAGTTTATGCGGATGCCTTACGTTCGGGAGGGGCAGCTTATGCACACTTGTGCGTATTGGCCTATCGTCAAAGCATTGCGGCACATACGCTGGTTAAAAGCCCCGCAGGCGAAACCTTATGGCTATCTAAGGAAAACAATAGCGGCGGTTTCATCAATACCGTGGATGTAACCTATCCCTCAGCACCGCTTTATCTGCTTTACAACCCGGAATTGATGCAGGGTATGCTGAACGGTATTTTCCACTTCAGCGAAACGGGCAAATATCCGCACCCATGGGCTGCGCATGATCTGGGCACTTATCCGAAGGCCAACGGACAGACTTATGGTGAGCCGATGCCGGTGGAGGAATCTGGTAATATGATCATTCTTTGTGCCGCTATTGCTAAAGTGGAGGGCAACGCCGACTATGCAAAAAAACACTGGCAAACGCTAACCACCTGGGTTGATTACCTTGCCAAAGAAGGTTTGGATCCGAAATCCCAGTTATGTACGGATGACTTTGCCGGACATTTGGCCCGCAACGCCAATTTATCGGTAAAAGCTATCGTCGCGATAGCTTGTTACGCACAAATGGCCGGGACATTAGGTGAAACCGAAACCGCTAAAAAATATCGGGCTATAGCCGAAGGCATGGTGCCTGAGTGGATAAAAATGGCTGATGCTGGCGATCATTATGCACTCACTTTTGACAACAAAGATACCTGGAGCCAGAAATATAACCTGGCTTGGGACAAGGTGTTGGGCTTACATTTATTTCCTCAGAAAGTTTATGATACCGAAACCCGGTACTATCTGACTAAAATAAATAAGTTCGGTATTCCGCTGGACAGTCGTAAATCATACACCAAGAATGACTGGATTGTTTGGACGGCAACTTTTGCCCCTCAAAAGGATCAGTTTGAGGAACTGATCAGGCCGCTTTATGTACACGCCCTGGAAACCCCGTCACGCGTGCCTCTGAATGACTTTTACGATTCAAAAACGGGCATCAGGGAAAACTTCAAAGCAAGGAGTGTAGTAGGTGGTTTTTATATGAAAATACTGGCTGATAAGTTGAAAGCAGAATAGTTCCAGGAACGCATCCTTATACAATGGACAATAATAAATTGATCACCAAACCGCATTACCCGATACTGGATGGTTTACGCGGTGTTGCAGCTATTATCGTAGTTACCTTCCACCTGACCGAACCGCTGGGGACAGGTCATCTGGATATCATCGTTAATCACGGATACCTGGCTGTCGATTTCTTTTTCCTGCTGTCGGGTTTTGTTATCGGCTATGCTTATGACGATCGCTGGCATAAAATGACAATCGGCACTTTCTTTAAACGCCGTATCGAGCGCCTTCAGCCGCTGGTAATCCTGGGCATGACATTGGGCGCTATAGGTTTTTACTTTACAGATTCAACGCTTTGGCCGCTTATCCATACCGTACCATTTTGGAAAATGCTGCTGGTTTTACTTATCGGTTACACTATTCTGCCTGTACCGCTATCCCTGGATATACGCGGCTGGCAGGAAATGCATCCGCTTAACAGTGTAGGATGGTCTTTATTTTTTGAATACATCGCCAACATCCTTTATGCGGTTTGGATAAGAAAATTTTCAAAAACTACGTTGACTGTGTTAGTATGTGTTGCAGCTATAGCACTTGCGCACCTGGCTATCACCAATGGGGATGTAAGCGGCGGCTGGACATTTAACGTGGAGCAGTTGCGCGTGGGTATTACCCGCACAATATACCCGTTCTTTGCCGGCCTGTTGCTTTCGCGTATTATTAAACCCGCCCGCATCAGGCATGCATTTTTATGGTGCAGCGTTTTATTAGCGATGGTATTGTATATGCCGCGCATCGGTGGCGCTGACCATCTTTGGATGAACGGGATATACGAGTCCGTTTGTACCATTATCGTTTTTCCGCTTATCGTTTACCTTGGCGCCAGCGGTGAGGTTCATACCCAAACAGAGAGCAGGATATGCAGGTTTCTTGGCGATATATCCTATCCTCTTTACCTGGTGCATTATCCGCTGGTTTATTTTTATGTGGCATGGATCAGCAATCACAAAGGCGTAACCATTGCACAGGCCTGGCCTTATGCATTCGCTATTTTGATCAGTGCAATTATTCTGGCGTATATCACTTTGAAATGGTACGATGAGCCGGTTCGTAAATGGCTGCGAAAAAAACTTGGCTAAAACATCTCACTGAAAAAAACAGACATTTATACTAAATCAAGAAGCGGCTAATAGCCGTAAATCTTCTAAAAAGGGGTTCGAAAACGTTCCCCTACGGACTACAAACCCGCTTTATAACATGTAGAGCGGGTTTTTATTTTTTGATTCATTTTTAAACTAGCGTTTCCCGTTAATAGAAAGCACTTTTCGAGTTCGATCCTCGTAAAGTCATTCCAATAGTACAGCGGGAGTAGCATTGCTTCATTCGACCACTCTTTGGGAGTTGAATCTCGACGAGAGTTGAAAAAGTCGACTTTTATGAAACAGCTACACAATCCAAAACTGAACGGCTCAATGTGCGGTTTTGTTACAGTGCATCTATTTTATTCTATATAATTTTTCATATATCAATAAGTTATAAGTTTGTAACAGCGATTGAGTTTTAATATTTCAAATGGATACATATACTTTCCATATTAATACCTACGACCTGGCTTTCTTTGGTACGATCTTTATCGGGCTCACTTTTATCCTGCTTTTATGGTTCACCAAAAGGATAAACCGGGCCGCAAACCGGTTTTTGGCCCTGGCAATGGTTACGATTGTTTTGTGGATAGCCCGGATATTGGGCATCGACATCGGGCTGTCAACTTACATTACTAATTGGAGCCGGCTGCCGCTACAATTTTCGCTTGCTCTTGGGCCCCTTATTTTCTTTTACGTGCTTAAAATAACTCGGCCAGAATATAAATTCCGGTCTAAGGATCTGCTGCATTTTAGTCCGTTGCTGCTGGAATTGGGTGCTCAGGTATTGGAAGTTAGGGATAGTATAAATACCGGTGCAACTACTTATGCAACGCCGGCCTTTCAGCAACTGAACCCGGTATTGCAACTGCTGGCGTTTGTTTCGGTCACAATTTACCTTTACCTGGCTCACAGGCAGATAGGAAGCTTTTATCGGCGGTTAAAATTCAATGGGGGTGACCGGTATCGGTACGAATTCCGCTGGCTGCATAACTTGCTGGCAGGTTTCGGCTTGTTGTGGCTGTTGTGGATACCCTTTACCGCCGCAGATTATTTATATTACCATCATCAATTGGGCGTATATGCTTATTGCCCCATTTATCTCCTTTTAGTCGTGATAATCATCTGGATGGGGGCCGCAGCCCATTTAAGAACGGAGCCAGGCGTTCGGGCAGAATCCACTTCATTTTTAAAACCACCGCTTCCTGCGGCAATGAAGCAAAAGGGAATCTGGCTAAAGAAAGCTGTACAGGCCAACCTTTATTACCAGGACCCGGAACTGAGTTTAAGTTTACTGGCTGAAAAGCTTGATCTAAGTCCGCACGAATTATCCCGAATTATTAATGCAGTTTTCAAAAAAAGCTTTAACGATTTTATTAATGAATATCGTGTTCGCGAGGTTGCGCTTAAAATGCAGAATCCCTCGTATGATCATATAACCTTGCTCGGTCTCGCGTATGAATCAGGCTTTAATTCAGAAAGCAGCTTTCATCGTATTTTTAAGCAATTTACCGGTAAAACCCCTCTGGAGTATAAAAATCACCTTCAAAAAGTTCTGCCAACTTATAACTTGAGAGGTTTTACCCGAACTATGCCGCTAATATTGAACCATGTAAACCCTCTGGGGTGGACGCATGAAAAATTAACCGGCAACATTATGATAAAAAACTATTTTAAAATTGCATTCCGCGGATTTTGGAGGCACAAGTTATTTACACTGATAAATATTATCGGTTTATCCATCGGTATAAGCGCTTTCCTGGTCATTTATTTTATTGTACACTACGATTTTACGTTTGATAAATTTCACAAGGACAGCGACCGGATTTACCGCGTTGTTATGAACATATCATTTCAGGGACATAAAAACTATTCGAGTGGCGTACCGGGCCCGCTGGCTGAGGCGATTAAAAGTCAGGCCACAGGAATAGAGGAAATTACGCCGGTATATACACTGTCGCCTCATTTTGTCTATATCGACAAAGATAAAAAAGCACAAAAGCGGTTTAAAGACCTGGACAGGATAACACTTGCCGATCAGCAATATTTTAAAATTTTCAATTATGTATGGCTTGCCGGCTCATCGCAACACGCGCTTGATGAGCCCAGCCAGGTAGTACTAACATCCCAACAAGCCAGGCTTTACTTCCCGTCGTTAACCTATCATGAAATGATTGGTAAAGTAGTTACCTATGATACCCTTAAAACAACCGTTAGCGGAATAGTCGAAACGTTTACTGAAAATAGCGACTTCACCTTTCATGATTTTATTTCCTTTGGGACCGCCACAATTAATAAACAATTAGCTACTGATCTGCATATAAACAATTGGGACTGGCTCTCTTCGGCATCGGAGCTTTTTATAAAGCTGGCGCCTGGCGTTCCTGCACCCGGGGTTGTAAAACAGATCAATACCATTTTCAGAAAAAATAATCTGCCGCGTGCCGAACAAAAAATGCCTGCAGGCATCGTGGATATGGCCTTGCAGCCATTGGACGATATTCACTTCAATCTCGACTACAATATTTTTAATTACTCATCGCCAGCCAGTAAAACAACACTTTATGGATTATTGGCATCCGCTATCTTTTTGTTGTTGCTGGCATGTATCAATTATGTGAATTTAACTACCGCCCAGGCCGCCCAAAGGGCAAAAGAAATTGGCATCCGCAAAACTTTGGGTAGCAGCCGGTTACAATTAGTAGTTCAGTTTTTAGGCGAAACATTTTTTATAACATTCTTTGCGGTTTGTATATCGGTGTTGCTTGCGCCAATTATTTTAAAAATGTTTGCCGACGTTATATCCCCTGATATTCATGCGAATATTCTGCAGCCAGATGTTATACTCTTCCTGCTGATCTTAACTATGGTGATCAGTATTTTGTCGGGTTTTTATCCCGCAATTGTGTTATCGGGCTACAAGCCGGCATCGGTGCTAAAAAACCAGGTGCATAGCAATAAAACACGAAACGCGTGGCTCCGTAAGTCGCTTACGGTTTCGCAGTTTGTTGTAGCCCAGTTTTTTATAATGGCTACCATTTTGGTAGGCCAACAAATTTACTACGCCTTACATAAAAACCTCGGGTTTAAAAAGGATGCCATCCTGCTTATTAATACACCCTGGAAAACCAGTAAGGCCAGCACCAACCAGGTACTGCTGAACGAATTCAGGCTGATGCCGCAAGTTGCCCTTGTGGGTTTAGGTAATGACCCACCTTCGGCTGATGCATTTAACAGGACGCGCATTACTTATCACGATGGAAAAAAACAAATTACAACAGAAGAAATAATAGTTAAGTCTGGCGATGAAAACTACATCAAAATATACGAGCTAAAACTGCTTGCCGGCAGAAACATAAGCGAAGCCGACACCGGGAAAGCCATCATCATTAACAATACTTACGCTAAATTATTAGGGTTTACTAACCCTCATGATGCTATCGGGAAGCAGTTGAATTGGTTTGGTGGCCGAAATATTAGTATTATTGGCGTAGTTGTCGATTTTAATCAGCGGTCGCTGCATTCTGCCATTTATCCATCAATCATAACATCGGGCAGTCCAATCCCCCGGCCAATGATGACGTTACATGTTAGTTTGAAACCTGAAACCGCAGGCGGTAATGAGTGGAAAACTGCAATTACAAATATGGGAAAGGCCTGGAAGAAGGCTTATCCTGACGATGATTTCGATTACCATTTTTATGATGATACGATAGCCAGATTTTACGACACAGAACAACACACATCAACGCTGCTCACCTGGGCAACAGGTTTCTCGATATTGATTAGCTGCCTCGGGCTGTTAGGACTTGCCATTTACACCACCAATCAACGAACAAAGGAAATTGGCATACGCAAAGTATTTGGCGCAAGCGTTGCTCAAATAGTAACGCTGCTATCAACCGAACTGATATCGCTTATTTTACTGGCTTTTATCATAGTAACGCCGATTGCATGGTACGCCGTAAATAAATGGATGGAAAGCTTTGCCGACCACGTAGCTATTAGCTGGTGGGTATTCGTTATCAGCGGCGCAGGGATGCTGCTAACAGGATTATTTACCTTAAGTTTCCGAACCATTAGGGCTGGTATGGCGAACCCAGTGAAGAGTTTGCGAAATGAATAAATTGCAAAATGAAGGTAATCATGCTTACATGTTTTTTTTAAAGGATATAATATTTCAAGTCCTAGAGATCAAAACTACCATATACATGCAGTTCCTCAAAACCATCCATTATGGGACCCGCTTCTCTATAGATCAAAAAATAATATTATTATCTTATTTAAAACACTGTTCATGAAGCAAAATATAATAACCTTCGTGTTAACGCTATTATTGGTCTATGCCACTATAATTATTGGCTGCAGCAATAATAATCCTCATATTGTTAAGCATAATGGCGAGAAGGATTTGATCTCTTTTAAATCAATAGAAGGAATTAGTTACACTGAGATAAATCGGCATCTAAAAAATGGCCTCTCATTTAGTGAGGATGGTTACCAGTTAGAACCTCAGTGGAAAGTAAATTTCGTTTCAGATGATTCGGTAAGTATATATAGCCCCGGTAAAAACCGCTTTTTTAATTTTCCGCTCTCACGAGGTTATGACTCTGTTTTTAACACAGCCAGAACCTGGTTAAAAGTAAGAAAGATGAGTAAAGACAGCCTCGTGCTGGAAATGCTTAAAGCCCAAGGTGATAGTGTCGACATTACAGGCGCTGGGATTTATATGACCTTTTACGCCGATAATTATGTAAAAAATGTACTCCGAAGTGATACAACTATACTTAAACGTGCCAGTCGAAAAGACAGTTTGTTTATCAAATCATTAGTAATCAAAGCTAACACCGACATAAAAAAGGCTTTTGCAGCAAGACAACCGGTTGCGTTTATAAGCAAAAGTCCATCAGTAAAAGTGGAAAAATGGAAAGCGGAAGGAGATCTTTTTAATAATTTCGACACTTCTGATGATTACTTTAATCCAACGTTTAGTATTACTATCAATAAAGCATACACAAATTTTTATTATTCATTTTCTGTATATGTTGATGAGAAGGCGCAAATGCACTATGGAGAACCCTTAATTGGGTTTTGGGGTGAATCACTCAGGGAAAGTTATATTCATGAATCACAGACTGTTATGAATAGCTATCTTAAGTATTATTTGCAGGTAATTCCAGGGAAAACGTTAAATATGCCTCACACGAGCCTTATAAATATTCACGTTGAGGGAACTGTACGTCCTTAACATTAAAGACAAACTTTCCCATAACCAAACAGTAATCTTTTGTTTTATTGATTGGTAACGATTTGTTTCGAAGAGCGCAGGCGGCAAAATAAATATAAAGTTCACACAATAAAAAAACTCTAAACCTCATGAAGTTAAATCTTATTCGCCTAAAAAAGGCCATTTCCCTCTGCTTGGTGACCCTGTTCCTGGTAACAGCACTGAAAGCGCAAACTATCAAAAATAACCTTATTGTTATGGGCGTTGTTGATAGCGTTCACTCGAAAATATTGAATGAAACCCGCAAACTCTGGGTGTATGTTCCGGCACGTGATACAACGTTCGCCAGGCAAAAATACCCGGTAGTTTACCTTCTGGATGGCGACGCTCTTTTTCCTTCGGTTGCCGGCCTGATACAACAGCTCAGCAGAGCTGGCAACTTCCCTGGCAACTCCCTGTGCCCCGACATGATCGTTGTGGGTATACCCAATACTGACAGGATGCGCGACTTGACCACCAAAGGCAATCCTGCTATAAAAACTTCGGGCGGTGGCGAAAACTTCACCTCGTTTATCGAGAAAGAACTAATGCCGCACATCGATTCTATTTATCCTACCACTCCTTACAAGATACTCATCGGCCACTCGCTCGGGGGATTGATGGTGATCAACACACTGGTCAATCATCCCAATATGTTCAATGGTTATATCGCTATCGATCCTAGTATGTGGTGGGATCGGGGCATTCTGCTAAACCGGGCCCGCGAAGTACTGAAACAAAGAAATTACTCGGGCAAACACTTGTTCATGGGCATTGCCAACACCATGCCGAAGGGTATGGATACCACCCAAGCCAGGAAAGACACTTCGGCTGCAACCAATCATATCCGGGCGATATTAAATCTCAGGGATATGATTCAAAGCGATACTGCTGCCAACAAATTAAAGTTTGCGTACAAATATTATCCTAACGACACGCATGGTTCGGTGCCCCTGATCACGGAATATGATGCTTTACACTTTTTCTTTGCAAACTACGACTTTCCCCAGGAAATGATAAGGAAGATATTCGGCAAAGATTCAAACCCGGAGGTAGTGTTGGCTGAAATCCAATCGCATTACGATAATATCTCCAAACAAATGGGTTATAAAGTTATACCGCCGGAAGACGTGATCAATCTTTGTGGCATTATCCTGATAACGAGAATTCCCAAAATGGCCTTCCCTTACTTGCAATTAAACATCAAAAATTACCCCAACAGTTATAACGTTTATGACAGCATGGGCGATTATTACGATGCCGTAAAGGACAAAACTAAAGCCATAGCATATTATAGAAAAGCGCTGACGCTTAAAGAATTTCCGGATACCCGCTCCAAGCTGAACAAACTATTGGCCACGAAGGATACGGGCTCTAAAAAATTACAAAATTAAAAGCGAAAAGGGCCGTGAGGCATCTTTCCGCTTTTTCTAATTGCGTCATCGGCCAATTGGTAATCGATATAATTTTAATTTCCTCACTTAGAAACGAAGCAAAAACCCGGCATTTGCACCAGCGCAACAAGGTATTAATCATTATTTTCCCGTGCCTTAAAGCGATAAGCAAACCAGATGGATGGTTTAAAGCAGTGAGGCTTTGCTGTTGAAACCGGTATACTTTCATGATATAGGTAGCATAAATATTATATATCCTTTTTAAATTACTATAGACTAAAGGATGCCTTTCTTATGATCCATCAGCAATAAACTGATAATAAACAACTTAAAATTCAATCAATCACAAAATGGATATAATTTCGTTTCAAATTGAAAGGGTAAAACTCTCATAACGAAACACTGAAACGGAAAAACAACCGGTTTTCCCGTTTCAGTATGAGCCTGATCTAAATGGATTAGGAAGAATTCCGAACCATTACAATGTCTCTAAATGATGGAACGATTCATAATGTTTACAGGCGTTTTCATTGGCCTCGGCAAGCATTGGTAAAAGGACATCGTTGTCCGTTCCTTTAATAAGATAATCGAATGCCCCGCTTTTAATGGCCCTGACTGCTTCATAGATGCTGCCATGGGTAGTCAGTAAAATCACTTCTACATAAGGCCTTTTTACTTTGACCGTTTTTACGAAGTCTGTAAAATCCATGTCCGGAAGATCAACATCACTCATAATCACCTGTATTTTTTCTTTCTCCAATAGTCTGATTCCCTCTAAGTCGCTTTCGACCTGGTAGCAAACATAACCGGCCAGGCGCACAGTTCGCCCTAACCAGCCGCCCGACCTTCTTTCATCGTCTATCAGTAAAATCGTGGGTTGCATATTCATATGTTATAAAATTAATGCTGTTATTTTCCGCTACCGGATCTGTAACAGCGGTAAACGATATTATTAAACACCAGGAATGGTTAAGCATCTGTGGGAGTAAACAGGCAAACGCCTGATAGAACTATGTTGTAGCTATCCGCCCTGATTAAGGACAATAGGCTATTGTTATGCCAAATGTTTTAATCGGCCAAAAAAGTTGATTTAGACTTCAAAAACGCCATTTTCAAACTATCGGATCTTATAAAGGCAATTAAATCTATTTCAAAATGAGATTTCAAAAAATCATTTTAATAAATTCTGCCCCATCCTGGTACGATGATCAGTACCGTTGTTTAGCCATGCTAAATTTTGCTGGTGGCTACACTTCAATATGATCAATGCAAATACATTCTATTTATTGTCCTGATGTGAGGGTAATGAAAAATAAAAACTGCTGCCTTCACCAATGGCGCTTTCCACCCAGATTTTCCCTTGCTGGGCTTCAATAAAATTCTTGGAAATGGCCAGGCCTAATCCAGAACCAGATTTATTTTGCCCATCTGTTGGTACCTGGAAATAGCGCTCAAACAAGCGCTTCTGATATTGCTCATCTATCCCTTTACCAAAATCCCTGACGTTGAAAATTACCTCGCCCTTTTTTTCGGATACGCCTATGATCACTTTAGATTTTTCAGCGCTGTATCGAAGGGCATTGGAAAGAAAATTAACAAGTACCCAGGCCGTTTTTTCTACATCCACCAGCACTTTTGGAAGATTGTTTGATGCATTGATATCGAGGTTTATCCCCTTTTGCTCAGCCTGAAATTTTACAGCATTTATCGCATAATTTACAATTTCCAAAGGATCGGAGGATACAAAATTCAATTGAATATTACCGGTTTCTACCTGCGAAAGGTCAAGTAGTTCACTGGTGATTTTTAATAAGCGGTCACTGTCGTCGTTAATGTGTTCCACCAGTTCAAGTTGTTGCGGATTGACAGGGCCTATACGCTCATCTTTAAGCAGCTTCAGGCTCATTTTTATTGAAGAAATAGGCGTTTTCAGTTCGTGTGATATCGTTGCGATAAAGTTGGTCTTTGCTTCATCCCGTTCTTTAAACTCGGTTATATTTCTCATGATGTACACCTTACCCACCGATTTACTGGCGATGCTGATGACCGTTTTTTGCGGATTAAGATTTGGAATGACAATTTCACGGCTCTCTAACTGAAAGTAAGATTCCTTACCATTAAGTGCGATTTTAAAAGGACGTAAACTATTATTATTCTCTAAAATAGATTTTAACAGATCATTTTGAATGGTGAATTCATCGGCCCGCTTTCCAATCACCTTTTTCCCGTCAAGGTTTAAAATATTTGCAGCGGCTGTATTGATAAACAAGATCTCTTTATCTTCATTTAAACCGATAATAGCATCCTGCATTTGTTCAATGATCGTTTCGATGCGTTGTTTTTCAGATAGTACCGTAGCCAGGTTACTATTTTCCCATTCTTTCAGCCGGTCAGTCATTTCGTTAAAGGCCGTAGCTACTTCGGCAAATTCATCATTCTTGGTAAAATTCAGCCGCTGGTTATAATTCTTTAAACTGATCTCGCGTATACCCTCTAATAAAGCCCGCATTGGGTTAGCTATAAATCCAGGAAAGTTAACGCTAAAGCTAAAAAGCACTAAAAAAGTGAATGTACCAGCCAGCCCAAGGAACAGGGTAGCCTTTCGGACAGAGGCCTGGGCCGAATCATTTTTACGAACTATAGCCTGCATATTCAATTTCTCGATCTGCCTTAATTGTGCTCTTGCCTCATGTTCTGCATTTTCCTGTTGTGTAAGCGGAGAAGCCGAAGATTGAAGTTCGTTAAATGCTATTCTCAGTGCGGCAGCCGCAGTACCCTCGCCATCCTCTGTAATGTTGTGTTCCTCCAGGGTCAGTTGGTGGCTAAAATCAGTTTTTGACTTATCGTTTAACGGCAGCCTGTCTTCATCAAGAACGGTACGCATTTCCCGTGCAAAATTCAGTGATTCATAATTATTCTTCAGAATCACTTTGGCGCTGTCCGAAATCTCATGGATATAAAATATGGATACCGCCCCAAAAAAAAGGACAACGACAAAAAGAAAACCGAAACCCAGCCGAAGTTTATTCTTTATTTTCATGGCATAATTGGTTATGATAAAATTACTAAATCTATTGCCGTTTTAGATATATTATTAAGTAACTGATTAAACACGGCTGTTCTTAAAATTACCTGGAACAAATTTAAATGCGGTTTCCCGATACAGATCGTGGTTACCTCACGCTCTTCAGCAATTTTCATGATCGTCCGGGTGATGTGATCACTTTTTATTTTAATCACTTCTCCTCCCAACTCCATAGCCAGCTTAAAATTATTGATCAGGTGACGCTGCTTGTCCAATTTTATCCGGTTGCCACTTTCCCCGCTGCTTTGCACGTATAAAACGATCCAGGATGAACGATAATAAGAAGCAAGACGGGCCGTTTTGCGGATGACAATCTTTGCCGTATCTGAATTGGAGGAGATACAGGCTAAAAACCGTTCGGGGCGCAATTTGATCTGCTTAGGTATTTCTATATTGATCTTCCTTTCCACATGATGTGCCACTTCTTTGAGCGCCAGTTCCCGTAACTGCAGGATCCTATCGGGCTGGAAGAAGTTCAACAAGGCCGTTTTCACCTTTGATTGATCATATATTTTCCCCTCTTTTAACCGGTCGATCAATTCGTCAGCCGTGAGGTCAATATTGACAATTTCATCAGTCATTTCCAATACTTTATCAGGAATACGCTCAGTGATGGGAATCCCCGTAATTTCTTCGATCTCCTGGTTCATACTTTCCAGGTGCTGAATATTGACCGCCGAAATCACGCTGATGCCCGCATCCAGTATATCCACTACATCCTGCCAGCGTTTACCATTCTTACTGCCTTCAACATTACTATGGGCAAGTTCATCAACAATCACGACCTCAGGGTGCCGGTTCAGGATGCCCTGAAGATCCATTTCTTCCAGCTGCTTACCTTTATAAAATACACTCCTGCGCGGTATAAGCGGCAGTCCCGCTACCAGCGCTTCAGTTTCAGCCCGGTTATGTGTTTCGATATAACCGATCTGAATGTCGATCCCGTTCCGTAAAAGTGCATGCGCTTCCTGCAACATCCGGTAGCTCTTGCCTACTCCGGCACTCATACCAATATAGATCTTAAACTTTCCGCGCCTTGATTTTTTTACAAGCTCAATAAAAGTTTTAACGGTCGAATCTTTATCTTCTTCAGACATATTATTGATTAAAATGAACCCGCTATACTGATGGTAATTAATAGACTGTTAGCTATATAAACATAGTCCTATACAAATATATTATCTTTACCATGTCAGATACGCTTTTTCTTTTATTCCCGCACATGGCCATTTGAACGGGCAGACGGTTATGATCAGCAGGTTTATTAAAATCAAAACTGTAATATAGTTCTGTTTAACAGCTGTTGGTTAATTCCGGGTAGGCTGTTTGTAGTATTCTGCACATGAACTATCATTGCCATAGTCGTTAACAGGGGTATTTTTCTCCTAGTTTAGTTTAGAGGTTGGAATACTGGAAGCCGTTTTTTCATTCACGACTTCCAGACTTCAGAATTTGATTACTTCAATTCATCAAGTGCTATGTTTAATTTCAATACATTAACTTTTTCAGGGCCAAACAGTCCTAATAAAGGTGCCTCAACATGACTGTTAACCAGGGCTGCAACCTTGCTTTCATCCAGTTTGCGGTATTGAGCAACCCTTTTTACCTGCATCTTGGCAGCATCAGGTGAAATGTCAGGATCAAGTCCACTACCCGAGGCCGTTATCATTTCTGCAGGAATATCATTCTTTTTAAGATAAGGATGGTATTTAAGCAGGGTATCCAGCCGGCTATGCACATCTTTTAAATAGTCGGGGTTACTTGGCCCCTTGTTGGAGCCTGCCGAACCGGCCGCATTGTAACCTACTGCCGATGGCCTGCCCCAAAAATACTGGGGTTTAGTAAAGCTTTGACCGATGTTGGCATAGCCCACCACTTTACCATTCACCACGATCTTTTCACCGTCACCGGCCCCTTTGGAAAGCTTGCCGATCAACATAATGAACAGCGGGTATATCACACATAATACAATGGTGAGTACAACGGTAATTCTTATTGAGGGTAAAATATACTTCTTCATTTTTTTATTTTTAAAGCATGAAAGCAACAGCCAAATCAATTAATTTGATCCCAATAAATGGCGCTATAACACCACCTACCCCATAAATGAGCAGGTTGCGGCGCAGCAGTGCGCTGGCACCAATGGGTTTGTATTCCACCCCTCTAAGTGCGAGCGGGATCAGCATAGGGATAATGATGGCGTTAAATATTACCGCAGATAATATCGCCGATTCGGGACTGTGCAGGTGCATGATATTAATGCTTTGCAATGCCGGTATGGAAGCCATAAATAAGGCAGGGACAATCGCAAAATATTTGGCCACATCATTGGCGATGGAGAAAGTGGTCAGTGTACCACGGGTGATCAACAGCTGTTTCCCGATCTCCACGATCTCGATCAGTTTGGTAGGGTCATTATCCAGATCCACCATGTTACCAGCCTCCTTAGCCGCCTGAGTACCGCTGTTCATGGCCACCCCCACATCTGCCTGCGCCAGGGCAGGCGCGTCATTGGTCCCGTCACCCATCATAGCTACCAGTTTGCCTATGTTTTGCTCAGCCTTGATATAGTTCATTTTATCTTCCGGCTTCGCTTCGGCAATATAGTCGTCCACACCAGCCTTCTCGGCAATAAACTTGGCGGTTAAAGGGTTATCGCCCGTCACCATAACCGTTTTAACACCCATTTTACGCAGGCGCTCAAATCGTTCAGAGATACCGGTTTTGATAATATCCTGTAATTCTATAACACCCAGGATCTTTTCATTTTGGGAAACCACCAGCGGGGTACCACCATTGGAAGCAATGACCTTTACCCTATCTTCCACTTCTTCAGGGAAAGGGTTACCAGCTTTTAACGCGATATTACGAATGGAATCAAATGCACCTTTACGCACACGAAGACCATCAGGGGTATTGATACCGCTGGAACGTGTTTCGGCGGTAAATTTTACAGATTCCGATCCGGCAGGGGCTACCGGTAATGCAAAATGGCTGGCTGCCAGTTCTACAATTGATTTACCTTCGGGCGTTTCATCTGCCAGCGAGGATAGTACACAGGCCGTGATCAGGTCATCCGGCAATATATCCAAAGCGGGCCAAAAATGAGTGGCTTTACGGTTACCTATAGTAATGGTGCCCGTTTTATCCAGTAAAAGCACATCAATATCACCGGCTGTTTCTACCGCTTTACCAGATTTGGTAATCACGTTGGCTCTTAATGCCCGGTCCATACCTGCAATACCAATGGCCGATAACAATCCGCCTATGGTGGTCGGTATCAAACACACAAATAGCGATATCAACGCTGCTATAGTAATTGGCGTATTGGCATAGTTAGCAAAAGGCTGCAGGGTAACGCAAACAATAACGAATATCAGCGTAAAGCTGGCCAGTAAAATAGTCAGCGCGATTTCGTTGGGTGTTTTTTGGCGTGACGCGCCTTCCACCAGGGCAATCATCTTATCCAGGAAGCTTTCGCCCGGTTGGGTAGTCACCAATACGTTGATCTCATCAGACAGTACTTTGGTACCACCGGTAACGGACGATTTATCACCACCCGCCTCCCGGATCACGGGGGCTGATTCACCGGTAATTGCCGATTCATCAATGGTAGCGATACCTTTGATGATCTCTCCGTCAGTAGGGATCGTATCGCCGGTTTCGCAGGTAAACACATCCCCCTTGCGCAATTCGCTGGAAGACTTCATAACCACCGTTCCATCCTGAAGCAACACCTTTGCCGGTGTTTCCTCACGGGTTTTACGCAAACTGTCGGCCTGTGCCTTACCACGCGCTTCGGCAATCGCTTCAGCAAAATTGGCAAACAGCACGGTTAACAACAGGATAGCGAAAATGGCTACGTTATATGCAAAAGATCCCTGGTCACGATGAGAAAAGCTATATATACTTACCACCAGCATCACCAAAGTTCCGATCTCCACGGTGAACATCACCGGGTTACGGATCATCTTCCTGGGATCCAGTTTAATGAATGATTCTTTTAGAGCAGTCTGCACTTGGGCAGATTCAAATAATTTATTGGATTGATTTTTCATTAGCGTAATTTTTTTATCGAAATTGAAGCGATCAGGAGCAACTTAAGTAGGTTACCAAGGCAACTCCCGATGCTTTCATTTTTCTTTACTTAAGCATGGAGAAATGTTCTGCCAGCGGACCAAGAGCTAGTGCCGGGAAGTACGACAGGGCGTTCAAAACGATAATAACCGCAAAGGTCATCACTCCAAAAGTGAGTGTATCAGTCTTTAAGGTACCCGCAGACTCCGGAATATATTTCTTTTGCGCCAGTAAGCCAGCTATGGCCACAGGTCCGATGATCGGCAAAAAGCGCCCGAGGATCATTACGATACCGGTGGTGACATTCCAAAAGATATTGCCGTCGCCCAGTCCTTCAAATCCCGACCCGTTGTTGGCGTTTGACGAAGTATACTCGTATAACATTTCAGAAAAACCGTGATAACCGGGGTTGTTGAGCCAGGTGCTTGGTTTAACCGCCCAGTCAATATTTGGATGGGCCATAAAAATATAGCTTGATAACGCTGCGCCTGACATGATCAGGAAAGGGCTGAGCAGTGTGATCAGGGCGGCAATCTTCACTTCGCGCGCCTCTACCTTATGCCCCAGGAACTCAGGTGTACGCCCCACCATCAATCCAGATATAAATACGGCAATAATAAGGTAGATAAAGTAATTCAATACGCCTACGCCGCAGCCACCATAGAACGAGTTGATCATCATGGCCAGTAATTGCCATAAACCGGTTAAAGCCATGGTGCTGTCATGCATTCCATTTACTGAGCCGGTAGATATTACCGTAGTCAGTGTGCTCCAATAAGCGGTTGCTGTTGGGCCAAATCTAACTTCCTTCCCTTCCATGGCCCCGGTAAGCTGGCTCACACCCATTTTTGCGATCAGCGGATTGCCGCCTAACTCGCTGCTAATGGTTGGGATCATGAGCATGAATACGCCTACAGTCATTACCCCGAATATGACCCAGCCTAATTTTTTGCGGCGTATGAAATAGCCAAAAGCAATAACCATGGCAATAGGGATGATACACTGTGCAATGATCTCCGTCATATTAGTCAGATAATTCGGGTTCTCCAGCGGGTGAGCGGAATTGGCTCCAAACCATCCGCCGCCGTTAGTACCTAAATGCTTAATAGCGATCATTTGCGCGGCAGGTCCGCGGGATACATTCACAGTATCACCTTGTAAGGATATAAATTTGTCTTTACCTGCATAACTGCTTGGCGTACCGTTGAATGTCAATATCAATGATACAACAATGGAAAGCGGTAAAAGCAAACGGGTAATAGATTTTACAAACAAGTTCCAGAAGTTACCCATATCTGTTGTCGTTTTATCGCGGAAAGCCTTAAATACCGCAACAGCGCAAGCCATACCAGTAGCTGCACTTACAAAGTGCAGAAACATAAAGATAAAGTGCTGGGTAAGGTAAGTGGCCCCGGTTTCACCCGAGTAGTGCTGCAAATTACAGTTTACCACAAAACTGATGATGGTATTAAACGCTGTATCAGCTGTCTGACCAGCATTACCATCCGGATTAAGTGGCAGCTTATCCTGATAAATTAAAACAAAAAAGCCATATACTAACCATAAGATATTAATGGTGATCATGGCCTTTAAGAACTGTTTCCAGTTCATAGGCTCATTGGGCTTAATACCCCCCAATTTAAACAGACCTGTTTCAATTGGTTTTAAAAAATCCAGCCAGGTCTTTTCCCCGGCATACATTTTAGCCAGGTACCTGCCCAGTGGTATCGCGATCAGCAAAGTGATGGCGAACGAGGCAATAATTCCAAGTAATTCTGTGTTCATTGTTTTTTACAATTAAAATTTTTCTGGTTTGAGCAGTACATACACCATGTATATGAAAACTGCAACGGCTACGATGAATAGTGCTAACATAATTTTCAGATTTGTTCGAAATAATCAATGGATTTGTAAATAAGCCAACAGCAAAGCAGTATGGCCAGGAAAAGGATAATTGTGTTCATGATGTTTAGTTTAAACGGCATAGACAAATTCTATACCTGTAAATTGTTTTATTTTATAAAATATTAATACACAATATATTACAGCCAAATAAACAATAAATAATCGCTATAAAAACCAGGTAATCTCCTCATTACGAGAAGTGATTTTATCAAAATAATAAGGTGGCTATTGTTTTTGTACACCTAAAAAATGGCAATTGTTCAAACTGCATTATAAAAGCCCCGGCAGGGTACCGGGACTTTCATTTCATTATATGACAGGGGTATTAAAGGGCTGCATGCTGCGTACCGGGAGTTTGTTTATGCTCAAAGTACAGGTGCTTGATTTCATATTGATTATCCGCCTTGTCAAAGGTGATCAGATCAGCATCCTTATGGAAATAACTCTGGACACTGTAACGAAATTCGCTTTGGGCAGAGAAGCTTTTATCTATATTTTCAATGGTTAAACTTAAAACCGGCATAGCAGAACTGGTACTAAAGAAATACCCTTCAACAGGCTTATATCCTTTACCCTGCTGGGTTAATTGCGGGTGGCTGTAAAGCAGGAAACCCGCGGTATCCAGTATCTGGTATGCTTCGTTATGAAAAAACCTGAAGTCCTGGTTGTTTTGACGGTATCCAAAAACTTCACTTTTTGATAATTTGATTTTTTTACCCTGGTAAACCAAGCCTATATGCTTTCCACCTAAAAATCCGTTCAACTGTAGTTTATCATTAGCACTTAAGATATAGCTAAGTTTACCGGTCTTGAAATCCTGTTCGGTAAGATAAATACCGGTTGTAGTTTTTGTATTTTGTGCATGTAAACGTATACCTTGTATACTGATTACCATCATCGCGATGAGCATTTTGATTGAATTTTTCATGATTATATATATTAGAATTATGATGATATATACTGTTGCGCCATAGCGCTTTTAAAAAGCCGGGAGGCAAGTCCCGGCTTCCAACCTTACTAAACTTAGCCAAACAATCAGGCGTAAGTTATTGCCGGTTTTGGTGGTGTTTTTTGTCGGCTTTTTTATTATTTTCCTTGTCCCGTATATATGTATTCCATCTGTATGCCAAAACGTTCTTTTTTGGCAAAAACCGTCTAAACAACGTTATTTTGATGGTTTTTATTAATGTGAATACACAGGGCATCCCATACCTCCTCGAACTGATATGGATGATTTATCATTTTGAGGATAACATAAATAATTATTGACCAAGAAAGTGGTGCAGGTTAAGGTAACCGAAGCGGCTCAAGAGCTGCTTCGGTCAGGTCATTTTAGAAACGAACCAATAGAGCACCAATGAACCTGGTTTCTGATGGTACCAGATCAGGTGTAAAATCTGATGGTACTGGTGTGGTATTATATCCATCAGGAGAGGTGACCCCTCCATGACCTGCAAAGTAAGGTACACTGGCATGACGATGCACAACCTCTAAACGAAAAGTCAGGTAATCGTTAGGCATCAGATCGATGGTAGTTGAGTAATCATAACCATGAAACTGATCGCCGGGATTAGCCGTAAAAGGATGTGAACCGATTGCACCAGTATTAATAGCAGGTATTGGGTTGGCATCACCGGTTGGGTACAACACCAGGTAACGTCCCGGGTTATTGATCACCCCACCACCAACTGTCCAGCCTAAATGTCCTTTTGCCATCACCATACGGTGATATATCATACCGCTGGCAAAATACTGGGCTGGCCCCTTAATTGGATCGGCATGGAAACCGTTAACACCATCGCCTTTTTCAAAACCGATATCGCCGGTGATCGAAAATGCAGCACTGTTAACAAAACTTCCTTTGTCCTGGCTTTTAAAATACCTTACCTCAATGCTGTTATCAGAATGGAAGCGTTTTCTTCCGGGTTTGTCCTGTGTATCTGCACCATAATAAGTGTTAGTTAAAGCCTGGAACCATTCAACAGGGCGCCACAAAATTTGCCCACCTACACCAGGCTGGCTGTTAAACATGCCATATGACTGCCAGCCATTGATCAACCAAGGTTCGATCTTCAACTTATCGCTTACAAAGATTTGCACGCGGATACCGTTAAAAAACCATGGTGTATTATCAGAAGTAAAAGATGGCTGATAAGCCCAGTTCTCAGCATTATAATAAGAGAATAACCCGACGTATGACATGAATATACCAGCATCTACGTTAATACCATGTAATACATTAAAATGGTAACCGGCATTGGCTTCGCTTAAGTATCGATAAGCCGTTGCCAGATCATACTGTCCGCGGGTAACGCTAAAGTCATTACGTGGCACAACAGTTGCACGTGTACCAAACTGTGTCAGTACACTGGCACGTACGTTATCGTAATGAAAATCGCCGCCAAAGGCAATAGTTGATATTTCAAATTCGTGATCGCGGGCCAGAGCTGTTGAACCCACCACTGTATGATCTATAGGGTTATTGTTTGATGCGGTATAATTAAAATCGAGCAGGAAACGTCCTGTAAAGTATTTGGTGTCAAGCAGGGCTTTGTGCCTACGGTCGTTACCATTCAACCATGTAAAGTCGCCAAAAGCAAAAGGTTCACTTTTGGCCACAACGGTATCTTTTTTAGTTACGGTATTAGCTGTGTCCTTGATTGGCGCATTTCTTTTTAGGGATAATGTTGCCAGATCCTGAGAATAGGCATAAGTTAAAGATGCGCCTAAAATAATTGACAATAAAAGTTTTTTCATTTTGAATATGGATATTTTTTGTTTCTGAAAAGAGCAAAACTTGCTTATTATTTTTATCTGTTTTGCCCTAACCGGGTTATTACTTATTTGTGGCATGATTGCCAATTGCTGTACCAGAACGGCTAGCTTTAATACGGAAGAGCTGATTATTAACACTTTAAAAAGAGCGCCACCACTTTCTTTTAAAAACTTTTTAAAAAAGCTTCTCAATTTGAGATGGCGGCGTTCTCATCTTGATCAATTTAGTAGTAGGTGGTATTCCTCTATTTTACGGTATAGGGTAGCAAGGCCAATACCAAGTATCCTAGCCGCTTCTGTTTTATTGCCTTTGGTGTATTTGAGTATCCGCCTGATGTGATGCTTTTCCACACTATCCAGGTCAAGGGCTACCAGGTCATAATAACCACCATTATGAAATTCAAAAGGCAATAGTTTAGGAGTCAGTATAGGTTCGTCCATCAAAATGATCACTCTTTCAATCACATTCTTCAGTTCCCTGATGTTACCGTTCCACTTATGCTGGTTTAACAGTTTAAAAAAGCGTTCATCCACATCGGGTACCTTCTTTTTAACCTTACCTGCATAAATTTTAATAAAGTGCTTGGCCAGTACTTCTATATCCCCGATTCTTTCCCGCAGGGGAGGTAATACAATGGAGAACCCTGATAAGCGGTAAAACAGGTCGAGGCGAAAGTGGCCCTCTTCTGATTCCTTTTGCAGATCGCGGTTGGTGGCTGCAATCAAACGTACATTAACCCTGGTGGTCTTGGTTTCGCCTATCTTTATAAATGTGCCATTTTCCAATACCCGCAACAATTTAGCCTGCAGATCATGGCTCATTTCACCCAACTCGTCAAGGAAAATTGTACCGCCGCTGGCCTCTTCAAACAATCCCTTTTTATCTTTCGCGGCACCGGTGAAAGCGCCGGCTTTATAACCGAATAACTCGCTTTCCAGTAATTCATTACTAAATGCACTGCAGTTAACCGCTACGAAAGGCTTGTCTTTCCTTAACCCCTCATAGTGAATAGCCTCTGCAAATACCTCTTTGCCGGTACCGGTTTCCCCCAGCAAGAGTACAGTGGCATCAGTTATGGCTACTTTCCTGGCTAATTCAACCGCTTCTAAAATAGCGGGAGAACTTCCTAAAACAATGGGGAAGCCATGCTGTACCTCTATCTGGGTTTCCAGTTCGCTCACCCGGTACTGCAGGTTAGCCTTATCAATAGCTTTGCTGACCAGCGGAATGATCTTGTCGTTATCATCACCTTTTGTCAGATAATCAAAAGCGCCGTTCTTGATCGCTAAAACCCCGTCACTGATAGATCCGAAGGCAGTCAGGTTGATCACCTCGATATACGGTTTGATCTGTTTAATCTTACCAACCAGTTCAACCCCGTTGGCATCGGGTAGTTTAACGTCACTTAACACTACACGGATGTCCTCACGCTCAACTATACGTAACCCGGTTTTAGCATTGGCTGCCTGTAATACATTGTAGCCTTCTAATACTAATATCCTGGCCAGTAATTCACTGAGCCTAATCTCGTCATCAATTATTAATATATTTGATTTCATCTTTGTACTTATTTGGATTGTTGATAAGCATCAGCGGCAATGTTTCCAATAACCTGACGTATAAACTGATCCCTTTTTTGATTTCCTCCAGGTAAATAAATTCATCTGAAGAATGAGACCTGGCAGAATCGCCGGGCCCGATTTTGACGGAGGGTATGTTTAGCCAGCCCTGATCTGAAGATGTGGGCGAGCTATAGGTTTTGCATCCTACCGCGATACCTGTTTTCACAATAGGGTGATCAAGGGGCACTGAAGATGCTCCTAATGAACCCTGACGAACGGATATCTGGCATGACACATTCTTTCTGATCGTATCCAGGATCTCCTGCTGGGTGAAAGTATCATCATTTCTGATATCTACCGTAAACTCACATTTGGCCGGCACAATATTATGCTGTAAACCTGAATTAATGGTGGTAATGGTCATTTTTACCGGCGACAATCCTTTTCCCTGTTCCGAAAACCGGTAATTCCTGAACCATTCCAGGTCTTTGAGGCATTTGTGAATGGCATTGTCTCCCTCTTCCCTGGCTGCATGCCCGGAACGCCCGTTGCTGGTGCAATCAATTACCAGGTTTCCCTTTTCTGCTATGGCCATCTGTAACAAGGTAGGCTCGCCAACAATGGCCAGCTCCAGTTTACCCAACAAAGGTAAAATGGATTTAATTCCATTTTGCCCGGAGTTTTCTTCCTCGGCCGTAGCCGCCAGGCATAGGTTAAATCCAAGACCCTGGTAACAGTAAAAATGCAAAAAGGTGGCTATTAATGATACCAGGCACCCCCCGGCATCATTACTACCTAAGCCATAAAGCCTCCCACCCGCTATTTCAGGACAAAAGGGATCGTTGGTGTAACCATCATTAGGCTTAACGGTATCCAAATGCGAATTGAGTAATATGGTGGGTTTAGCGCTGTCATAATACTTATTATAGCACCAAATATTATTTCCCTTTCTTTTAACTTTGATAGAATAGCCTGTAAGGTATCGCTGAACAATATCCGCAGCATTGGCTTCCTCTCCGCTAAAGGAGGGCGTTTTTATTAATTGTTGCAGTAAACTTACCGATTCGCTGAAAAGCAGCGCATTCATTGGCAGACCGTCCCATACCTGGGAAACGCCTGACCGTTCATTCAGATCTCTTATCATAACAATAATAAATTAGTTTAACTGTGGATCAAACAACATAGCGGTACAAAGGCAATTGCACCTGTTTTTACTTTGGAGTACATTGTAGTTAACACAACTTTTGCAAGCATCCCAAAATGTGGTTTCCCGGGTAACTTCTTCATAAGTCACCGGCTCAAAACCTAGTTTGGTGTTCATTTTCATAATGGCCAGGCCCGAGGTAATACTAAATACCTTTGCCGAAGGGTACTTCGTTCTCGATAATTCAAATATTTGTCTTTTAATTTGGGAGGCAACACCCTGGTTACGGTGTTTAGGAGATACGATAAGGCCACTGTTTGAAACAAACTTTTCGTTGTCCCAGGTTTCTATATAGGAGAAACCTGCCCATTCTCCACTTTCGGTCACAGCAACTATAGCTTTACCGGCATCAATTTTTTCTATTACAGAGGCTGCTGATCTTTTTGATATTCCGGAGCCTCTTGCTATCGCGGAACTTTCCATTTCATGAATAATCTGGTCGGCAAAGACCACATCAGCCGGAATGGCTGACCTTACAATAATTCGTTCATCTTCCATTTCTTTTTAGTTTATTTCCAGTTAAAGCACGAATTGTTTAATAACTGTACATACCCTATTGCCAAAAGAATGCCCATTATGCCAGCAGGCCGGTATTTGTGTGTTTAGATCATTTAAATGAGGGTTTTATTTTTCAAGCACTGAAAAGGGCATAAAAAAAGCCTATCAAAATGAAAGGCTTTTTTTATCAAATTAGATTATTTCGAGAAAAATCATACCGGTTGGTGATCTTTTGGATTACCGTTAAAGTGTTCCAGGTACCCGTTTTCATCCACAGCCAGTGTGCTGATACCACTCAGCCTTGGTACCTTCTTTTTCTTAGGACCGATGAAAGGGATGATCATTACTGCTAAAAAAGCTACTATTTTGAGCAGGATAAAAAATAAAGTCATGACGTAAATATTTGATTGATAATAAATCCTGACCTCTATGACTAAAGGCATGCCACAATTTAATTATCGCTCTCCAATCCGTTTAAACCGGTAAAATTATACAGATTAAATAAGAGGCCCCGTTATTGACCTATCATTTTGAAAGGCCCTGGTTATCAAAATGATAGTTTTCTAACTGTTATTTTAAGGAAAAGCGCTCAGCTATCGGTCCGGCCATAAAGATTACAAACAACGACAATACGCTAAGGATAAAAATAATGGACAAAAGAAAAACGCCAAATGTTGCGGAGTCCGTTTGTAAGGTACCTGCCGATGCAGGTATGAATTTCTTCTGCTTCATTAAACCTGCGATCATAATGGCAAACAGCATCCAGGCAATTTTTTCCGGATAAGGTAATTTTATACCGGCTTTCTCATTTTGCCTACGAAAACCCTCAATTAGGCTACAAGTAGCAACTGGCATCTGCTCACCTTTGTTGTGTTATTAATTTAAAACATAAAATCATGACACATCAAAATGATATTTCAAGTGCTCATAAAGTTTGGTTTATTACGGGCGCTTCCCGCGGTTTTGGACGCGTTTGGGCCGATGCCGCGCTTAAGCGTGGCGACATGGTTGCAGCTACAGCACGCACATTGGCAAGCATTGCCGATCTCCAGGAAGAGTATGGCGCAAACGTACTGACTTTGGAGCTTGACGTAACCAAACCCGACCAGGTGAAGGTGGCGGTGGGACAAGCTCACGCCCACTTCGGCAGGCTCGATATTGTGCTCAATAATGCCGGTTATTCACTTGTCGGCACAATCGAAGAAGCCAGTGCAGACGATGTCCGGGCGCTCTATGAAACGAATATCTTTGGAACACTTTCGGTCATTCAGGCGGCATTGCCATTGTTAAGAAAACAGGGCGGGGGGCACATCCTTGGTATATCAAGCGGCCTTGGTCATGTTACTATGCCGGTTATCGGCTATTACTGTTCTTCAAAATGGGCATTCGAAGCAATCCACGAAAGCCTGGCCGCAGAGGTCAAGGGTTTTGGAATCAAAGTAACGATCATAGAACCGGGGGCTTATGCCACGGAGTTTGGGAGCCAGGAGTCTTTGAAATTTGCAGCAGGTCTGGACATTTATACGGACTTTAAAGCGCAATTTGTAGAAAGTTTAAAAGGCATGGAAAGAGGTGAGCCGGATGCTACACCACAGGCGCTCTTCCAGATCGTTGATGCGGCAAACCCGCCACTACGGTTCAATCTCGGTAGCCACAATTTACCATGGGTGCGTGCCGCCTATGCCGAGCGGCTGGCAACCTGGGAAGCGTGGGAAACCGTTTCCAACTCAGCCCAGGGCAATTAAAGTAATCCATTAATAAAGAATCAATTATAACCGGTAATTAATAAGATTATCGGTTATAATTGCATTAAATTGTCAAAATGAAAAAGGAAGAAAACAGCCCTCATAAATTTGATTCTTTATCCGATGCACTTCGGGCCTTTGGCTTACCTAAGCCCTTGCATCCCTTGATCAGTTTGATCAATAGCGCAAATACCCAGGTTGAATTTAATAGACCACCACACTCCCATGTGCTTAATTTTTATAAAATATCATATCGACCAAAACTCAGCGGGAAATTAAAATATGGCCAGGACTATTATGACTTTGATGAAGGTGGCTTACTATTCGCTGCTCCTGGTCAGGTAATTGGCAACAATAACGATACCGAAACCAGGGAATGCTCCCTGTATACTTTGCTGATTCACCCGGATTTCTTATTAGGTTACCCCTTAGCAAAGAATATCAAGCAGTATGGCTTCTTTTCTTATTCAACCAATGAAGCATTGCATCTGTCAGAAAGTGAAAAAACAACGATCATTTCTATTTTCACGATCATGGAGGAGGAGTTGACCAGCAGGATAGATGATTTTAGTCAGGATGTCATGATCTCCCAGATCGAGTTATTATTGAATTACGCTAATCGTTTTTACAAGCGCCAATTTATTACCCGCAAAGCGGTAAGCAGCGACCTGCTGCAAAAGCTGGAAGAAATTTTAGACGAGTATTTTAACAAAGAAAAATCCTTAAGTCAGGGAATTCCGACAGTTCAATACCTTTCGGAAAAGCTGAATATATCACCAAGTTATTTAAGTGACATGCTGCGTTCTTTAACCGGGCAAAATACACAGCAACACATACATAACAGACTAATAGAAAAAGCGAAAGAAAAGTTATCTACCACCAGCTTATCTGTAAGTGAAGTTGCATACAATTTAGGCTTTGAACATCCGCAATCTTTTAGTAAGTTATTCAAAACAAAAACAAACCTTTCGCCATTAGAATTCAGACGATCTTTTAATTGATATACTATTATTTGCAGATCACAATACCAGGTACAAAGTGCACGTCAGGAATGGTTTTGGAGTTAATAAGCCCACTTTTAATAACAACAAAACGCGGCTCATCAAATTAGGCAAATTGCTATAGCAATAGCAGAATAGATTCTTAAATTTAGTGGTTATAAATCTTAATTAAGGTGTTAGCTTAAGGAATTATATCCACCATATTTAGAATACCGTCAAAATGCGAAGAAAAACGTTTATCGTGCAAGTGTTTTTACTGCTGATGCAGGTATATGCGTTTGCCCAAAGCAGCCAATATCAATTCTCGCATCTGGATATTAAAAATGGCCTTTCGCATAATCAAATCAATTGCATTTATAAGGATACTAAGGGATTTATGTGGTTTGGCACGCTGTCGGGCCTTAACAAATATGATGGGTACAAATTAAAAATTTATAAGCATTCGGCCAATGACATCACCACTCTTGATGATGATTGTATTTTAAATATTACCGAAGGTCCTGAAAACAAACTATGGATAGAAACCCGGTCGGGGTTTAACATTTATGATCCCTCCACAGAAAAATTCAGTCATAACTACAAAGATTTTTTAAACAAGATAGGTATAGCCGATACTTATATCGCAGCCATCAAAAAAGACCAGTTTGGCAACTTTTGGTTTTTACATCATAGTTTGGGAGTATACAAATATGATCCGGTATCAAAAAAAACAATCAATTTAACACATCATGATAAAGATACCCACTCATTATTTGCTGATGTAGTTGCTGATATAGCCATCGATTTAAAAGGAAATATCTGGCTTGTTTATAGTCAGGGAGTTTTGGAAAGACTGGATCCGCATAGTTATCAGGTTAATTTCCGTACACAGCTAAGCAGTTTGCCTGCTGGTCTTAGTAGTTCCTATCACCTGTATATTGATAACCAGAATGATGTGTGGGCCTTTGTGCGCAGCTATTCGGCGGGTATTTATTACCTGAACACGCAGTCAAATGTTCTTAAGCATATAGATAAAGGTAGCGGCCCCGATCATTTAAACAACGATGTGGTAGCTGATGTAATACAGGACAATAAAAACACCATGTGGATAGCAACTGATCATGGAGGCGTTAACTTGCTCAATAAACAGACCTTTAAAATAAGCTATCTACTTAATCGCGAGGATGATGATAAAACCATCGGGCAGAACAGTATTACACAACTTTATAAAGACAATACAAGTATAGTTTGGCTGGGGACTTATAAAAGAGGGATAAGTTATTATCATCCCAGTATTATAAAATTTGCCAACTATGCCCATCATCTTTCAGATCCCGGAAGTTTACCCTTTGGGGACATCAATAGTTTTGCGGAGGACGCTGCTGGAAATCTTTGGATTGGTACCAATGGTGGCGGTTTAATTTACTGGGACCGTAAGAAGAATACCTATAAGCAATATCTTCATGATGCCAATACCCCAAACAGCCTCACCAATAATGTGATTGTATGCCTGTTTATTGATCATGAACAAAAATTATGGATAGGAACTTATTATGGTGGGCTTGATTGTTATGATGGTAAAACATTTACACATTACAAACACCATGATGGCGTACCCGGCAGTATTTCTGAAGACAGGATTTGCGCTATAAAAGAAGACTCAGAAAAAAACCTGTGGGTAGGTACACTGTCGGCCGGATTAAACAAGTTAAACCGGGTTAACAATACCTTTACACACTATATTTCAAATGGCGATCTGAAACAAAACTCCATACACTCCAATTATGTAGGCGCGCTTTTAGAAGACAGGCGAAAAAATTTGTGGATAGTAACAGCTTTTGGCGTTGACCTGTTAGTGAAAAAAACAGGCCGCTTTATTCATTACCTGCATAATGATAAGGCCCCCAATAGCTTAACAAACAATAACACCAACAATATTTTAGAAGACAGTCAGGGTTTTATATGGATAAGCACCCGCGAGGGACTGAGTATTTTTGACCCTGCAACCAACAAATTTACAACTATATCTAAACAGGACGGATTACCTGACAACACCACCATTGATTTGCAGGAAGATGACATGCATAATATGTGGGTAAGCACACCTAATGGTCTTTCAAATATCATTATCGACCGCCAATCAGCAAAGCTTCAGTTTCATTTCATCAATTATAACGAAACTGATGGCCTGCAGGGACGTGAATTTTCAGAGAACTCTTCCTGTAAAATGCGTAGCGGCGAACTGGTATTTGGCGGCGGCGATGGTTTTAATGTTTTCAAACCCGATCTGATCCAGTTTAATAAAAGCATCCCTAACCTGGTGTTTACTGATTTTCAAGTATTCAATCAAAGCGTTGCCGCGGGCGAAAAAATAAATGGCGATGTGATTCTACAAAAGTCGATCACTGAATCAGGGGCGCTGCAGCTGAAACATAATGACAACGTGTTTTCTATAGAGTTTGCAGCGCTCAATTACTTTAATCCGGATAAGGTAAAGCTGCAATATACCATGCAGGGCTTTGACAAAGGCTGGATAACTGCTGATAACAAGGTAAGGAAAGCAACCTATACCAATCTTGATCCGGGCGACTACACTTTTAAAGTACGCGCATCAAACAATGAGTTTTGGAACAGTAAAGAAATTACGTTGCATGTTACCATATTACCCCCTTTCTGGAAAACCACCTGG
This sequence comes from Mucilaginibacter sp., assembly GCA_030445275.1. GTDB lineage: Bacteria > Bacteroidota > Bacteroidia > Sphingobacteriales > Sphingobacteriaceae > Mucilaginibacter. The sequence goes on from JAUCSE010000031.1 coordinate 73,240, forward strand.
GCCTATTTATTATATGCCCTGGCATGTATTGGTACGCTGCTTTATTTACGCCATCGGGGTATTCAAAAAATAAAGGCACAATTCTCCCTTGAAAAGGAACGTGAGGAAGCGCAGCGTATGCATGAGCTTGACCTGATGAAAATCAAATTCTTCACCAATGTAAGCCATGAGTTTCGTACGCCATTGTCATTGATCATGACGCCTGTTGATAAAATACTCATGCAAATTACTGATGCTGCTTCCAGGCGGCAGTTGCTCATGATAAACCGTAATGCCCGCAGGCTGCTTAACCTGGTAAATCAACTGATGGATTTCAGGAAAATGGAACACCAGGAGTTAAAACTGTACAAAAAACCAGGTGATATTATCGGGTTTATTAAAGATCTGTCATTATCATTTACTGATGTGGCTGATCAAAAGAATATTAAGTTTGTTTTCGATGCTGATAACGAGGCCTTTTATACCAGTTTTGACCATGATAAAATTGAACGGATACTGTTCAATTTACTTTCAAACGCCTATAAGTTTACGTATGGGGGCGGGCGGGTAAGTGTGCTGCTCAATTTAAAATATCAGGACGATACAGGTAATAATCAACTGGAGATCAGGGTTATTGATACCGGCATTGGCATTCCTGCTGATAAGCAGAAAAAGATATTCGAACCGTTTTTTCAGCATGATATCCCGGGCTCTATGCTAAATCAGGGGAGTGGCATAGGTTTATCAATTACCAAAGAGTTTGTTAAGCTACACAACGGAGAGATCTTTGTGGAAAGCGAACCCGACCAGGGCAGTTGTTTTACCATTTTGCTGCCATTGCAGCAGTTGGATGAAAGTTTGTTTATTGATGCCCCTTTGCTTTTAGACCATGAAACAACCGGTTGGATTGAGCCGGAGCCGGTAAAAGATCATCAGCCTAAAGACCATCGCGATCATAAAAAGCCAACGGTATTGCTGGTGGAGGATAATGACGATTTCAGGTTTTATATTAAAGATAACCTGAAAGATCATTTTAATATTATTGAAGCCGAGAATGGTAAAAAGGGATGGCAAAGAGCGCTTGCCCTACACCCTAATTTAATTGTGAGCGATATCAGTATGCCCGAAATGAACGGAATTGATTTGTGTCTCAAGATCAGAAATGACTCCCGAACCTCACATATCCCGGTGATATTGTTAACCGCACTTATCGGCGAAGAGCAGCAATTAAAAGGTTTAGAAACCGGCGCTACTGATTATATGACCAAGCCTTTTAACTTTGAGATACTGCTTTCAAAGATCAAAAATATCCTGAGCCAGCAGGAGTACATGCGCAAAACTTACCAGAAGCAAGTGGATGTTAAACCAACTGATGAATATATTGATTCGCCCGAAGAATTGTTCATTAAAAAAGTACTGCTTTTGATAGATAACAATATATCCAACCCTAATTTTTCGGTTGAGGAACTGAGCAGCGATATGTTTGTAAGCCGTTATACCCTGTATAAAAAAATCCTGCAGATGACCGGTAAAACCCCAAACGAACTGGTGCGCTCCATGCGGTTAAAAAGAGCCGCCCAACTACTTGAAACCGGCCATTTAACCATATCGCAGATTTGTCATAAAGTAGGCTTTAAAAGTCAGAAATACTTTGTCCGCACTTTTAAGGCTGAGTTTAACAGTATCCCCTCCAAATATATGGAAGGGGTTAATGCAGCAGATTGATCAGTATGCGTACGCTTTTAAATCTAAAAATAACGCTGTATTCTCTCCTATAGCTATTCGAAAAAATAAAAAGTTTGTCATTTCGAACGAGGAACGAGGAGAAATCTTAATCCTGCAAATTTTAACATCAACTATAATACTATTCTGTCAGATTACCAATATCCAAGGTACCAAAACAGGGGTACATTTGTAAATAACCGCATCCTCTATTTCATCCATTTTACGATTAAATAATTGACTACCAATTAATTAATCGTAGTTGACATTTGTACCCCTATTTATCCACAACCGGGTATAAGTTACCATATAATTTTACCCTCATTATAACCAATTATTACGATCAGGGTATACTTTTCCTGACTTAATATAAACCTGAAAGAATACAGTAACCAATTTATTGAAGCAATAACCCACCGTTTTTAACGGTGATACCAAATATGGCTATAGCTGATGCTATACCTATGGACAATTGCAAGCTATTGAACCATACATCAAGATAAACCAATACTAATTAAACCAATAGATTATGCGAAAAATTCTACGATTAGCATTATTGTTCGTGTCGTTGTTTTTGTGCTCCCGGGCAGAGGCGCAAAACCAGGCAACAATAATCAAAGGAACAGTAACTGACGAAAAAGGAGTAACATTACCTGGTGTTTCCGTTGCTGTAAAAGACAGTAAAGTAGCAGTCACTACCGATCTGGATGGTAAGTACAGTATAACCTTACCCCCCAATGCCAAAATTCTCAGCTTTTCATTTATCGGGGCCGAAAAACAGGAAGTGGTGATCGGCACCAGAACAATCATCAATGTTACGTTAAAATCATCAACAACAGCCCTTGATGCGGTTGATATTGTGGCAATAGGCTATGGGTCGCAAAAACGGCAGGATATCAATGGTGCGGTATCCTCTGTAAAAGCATCTGATATAGCCAACCTGCCGCAGGTAAGTGTTGATCAAATGCTGCAGGGTAAAGCTGCCGGCGTTACCATTACACAAAGTACCGGGGCGCCCGGCAGTGCAACCTCCGTGCATATAAGGGGCGTATCCAATCTATCAGGCACCAATGAGCCATTGTATGTTATAGATGGCATCCCAATGTCGGGCGATGCCAACAATGGCAGTACCAGTGGCCGTACCGCTAATCAAAATCAAAATAACGGCGAAAATGCGGTTAGTCCCCTGGCGCTGATCAACCCATCAGATATCGCTTCTATTGATGTTTTAAAAGATGCTTCGGCAACCGCCATATACGGTAGCCGCGGATCAAATGGTGTTATCATTATAACTACCAAGCGTGGTAAAAATGGCAGCGCCCGCATCAATTACGATGGTTACTATGGTTTTCAGCAGCAAGGTAAATTCTTAAAGATGATGAACCTGCAACAATATGCCAGTCTTGAAAATCAACTGGCTGACATTTATGGCGTTGGTAGAAGAGGTGAATTTGCAGATCCTTCCTTGTTAGGAGAAGGCACCAACTGGCAAAAGGGAATATTCCGCACCGCTCCTATGCAAAGTCACCAGGTATCAGTTTCAGGAGGTAAAGAAGGTGTTGACTACTATATCTCGGGTGGATATTTAAAACAGGAGGGTACTATTATAGGGTCTGATTTTAATCGTTATTCATTCCGTTCTAACGTAAACGGACAGGTAAAAGACTGGTTTAAACTGGGCTCGGCCATTTCATTTGCACGTACCGAAGAAAATACACTCCTGAGTGATAACAACGGCATTGTGTACAATGCCCTATTGAGTGCACCCGATCAGGCTGTTCGTAACCCTGACGGATCATTTGCCGGGCCATTACCAAACCAGGTAGGCGGAGTGATAAACCCGGTAGCCCAGGCATTAACCAAAACAAATAACCTGGTACGAAACAACCTGAATGCCAACTTTTATAATGATCTGCGCTTTTCTCAGGATCTTTCTTTACGATCAGAATTGGGCGGCAGTTTCGGCTTTTCAAACAGCCGGTTGTTTAACCCCACCTATGCATTTGGCACCTACGTAAACCCTACCGCTACTTTGAGCGAAAGCTGGCAACAGAATTTGTACTGGAACTGGAAAGAATATTTAACCTACACGCATATTTTTGCCAAAAAGCATAATTTAACCGCGCTATTAGGTCATGAAGTAACCAAAACTAACTGGAACGGTATCGGTGGATCGCGCCAGAGCTTTTACAGCAATGATTTGCAAACACTCAATTTAGGTGATGCCAAAACGGCTCAAAATGATGAATACAAGGGCAGTAATGCACTTGAATCAGCTTATGCCCGCGCTATTTATACGTTTGACAATAAGTATAGTTTAACCGCTACTTTCCGGGCAGATAAATCCTCAAATTTTGCACCCGGGCACCAAACAGGCTATTTCCCTTCGTTCGCTGCTTCATGGAGGGTTTCTGACGAAGCTTTTATGAGCCGTGTAAAGCAGATGGCCGATAATATTAAAATAAGAATAGGCTATGGCGAAACAGGTAACCAGGATATTGCCGGTTATCAGTACGGAGCCGCACTAACCCCAACTTCTACAGGTTTAGGAACCGGTTTCCTTGTTGATAAAATCCCCAATCCTAACCTGAAATGGCAAACCTCTATTCAAACAAATATTGGTCTTGATTTTAGTCTTTTCAACAGGATCGATGCTTCGTTTGATTGGTATAAAAAAACATCCAAAAACTTTTTATTCCAGAAACCACTACCGGCATTCCTAACTGGTGATGCCAACTACCTTGGTGGTATTAACCCACCTTTTATTAACGGTGGCAGGGTTGATAATACCGGTTTTGAGTTTACCATCAATTCAAAAAATATTATTGCAAAGAATTTTAACTGGAGCACAACGCTTGTATTTTCTCATTACACCACTAAGGTTGTTTCTCTAGCCGACGGAACCACCCCCATCATTGGTCAAATCACCAACGGCTTCCTGCAGCTCTCCGTTACACAAACATCTGTTGGCGGGCCAATAGGTGAGTTTTATGGCTATAAAGTAAAAGGGCTTTTTAAAACCGACGATCAACTCCGGAATGCGCCTATCCAGTTTGGCCGCCCGGTAGCCAATAAAACCGGTACCTGGCTGGGCGATATTCAATATGTTGATGTAAACAATGATGGCAAAATTGATGCGAGTGATTTAACCCGCCTTGGTAATCCCAATCCTGATTTTACTTTTGGCATCACTAATAATTTCAACTACAAAGCAGTGGAATTGTCCATATTTCTACAGGGCAGCTATGGGGGCAAAATATTAAATGCCTTAAATTATACCACTAATGGTTTATCGGCCTTATATCAAAATCAATTGGCCTCGGCAGCCAATTACTGGACCCCAACAAACTCCAGCTCCAATATACCAGCACCAAAAGGAGGCGATAACCCCAACCTGTTCATGTCTGACCGGTTTTTGGAAAACGCATCGTACCTAAGGGTGCAAAATGTGCGCCTCGGCTACAGCCTGCCAACCAAATGGATCAAAGCCGTTAAGCTTAGTCGTTTAAAAGTATATGCCAGCGGCCAAAATCTGTTTGTAATAACAGGCTATAAAGGCCTTGACCCCGAAATAGGTTCCATGAATCAAAATGTGTTTTTAACCAATATAGACATCGGCAGATACCCGTCTCCCAGAACCATCACCTTTGGTATAAATGCAGAGTTTTAATAACCACAAATGATTTTGATATGAAAACAAATATAAAATATTTAATGAGCGCGGTAATGGCCTGCATGATCATTGCATCTGGTTGTAAAAAGGACTTTTTTAATCGTCCGCCCGAAAGCGCCATCACCATTGATAACTTTTACCAAACCAATGCACAAGTCCAGGCCAGCACCAACGCGCTGTATAATTCGCCATGGTTTAGTTATGTGGCAAAAGCAGGCTGGAGCATATGCGAGATGTCGGGAGGCAACGGCCGGAGCTATTCGAGCGATGTAGTAAACTTTGGCGATTTTTCTATAACCAATACCAATACACAGGTTGGAGCCGCCTGGGCCTCATTATGGACAGTTGTAGCACAATCAAACGCCCTTATTAATTACCTCCCCGCCAAGGTTTCGGCATCTGTTGATAAAGCCATTGTAAACAACGCCCTCGGCGAGGCACATTTTATGCGGGCAATGGCCTATTTTCATATTGTAAGGCTATGGGGGCCCGTACCCATTATTGAAAACAGCAGCGACTTTATCAGCAATTTCCAGGTAAATACTAACCCGGTGACTGACATATATAAGTTTATGATCAATGATCTTAAATATGCCGAAACCAATTGTACCGCCACCATCAGAACCGGCGCCACAACACAGGGGCATGTATCCAGCGGCTCGGCATCAGCGCTGCTTGCAAAAGTGTATTTGTATATGCAGGATTATACCAATGCGCTGACAGAGGCGCAGAAGGTGATAAAAAGTGGTGAGTTTAAGCTGTACGGAATTGATATTGCCGGTAAAACCTATAATGATCTGTTTAAAACCGCCAACAATAATAATGAAGAGAGTGTATGCCAGATTCAATGGGCAGGCGGGGCCTCCTATGGTCATGGCAACCCGCAACAGGCCTCCTTAGCTTACAGTACCGTTATCACCGGCACCGGCGATGGCTATGCGGTGCTTGGACCAACCATTGATCTTCAAAAATCCTATGAGCCTGGTGATGCCCGCTTGCATGGTACCATTATGACAGCAGGCGATTTTTATCCCGAGCTTAATGCAGCAACCGGAGGCTATACCGTGCCAGCCGATGTGAATGCTCAGGGCGGAGATGCTGCCGTGAAAAAATATGTAGTAGGCACCCCCGCAGATAATGGCGGCATAGGCGCGGCACAATCAGCAGCGAATAATACCTACCTGATGCGTTTTGCCGAGGTCTATCTGATAGCCGCGGAGGCAATAGTTGGCAGTAATGTGACCTCAACCGATCCAACCGCCCTGGCCTATTTCAATACGATCAGGAAAAGGGCAAACCTGGCCCCAGTTACGGTGATTAACAGAAACCATGTGGTAGCTAATCCCAATTACGATGCCACCTATAATCCAAACGCACCCAAAACTATTATCAAAGACGATATTCTGGACGAAAGAAGAAAAGAGTTTGCCATTGAAAACGACTACTGGTTTGACCTTGGCCGCCTGGATGGATGGAACGGTATATTGACCAACAGCCATCCCAGGGCTACTGCCATTATAGGGCAGCAGGAAAGAGGCACTTACGCCAATGATCGCAAAACAATATACAGCTCGGTCATTGTACCAACCAGCAACAAGTTTTTATTGCCGCTACCATCAACAGAAACAACAAGCGATCCTAAATTATTAGAACCGCCGGTACCTTACGTATTTAAATAATCACAGACATGAGAAAGATGAAAATAGAATCAATAGTTATTTACTGGATACTTTCGGTTTTGATCGTGTTTGGTATATCATCCTGTAAAAAGAATAACGATGCAGGAGGCAATGGTACACCTACCATTACACGGGTACGCACCGTTTATCAAAATATAACAGACTCCAATGTGGTTCACAGAATAACACTGGATTCAAGTATTGTTTACTCAGAAGCGAGCATTGCTAAATTTGATTCCACCATCACCAATGGAAAAATCGGGACGCTTTATGCCATCATCGGGACTAATCTTGCCACTACATCATCGGTTTATTTTAATGGGGTTTCGGCATACTTTAATCCTGCTTTTCTTACCAATACAAGCATCCTGGTTAGCATACCCAGCAATGTGCCCTATAGCAACAGCAGCACCCCAAATGTTTTAACCGTAACTACACAACACGGCAAGGTCAATTTTAATTTTATAATTGAACAACCGACTCCCATTATCACCAAAGTCGATCAGCTGGCCGGTAACCCCGGCGACATTATTACCATTGCCGGAACTACTTTTAATGGCCTGCAAAGCGTATCATTTGGTACCATCCCCGGTAAAATTATTACCAACACGCCAACCACCATAAGCGTTCAGGTTCCGGCGGGAGTTACAGCTGCGCCTATTCTGGTAACCACAGCGGCTACAAAAGGAGGGGGAACCGGTACCGGCCCTTCGCTTTCTGCCGGGAAAAGTATACTTTCAAACAACGTAACGGCTACCAATGTTGCCAATGGCATTTTTGGATTTAGTACCGCTATTTTTGAAGACCAGCTGGAAAATTCATGGTATGATTACGGTTGGAGCAATACCCCAGTGGTTGATCAGACATTATTTAAAAGAGGCACCAGCTCCATAAAGATAAGCTATAGTGGCGGTTTTGATGGTTTTGGCCTGGGTGTTGGCAACGGTGTACCGGTAAGCTCAACCGCGGCGCTAAAAATGTCGCTTTACGGTGGCAAAGGCACCAATGGCAAGCTGATACAGGTTACACTGAACGGTACCGATAATAATCATGCGGTTCAGCTTACCTTAGTTGAAGGTGCCTGGACAGATTTTATTATACCCATTGCAAATTTTGGCGATTCGGTTAAACCAGCGCCAACATCCATAAGTGGCATTGTTATACAGGAATATAGCGGCAATGCAACGGTATTTAATATTGATGACCTGGGAATAGTTGATGTGAAAAAGTAGCGGAAAGGAATTTAAACTGATAGTTAGATCACCATCGCCGTGCTAAATCTGGCGATGGTGATTTAACCATTTATTCTTAATAAAAGCGGTCAAATATGATCAGGCATAGCTACGAACCGGATTGTTACATTCCTGAAAAAATGACAATCAGTAACTTTAGCACCTGTTGAATTAAATTGCGATAATGACAAATAACATAATGCATGAAATAACACCGCTAACACCGGGCGATTGCTTTACCATTTTTTCGCGGGTGAAAAAGAAGTTCGATTTCCCCCTTCATTATCATGAGGAGTACGAGTTAAACCTGATCATTAATGGCAAAGGGGCAAGGCGGGTTATTGGAGAGCATATGGAGGTTATTGACGATTTGGAGCTGGTGCTGATTGGACCAAACCTGTATCATAGCTGGTTTACACATCAGTGTAAAAGTGAAGAGATCACCGAAATTACCATCCAATTCCATAAAGATCTTTTTGACGAAAAATTCCTGAAGCGCAACCAACTGAGTTTTTTAAAAAGCATGCTGGAATCCTCGCAAAGAGGTATCGTATTTTCGCCCGAAACTATACTGGCCCTTAAAGGAAAGCTCCTGGGATTGGCGCGAAAAAACGGGTTCGACTCCGTATTAGAACTGTTATCCATATTACATGATCTGTCTATATCCCGCAATATGCGGATGCTTTCGGCCCCAGGCCTTGCTAACGAAAATTTTTATTACAACAGCAGGCGCATTGAAAAGGTATTTGAATACATGAACCTGAATTATACCAAGCCGGTTACCCTGGCCGAAGTAGCTAAAGTTGCCAATATGACCGAGGCTTCATTCAGCAGGTTTATTAAAAAGCGTACGGGCAAAACATTTATAGACAGTCTAAACGAGATAAGGCTGGGCCATGCATCGCGTATGTTGATTGATTCTACCAGCACCGTGGCCGAAATTGCTTATAAATGCGGCTTCAATAACATATCAAATTTCAACCGGATATTTAAACGGAAAAAACTTTGCATCCCAAAAGAATTCCGCGAAACTTATACCGGCAACCAGGTTTTTATTTGAGGAAAGCCTTATGTAATAATCCTCTCCAAAGAGTAATACCCTATGGAAAGACATTCCTACAAAAAGGGTGTCATGCTGAGCTCCGTCGAAGCATAGTGGGTAAGCCTCTGCGCTCGACCCTTCGACGGAGCTCAGGGTGACAGCCCCCTTTTTGGGCCTTATTCTTTCGTTGTGTCTACTCATGGGCTTTTACTCTCCAAAGAAGAAGGGTTGGAATGAGGCTTTACTGTTGCTAAACCCCGAACTCACGCTATTTAAAAAAATAACTCACATGCGCCACCGCCAAAAATTTAGTTCCGGCGGTAAAGGCTATCCCGTCTACCGCTGCCTGGCCTTTGAGGCGGGTAACCGTTTCAAACTGGGTTTCTTTCCATTTTACACCAAACAAATTATTAATGGTTAGGCCCACCTCATATTTTGGCCGGGTATAGTTAAGCACCAGATCATTCACAAAATAGCCTTCGGCTTTCAGGCTATAATCCTCATTGGCTGGCCTGTCGCCCAGCCAGCGGTAGCGCAAACTGCCGTTAAAACCATTTTTGAGGTTATAGGTAATACCGCCCGTACTGCTCCATACCGGTGCAAGCGGAATATAATTAGCGCCCTTCGGGTCGTCGATGGCGCGACCATGGGCATAATTCACATCGGCATCCAGGTAAATAGCCCCGGTTGGCTGGTAACGCCCAGACAGGTCAAAGCCTACTCTTCGCGTCCGGCCGCTAAAATCCACCGTGCCACCGTCGCCTGCATACACATATTCTTTTTGCAGGTAGCTGTACCATAACGCGGCGTTGAACAAAAGATTTTTTGCCGGCTTGAGCACAGTCCCCAGGTCAGCGCCATAGGCGGCGGGTAAGGTTTGCAAGCCTTTTTCGGCTACCACTACGCGCGTATCGTTAGAGTGAAAACCCTTACCCGTAAACAAGTAAAACTGGGCTGCGTCTGTGGCCTGGTACGTTAACCGCAGCTTTGGGCTGATGGTGTTGTTGCTGGCTTTATAAACTCCCACACCGTTTAATGTAGTGTCTGATGCCAGCTTGTTATTGTACCGGTAATAGAACTGGTCAAACCGCAGACCCGCATTTAAAGTAAGCTTGAGGCTAAGCTGCAATGTTTCGCTGAGGTAAGCGCCTGCTCCCGTTTCGGTGATATCACCCAGCTTAATCGGGTTGATGACGGTATAATTGTTCACCGTATGCGAAAGCTCCGAATTACTGGTTACATCTAAACGCGCGTTTAGGCCAGCTTCTGAAGTCAGCTTCATTTTACCCAAATAGCTTTCATGCTGATAACTGCCATTATAACCATACAGGTTACGTGCTTCTTTTTGCCGTATCTCATCGCCATTAACGGTATCCACCAGATAGAACGTAAAATTGGTATGCAGATCAAATTTGTAACGGGAGTAGTATAGCTGATTTTTGATGAGGTCATGGTCGGAGAGGGTGGTTAACAGTTGCGCGTTGATATTGGTGCGCGAGGTTACACCGCCCTCGTTTGGGTCCAATGCGCCGTAAAAACCAACGGCGCCTTCATTAACAGCGCTCTCCGGTATCTGGCCTGATGCTTTCCATTTGCTGTACAACGTAGAAGCCGATACGGTAAGCCAGTTGTGGTCATCCAGCCGGCCGTGGTACTTTGTAAAAAAATTAAACCGCTTAAAATGCTGCAGGTTATCAAAGTAACTGTCGCTGTACCGGTATTCTGAAGCGGCATACCATGACTGGCTGTTAGCCCTGGCTTTGTCGCCTAACAAATTCACCATGCCTAAAAGCCTGTAGGTATTGTACTGCCCGGCTTCCAGTTTTACCGTATTGGTGCCAATGGCATCCGCGGTATGAAAATCTGCAAAACCGGTAACTGCCAGGTCGCCTTTTTCTGCATTGTACATCCCTTTTTCATAGGTGGTGCTTTCAATTGTTTCCGGGATGATAAAATGGCTATCGGCATAGCCCTGCCCGTGTGCATGCGATACCATATTGATAGGCATGCCGTCAACACTCAAACTAATATCCGTACCATGGTCATTGTCAAAACCCCGCAAAAATATCTGTTCGGCCTTACCACCGCCCTGATGCTGACCAATGAATAAACCTGGAATGATGTGCAACACTTCCTGCGAGTTGGCTACGCCCCTCAGCTTGATATCCGTTTCGCTGATCGCCTTATAAGGGTTAGTACCACCTGCAGAAATCACTACATCGGCCAGGGCTGTACTCCGTTGTGCAAGGTAAACTATCTGACCTTTCCTGTATTCGGCCAGCGGCAATGATACTTTGCCGTAGCCTACTGCAGAAAAGGTAATTGTACCTGTTGATACCGGCAGATTTTTGAAAGAAAAATGACCGCTTTCATCAGTTACATCGGCTTTATTTCCAGGCGAAACCATCGCCGTAACCCCACTGATGGGGCTATGTGTGAGGCTATCGGCCACCGTGCCTGAAAGAAATACTTGTGCAAAACTGCTTTGAGCAAACAGCAGGAAGAAGAAGAATAGAAATTTTTTCATCATTAACGGGTACAAGGTTACAGGTTTAACTAATATCTGCAATGGTAATTTTGCACGTTTTTAACATATAACTTTGTCACGAAGTTAAGCAGACACTAGTTAGCTGCATGGAGGTATCGGTGAACGGGAAACTTCTATCGATTAACGCCTGCTACCGATTGGTATTAAACCCGAAAATGGTGATCAGGATTATATCCTTTATGTAAACGCTACGATGCTTACAAACAGACCGACAAAGCAAAATGGTGGCTGAGCTATTTGTAAAAAATTATCCTCACTAAAAAAGCCCTGCTTTTCTAAACGAGGGGATAAGTCATTGCATATTAATCATGTGCGCCTTAGCGACAAAGGAGATATTGTAGATAGAAACTCGGGCTGGATTGTATTCGTATTTTTACTATCACTGTTTTTCTTCATTTACAGCATTTTTACTTCAGATGGCTCATCTACAAACATTCATAGAAAGAAGACCACAAATGAATTGATAAACGAAATCAAAAAGTCTAATATTGATAAACTTAAGGGCAGAAAATAACAAAACATATAAAAAATCAAAAGTCAGAGGTACACCAAATCATAGATAGCTATCGCTCACAACAAGCATAGGTAACCCATAATCAAAATCATAGAAAGCCAATAAAGATCTAAATCCTCATGCTTAAATTGGTTCCTGGTACAAAACCCGTTTCTTAGAAAAATAACGGCCCGTGACTACTTCCGATTGGAAATTTATTAACCCTACCATGTGAGTGGTCACAATGCGTATGATCACGATACATTTTTTGAGCAAACGATTGACAGGCCGGTGATTCTGATTTAATAGTTTCAGTCTTGTCAGGCTGATTAACTATCGCAGCTTTTTTCTTCATGACAAATCCCCCCGATTTTAAGATTTCTGTAATTGGTATATTAAAGATAAGTACAAATACACTCATTTACAATAGCTTTTGAATAAAAATAACACTATAAAAAATTATTATTTATTCATTTTGAACAAAAAAGAACGAGTGTACCTGCTACTCTTACCAATTGGAAGCTACAATCATATGCCCATACGGGCTGCAAACGCACATAATTGGGCATAAATGGAAAAATAGCAACAGACAAACGTTTGCGTAAGTTTAAACCGATCTTTTTTAAAAAAATAATAAATACCATGTTATGAATTATGCATCCTGGCGCTAAATCAGCATAGCTTATATATTTTAAGTATTATTTATTACACCACTTATCCCTTCAAATAAAAGACAAACAAACGTTTGTGTGACATTTTTTAATATTATAGCATTCATTTCACTATATATTCATACTTAATTATAAAACAATAAAATATCATATATACAAATTGCCGAATAATACATGAACACGACGATTAATTGTCTTGCAATAAGCATGTAAAACACTCCGCTTGCAAAAACCAATGATCATTATAACCTGTAAATAATCAAATCATAAACCTAAAAATGGAAAAAAGAACCTTATCCGTAATGTTAATTGCTGCAGCCATGCTGGCGGTGAGCTGCAAAAAAATGTCCGGTGACTTTGAAAAGAACACTATAGGTTCTGGTCAAAAGTCATTGCATGTAGGCTCAGGGCCACAGAGCGGGACATATAAGCTTAACGTTATCTATTTTGTACCCTCAGATCTTGACACTGTTCCGGGCTTTCAAAAAAGGCTCAATGGCGTAATGATCTATACTCAAAACTTTATTACCAAATGGATGACACATTGGGGATACGCCAATAAAACCATTGGCTTACCGGTAGATACCAATGGGAAACTAAAACTGATCATTATCAGGGGAGCCCAACCTAAGGCTCAGTACTCTTATGATGGCGGATCAAGCCTGATGATGACAGAGATCAATACCTATTACTCGGCACATCCACAGGAAAAAACCAGCGACCATATACTGGTTATTACACCAACTTATTCATATGGCACCAATGGCGATCTGAGCGGCGGACCGTTTTATGGTATCGGGCGATGGTGCTTTGCCCTGGATTATACCGGCCTGGATACCCTTAACCTGGGCAAGCCCGATGACAAGTTTTCGACCAAATGGATCGGTGGTATGGCTCATGAATTAGGTCACGGCATCAACCTGCCACATAATGGAGGCGCCCAGTCTGAGAATATTTTGTTTGGAACCACGCTGATGGGCTCCGGTAATTATACTTTCGGAAAAGCACCAACTTACCTGTCGCCCGCTGATGCGGCTATTTTGGCAAACTGCCAGGTTTTTAGCAACGCTACCAGGTCTGACTGGTATGCCAGCCCAGGTTTTCAGCTCAATAAATTCTCTGCTAAATATTTAAATGGCAATATCATTGTTGCCGGAAAGTTTACAGCAAACAAGGCGGTAAAAAATATCGCGCTTTATCACCGGAACAAGGATAAGGACGCGGGCGGGTATACTTCGGTAACCTTTGCAACAAAGCCCATTGGCACGGATAGCTTTTATGTAAGTATGCCCGTTAGCGACTTTAGGGATAAAGGCAATACCAATTATGAACTTACCATTAGATATTGCCATGAAAATGGAAGCATCTCTAGCCAGGTGGTTAATTATTCTTTTTTAAATGATATTCCGCAGATCAACATTGCAGATAAGGTGGTTTATAATAAAGCCAACTGGAGTATCACCGCGTACAGCTCGCAGGAAACTGTGGATGAAAACGGAGCTGCCACCAATGTAATTGACAACTCCATTACCACGTGGTGGCACTCGCGGTATTCATCAAATAGCACCAGTTATCCGCATTACCTGGTGATTAATATGGGGAGCGCGTTGGATGTAAACAGGTTTACTTTTTGGCAAAGAAGCACCAGAAGCGTGAAAACGCTGGAAATACTGACCAGTAATGATGCCTCGACATGGACCAGCCTGGGCGATTTTACGCTTTTAAACACCACCGATCCGCAGGATATCAAACTGCCAACGGTTAGCAATTTCAAATATTTTAAACTAAACATGAAATCATCCTATGACGGCGAACAGTTTGCCGCGCTGGCAGAAGTTGGTACGTATAAAGATTAAATGTTGTGATAAAACCATGAAAGAATCAATTTCTATTAAAAGTTTGTCATTTCGATAGAGCCGGGGTAGGCATGAGCGTTGCGCGAAAGAGAAATCTTATATGTAATGCAAAGCCTTAATTGCAAATCGTATAAGATTTTTCGCTATCGCTCAAGAGATAGTTTCTCCTCGTACCTCGTTCGAAATGACAACCTTTTTTTGTCTTCCCAACACTTCTGGGCTCCGGCCGGGTGACTGCGACAGATTACTTTGATAATTGTATTGGATGCTATGGTAAATCAATCCCCAGCACACACTCATTTCGGCGCTTTAAAAATCAAATAATAACCTAGCAGCCCAAACAGCATATTAGGGACCATGACGACTATAATGGGAGAAAAGCCGCCTTTTATAGAAAATGTAATGGCAAACTTCTCAACAATAATATAGGCAAAACAAAGTATAATACCTATCCCCAATGGCAGACCAACACCGCCACGCACCTTACGCGAGGACAGCGCCACACCCAATATAGTTAAAACATAAGCCGATAAGGGATACACAAAGCGGTGATATTTTTCGTAGTAAAGACTGTTTACTATCTCGGGACGGCGCAATTTTTCCTTGTTAATGTTTTTGTTTAAATCTCTTAATGACATGGCGCTATATACATTGTCATACACAATAAAATCGCCGGGGTACATGTCCAGTACGGTATCTTTTTGCGTACGGCTGTTTATAAACTGCTCCTTGAAGCTATTTACATACCTAACTGAATAATTTTTCAATGCCCATACCCTTTTAACCGAATCATAGGCAGCCGTTTGTGCCAGGAGTTTTTCACGTAAGGTATCACCGTTGAATTTCTCCATAATAAACAGATAGCCCGTATGTTTGGCTTGATCATAGCCTTGCAGGTATACAAAAGTATGCTTGTCTATCTGCATGTGTACTCCACTTTTAGCGGGATCATTGTCAGTCATGCCATTGGCGTTTTCAAAGTCGTTTTTTAAATGATTGGTATAAGGTATCAAGTACACATTGGCGAAAAATGAAATAATAAATATAAGCGAGGATGCTATAAAGTAAGGTCGTAAAAAGCGGTTAAAACTCACCTTTCCACTTAAAACAGGTACTATCTCGGTTTGATTAGCCATTTTGGCCGTAAAGAATATGACCGCCAGGAAGTTAATCAACGGCGACAATAAATTCAGGTAATAAGGGATAAACCCAGCGTAATAATGAAATATGATATCATGAAGGGACGCATGTTTGCCCGTAAAATTATCCAGCTTTTCTGACACATCGAACACAACAGATATCACCATAAAAATAGCCAGGGTAAACATAAAAGTACCCAGGTATTTCCCAATAATAAATCTGTCGATGATTTTCAAATATCCGCGCATAAAACCATCTCTTAATTCATTTGGCCTATTAACGTAAATTTTAGTTGAATAATATACTATTGGTGGGAATTTGATTCTGGGATGGAGTTAAGCGTATAACCGCAAGCGGGATGCTTGCGGGGGCGGAGCTTTAACCGAATGGGGCATACGCAGTACGCTAAAATCAATCGCTGAAGGCTTTGAATGGATATAATATATTTAAAACTCTATTCAAAAAAAGGCATATTTAAGGAATAATAATAGAAAGATTATCTTTTATTACCAACCTTAAATAGGCCTTCTTTATTATGACATATTTTATTTCTGAACTTTGGATATTTACTCTGAATCCAAAAAAAAGTTATCCCGCTAAATTTCTTTCTACTAAAAGTAAATTTTTGGATGTTTTTAATGCAATTATCTGGTATTTTATCCTGGCTATTATTGCGTTCATACCGATATTGGGGCTTATTAAAGTTATCCATCATTTTTTTTCAATTGACATTTTAAAGATCAGGGATGATCATATGAAAAAAGCAATAAATGGTTCTCATATCTTACTTATCTCGGCATTAATTGGACCAATAGTTGAAGAGGTATTATTCAGACTTTGGTTAACATTCAAGAAAACAAAAATTGCCATTAGTTTAATAGCCATCTGCCTGGTTTTGATCATAAAATTTAATAGTCCTTATCTCTATACTGTTAAAATAAATAAAGAATTCTGTTACTACTTAATTGGGGCCCTCATATCGGGGTTTACCCTTTTCGGACTTTTTAATTTATCATTTTTTAAAAACCTATCGAACAAATATTTTAAAGTAATTTACTGGGCATCTTGTATTGGATTTGGATTAACCCACTTAGTAAATTTCGCCCCACTTAAATTAAGTTTAATCTGGGCTTACCCCTTTTTTGTTTTGCCTCAAATACTATTAGGATTTGTATTGGGTTTCATAAGAATAAAAAATGGTTTTTTCTGGGCATTATTAATTCACTGTTTAATTAATTTATTTTTAGAGTTAATGGCCTTTAAATAATTAAATCCCAGAATGTGTTTATGACATTCCAACGTGTATAACCACCAGCAGAACGCTTGTGGAAACAGAACAATTAATTTATAGAAAAAACCATTGTTTTTTGTACAAAATCATCTCCAAAAGTGAATTATTAGGCGAATAAGCCTTCATTATTGATCATTTTTTGACCTAAAAAGCCACTTTTCAGGCTTAAATATGTCATTTCTGGAGACATTCCCAGCTATAAAAGCGCGCTAATTTCGCCCCAAAGCATCTGACCCCATATTTTTTTGACAAACAACATTAACCCTTTGACAACCGGGTATCTGTCTTTGTTAAAAACGGGATACACTTGTAAAGTATTAACCGGCGGCCTACATCACCATCAAAATAAAGCATCATGACTGAGCATAAAACCACACTATCAGCAAACACAAACAGGCAATACTACCTGGATTGGGTAAGGGTTATCACCATCATTTTTGTATTCCTTTTTCATTGCGGTCGTTTCTTTGACACTGACGACTGGCATGTAAAAAACGCAATCACTTCATTTACAGCTGATTTTTTAACCTTCTTTATGGTACAATGGATGATGCCTTTATTCTTCTTTATCTCGGGTGCAAGCACCTGGTATGCGCTTCAATCAAAAAGCGGCGCGAAGTTTATCAACGACCGGGTGAAAAGAATCCTGATACCTTTGATTTTTGGTATTTTGATCCTGTCGCCACACCAGGTATACCTGGAACGGTTGTCACATCACCAGTTTGCAGGTACAATTATTGATTTTTTGCCCCATTATTTTTCCGGATGGTATGCTTTTGGAGGAAATTTTGCCTGGATGGGTCTGCATTTATGGTATTTATTGTTACTGTTTATCTTCTCCGTAATTTCGCTACCATTGTTGTTGTTGGTGAAAAAATCAGCCAGATCACACTCAGAATCAGGGTCATCACTTATCTATTTAGTGACATTTGTAATTGTGCTGGCATTACCCGGTTGCTTATTAACACCTGATAATTTAGCAGGAAGCCGGGTTTGGGGCGGCTGGAGTATTATAGAACATTTAGTCCTATTTATTACAGGGTATTATGCATTTTCAAAGGCCGGAATATCGAAATTATTGTCTAAATATCGTTACCTTTTTCTGCTGATCACTATTTTGGCAACCGCCATTAATATGTACCTTTTTTATAATTACGTACACTTTAACTTTGGCACATTTCCATACTGCCTGAAGATATTGTTACGAAGCCTGGTATGTTTTGGCTGGATCTGTACCTTATTGGGCTTCGCCAAAAGCAAATTGAACCATACCAATAAATTCCTTAAATATGGTAATGAGGCGGTATTGCCATTTTACATTATCCATCAGCCGGTTATTGTACTGATAGGTTATTTCATTGTGCAATCACAGTTTTCAATAGGTGTTAAATATCTGATTATTGTACTTGTTGCCTTTAGTATTGTAATGCTTAGTTATGAGTTCCTGATCAGAAGATTTAGTGTGTTAAGATATCTTTTTGGTATAAGCAGATCAGCGAAAAGGTAAATAACTGCAAAAGCCCTCAGCCTTAGTTAAAGGCCTTTGCAGTCTACCTTACAGAACTGAAGATAAGCAATAAGGATATTATTTCTGTTTACCTTTTTATAGACCATGAAGTATTTTTCCCAAAACCGACTTAAGCTCCGCTGATGGCGTTGCGGGCTGCTCTTTACATCTCCAGGTTACAAAGCCATCTGGCCTTATCAGTATAACCCCCATAGCCTCTATACCTAACACATCCTGAATCTGCCTTCCGTTATAAACCAGGTCTGCGTTATCGCCTATGCTATAAATAGAAATAGTCATATCAAACTCAGTAGCTATTTTGTTTGCCGCTTGTTTCCAACAGGCATTATCAATACCTGTAAACAGTACAAAACCCTTCCCCAGCAAATCAAGTGTGGATATTTTTTGACCTTGATATATTACCCATAAATGTGGTAACCGGGTACCGGGTTGCCCGTTTAATAACCCAGCTTTAATATACCCGCTGACAGGTACCTCATTACTTATAATGGCCGACGATGAGTATTTATAGTCGGGCAAACCCATCAGATCGCCCAATTGCCGCATTCCTGTTTTGGGGAATAGCTTTTGAAGTCGTAAAAAGTTAATCACCATCACCGTCATAAAGGCACGATAAAACCGGTAGATCACCTTTTTAATCAAACCGTATTGATTAGCCATTTTGCCCGATTGTTCGGCATTGTATTGCCCTATTACCTGGCGCTCGGTATTGTAAGTATACAATAATGCCGGGGTGGCCTTTCCCTGTATAACGGCGGCCAATTTCCAGGCAAGATTTTGTACATCCTGTACTCCGGTACAAGCCCCTTTGCCTCCGTACGGGGTCATGACATGAGCAGCGTCGCCAACCAGAAAAACATGCCCATGCTGCATTTGGGCAACTACCTTAACCGTTGGTTGCCATGGCAATACGCTGATGATGCTGATCTTTAATTGTGGTAAGCCTATTACTTTCTCTAGAATGGTAATGATCCGCTCCTGCGTAAAATCCTCCGGACGTTCCCCCTTTGCAGGATCATAATGTAAATGAAACACCCACCTGTCGCTGTTATTTATAGAAGCCAGCAAACCCTTTATATCAGGTTCGTCTACCCGGAGCAGGCTAAACTCACGGCCACGTACAAAGTCGGCAAGGTCGGCTTCAAAATAAATATTCAGCAAATTACCCAAAACACCTTTGCCTATAGTTTCTGCTTTTAACGTTTCCCGGATATTACTTTTTGCCCCATCAGCCGCAATCATATAATCGGCTTGTAGAGTTTGCTGTTCACCTGTTTCCCGATGCCTGATGATGGCGGTAACCCCCGCTTCATCTTGTTGAAAAGAAAGAAGCTCTGTAAAAAAGAATATCTCTGCTCCCCGTTCCTTTGCAGCTTCCAGCAATACAGGTTCAGACAGATCCTGGGTGCAACGCGCATTCATTTCAGGGCTTTCTGCAGCCAACGCTTCCAATCCCTTCATCTGGATAGGCGATTGAAGGGCTGCACCCTTTCTTGGTTTTACCTTTTTTAATGCCCCGGCAAGAGAGCTGTTGGTATATATACCCCAGCCTGGCGATAACGCCTTACCAACCTCGCGTATCTGCTCACTCAAACTCAGCTCCCGGTACAACTCCATCGTACGTATGTCAAAACCTCTTGCCCGGGGATGAATAGAGGTTGACCTGTGCCGCTCGATCACTAAAGGTATAATGTTGTGCTTTAAGAGGAATAACGCCGCCGTTAAACCCGAAATTCCACCTCCAACAATCAACACGGGCACTTTTTTATCTGTTTCCATTTTTTCTAATTAGCTTTGTTTAATGCATATAATAATTTCATACAAAGCTGATTATCACTTTCTGCAGAAGAGGGCATTTTAAGGATTAATTTGTACCATTAAAGTAAATTGTACCTATGAACAACCGGAAAGAAAGCGGGAATGAACTCACCACATTCAGCATGGAAGAACTTCTGAAAATTCCCCACGGCATTGTACAGGAATATAATACGCCAATGAAGGACAGGGAAGGCCATCTGAAACTGGTGATCACGGATAGCATGGGCATAGTTGATGGTGTTATGATTGCCAACAAGCCCACCGAGGCTTTGGAACATTTTAATGATAGGCCCTTTGTGGAGATGAACTTTATGCTGGAAGGTAATATCAGCCAAACCAATGAGGGCCTATTAAATCAATATAGCTTTAAAAAAGGTTATCATAATATTTTATTCAATCCGTATTCTATCGAAAAAAATTCACTTGCCACAGCAGGCACACATCATATATTTTCGGCGCATATTCTACCCGAAAGAATGATCAGTCTTTTTTCAGGATACGTCCCTGAATTGGTGCCTTTCGCCGAAAAAATAGAGAAGGGCGAGCCCTTTGTTTTGCATTCACCAACCAATGGATTTAACAAACACCTTAAACACTTTTTCGACGCTTTTTGGGATTGCCCTACGCCACTCAGCCTGCGCAAGATCTATTTTGAATCGAAAATACTGGAGTTGCTTTGTCGCCAGTGTGAAGTACTGATCGGCCACGAAACGAAAGAAGGTAATATCCCCAAACCTGACCTTGAAAAGGTTTATTATGCCCGCGAACTTTTGCTCTATAACTTGAGCAATCCCCCATCCCTTACAGAACTTTCCCGGCTTTGCGGTTTAAATGAATTTAAACTCAAAAAATATTTTAAACAGGTATTTGACCTCAGCGTTTTTGGGTTGCTGCACGAAGAGCGTCTCCAATCATCAAAACAACTTATCTACCAGGGCGAAAAAAACATCTCCATGATTGCCTACGAATTGGGTTATGCGCATCCGCAACATTTTCAGCGCGCTTTTAAAAAGCGTTTTGGTATAACACCAAAAGAGTTGCTCAAATAAGGCATTTATATATCTATGAACCCATTTTCAGGTAGTTTTATTTTATTTGTTTAACGTTGCAACTAAAGGCATCTGCCAACCGTCTAAAACTAAAAACTAACAAATGAAGCTGACCTACCTAAAATCCGTATTACTACTATTAATAAGTTCAAGTGCTGTTGCTGCCCATGCCCAAACCAAAGATAGCATTGACTTGTTTCTGGAGGCTAAAATGCAGGAGGAACATATTCCCGGGTTGCAGCTTGCTGTTGTACAACATGGAAAAATTGTTAAAACCGGCAATTACGGGCTTGCCAATGTAGAGCACAATGTTGCAACAAATGCCGAAAGTGTATTTAATATTAACTCCATTACCAAGGCCTTTGTAGGCGTGGCCATTATGCAATTGCAGGAAGCCGGGAAACTGAACGTACAGGATCCTATTTCGCGTTATATTGATAGCTTACCGGCGGCATGGCAGGGAATCACCTTAAAACAAATACTCACCAATACCTCGGGGCTGCCCAATATTACTGACCCATCCGAACATGTATTGGGTGATGGTACAGAACAAGCCGCCTGGAAAGCAGTCCAAAAAATTCCCATGCAATTTAATCCGGGCGAGCATTTCAGCTATAATCAAACCGGTTATGTGATATTGGGGATGATCATCAATAAATTAAGTGGCGAACACTTTACCAAATTTATTCAGGACAGGCAATTTAACGTGGCTGAGATGAAGCAAACCCGTTTTGGTGATTCTTATGATATTATTCCACATTACGCAGGCGCTTACTCCTATCTTCAAAATATTAATGGCCAATGGATAAAAAAAGATATACAGAGAAACGCATATATTGATTTTCCTATTTTTTTCAGAACAGCGACCGGCATATTATCAACGGCCACAGAAATGGCTAATTGGATCATCGCGTTACAGAATGGTAAACTATTAAAAGACAAAGCAAGCCTGACCACTTTATGGACTCCTGGACTATTGAATAATGGGAAAATAGGTGGTTTTAATTCGCTTACCAACGGTTACGCCCTGGGGTGGCCAACAGTTACCCGACAGGAGCATCCTGCAGTTGGCCCGGTTGGTGGTGGAAGATCGGCGTTTTTCTTATACCTGAAGGATGACCTAACCATTATTGTTTTAACAAACCTGCTGGCCTCAAACCCAGAAGGGTTTATTGATGAAATTGCAGGTTATTACCATCCTGATATGAAAGAATCCAATGGCTTTGGGTTCTCTCCGGGAATTAAAAAATTAAGAATTGAATTGTTGAGACAGGGGTTTGACAAAGCAGAAAAGATCGCCCTTAGCTTAAAAAAGAAAGACCCAGCAATTCGATTTGAGGAAAATGATATAAATGGCTGGGGCTATAAACTGATAGGGCAGGATAAAAAAGAAGAAGCACTAGCCATTTTTAAGCTCAATGTGAAGCTTTACCCTCAAAGCTTTAACACTTATGACAGCTTGGGTGAGATCATGGAAGCATTGGGCGACCGTGCAGGTGCTATAAAAAACTACAGCCGTTCGCTGGAATTAAATCCTAAAAATGACAATGCTGTTCACCATTTAAAAAACTTGAAAGCTTAATAAGGAATAAAGCGACTTGACAACCTTCATTTGAGCAATAAAAGCCTCCAGCTAAAGTGGAGGCTTTTGTATTTTATGGCACTCTAAATTGCACATATTTAAGTCGAATTAATCACTTTAAAACTTGATTAGATCAGTCATTTTTTGTATTTTTAAGTGTTTACAAATCACTATTCAATAAACTTATAATCAGCTAATTAAATAGCTACAACAACACAAATCACAACCAGCTTTCCCGCCGTTTTGTTTAAATAAAAAATATAGCATTTGTAAAATGCCTACGGGAGTTATTTGCGGTCACCGGATATTAAAACCTGGGATCTGTGCGTGGGACAAAGGAATTATTATATGAAAGATATCAACCCTCAGAAAGGGCCGGCATTTAAAGAAGCGTTAAAATTTTGGTTTAAATTAGGATGGATAAGCTTTGGCGGTACAGCCGGGCATATTGCACTTATGCATGATTTCCTGGTTGATAAAAGAAAATGGATAAGTAACAGCCGATTTTTTCATGCGCTCAGTCTTTGTATGTTATTGCCGGGTCCTGAGGCTCAGCAATTGGCTATTTACATTGGCTGGCAACTTCATGGTAAAAAAGGTGGATTGGTAGCTGGTATCCTGTTCGTTTTACCATCTATGTTTATTTTGCTGGCCTTGAGCATTATCTATATATCCTTTGGAAACCTGCCCTGGATATATGCCATGTTCAATGGCTTAAAACCTGCCGTTATTGCCATTATCATTATCGCATTATATAAAGTTGGACGAAAGGCATTACATGGCTGGCTACATTTGCTGTTGGCTGCAGCCGCATTTGTATGTATTTTCTTTTATAACATCTCGCTGCTTTCTATTATCGGCGGCACCATCATTTTGGCATTGATCATCAGGTATACCAAACCTTCATTATTGCATATGGCACCTGCAGGAAATGATGCCGCGGATATAAATGAGCAAGATTACTACATTAATAAGAGTACAATTGCATCCAGTACTGATTTTGGAATTAAGCGCCTAGTAAGACAGTTGATAACGTTCCTGCTTTTTTGGATAATTCCTTTTATCCCGTTTTATTTTTTTAATGGTTTTTCATTTTGGAAGAGCCTGATCCTGTTTTTTACGCAAACGGCATTCTTTACCATCGGAGGGTCTTATACCGTATTACCTTATGTGGCTCAGTTTGCAGTAACCAAATTAAACTGGCTTTCAAAAATGCAAATGGTTGATGGCTTTGCTCTGGCCGAAACTACCCCCGGTCCACTAATTATTGTGGTGGGCTTTGTAGGCTTTATGGCCGGTTTTAATCATTTCCATGGATCTTTATTAATGGGAAGCATTGGCCTTATTGCAACTACCTATTATACCTTTTTACCCTGTTTCCTGTTTATTTTTGTCGGTGGGCCTCTCATAGAGAAAACACATGGCAATGAAACCATTAGTGGCATTTTAGGATTAGTTACAGCGGCTGTAGTGGGGGTTATTCTGAACCTTACCTTGTTTTTAGGTAAGGATGTTATTTTTCCGGGAGGCATTATGCTCAAACATTTCGACTTGCTTTCGCTTGTTTGGATAATTATCTCCCTGTTGCTAATGCTAAAGTTCAAACTGAATGTAGTTTATCTGATTGGATTGAGCCTTATATTGGGATTATTGCATTATGCAATTGTTGCTCATAACTTCTAACAATATATTACCGTTTTATTCCAGATATCGATGACCAAATGAAAAAAAGTAAACCTGCAATACCTGTTCATAAACTGAGTGACCATGCCACCTCAGGTATTAGCGTACGTCCTGTTAACGGTTCGGCATTGCGGGACTCACATGTAATGCGTGCCCATCGTGATGATCATTATATTTTTGTTTTACAGCATGAGGGTCAAAGCGGGCTCATGGTTGATTTTGAAGAAATTGCTGCTAACGGAACCGCTGTACTTGCTATTCTGCCACGGCAAGTACATTATTCCATATTATCCAATAATGTAACAGGCTGGCTGTTGGCCATTGACACATTATTGGTAGATGAAAGTTACCGACGCGTATTTGAAGGAGATATTTTAAAACTAAAACCGGTAACCATCAATGCAGAACAAGCTCAACATTTGGAAAGATGTATCCAGGTTTTATACCTGCTATTAAAAGATCAGGAAAATACCCCATCCCGTAATATTATCTGCACTCACCTGGCATCTGCTTTTATAGGTCTTATTGCCGAAATTTATTTGGATGCTGAAACCAATCAGGAACATTCAGACTCAAGGGTCGCCATCATCAACCGGCAGTTTCGAACCTTATTAAGGCAAAGTTACATTAAGGAAAAACGCCCCGCGCAATATGCAATCATGCTTAACCTCTCGCTCGCTTATCTTAATGAATGTGTCAAAACAATAACCGGCATGCCGGTAAGTTTTTGGATACAGCAGGAAATAATACTGGAAGCCAAACGACTGTTGTATCACAGTACTTTAAGCGTAAAAGAGATAGCTTTTGCCTTAGGCTTTGACGATCATACCTACTTTTCCCGTGTATTTGTAAAAGCTGCGGGTATGTCTCCTATGGCTTTTCGTAAAACCAACCACGAATAGTCCAACAATTCCCGTGTATCTGCTCTTTTTGCACGTTGCTTTTTGCCGTTGCTTTGTATTATCAAATAATACAAAAAATGGAAGATCATAAAAAACTAATAAAAGAGATATTTAAAAACATTTTTGAAACACCCAGCTTTGACGAGGCCATTGTCAGAAAGTACTTCAGTACTGATTATATACAACATGTGGATGGCAAAACTTTAGGCTTTGATCATTTTATAAAACATGTTGAAGTAGTAAAAGATGCCATGCAAAGCATGTCAATTAATTTTAAAACCCTGGTACAGGAAAACGACACTGTTTTTACCAATCACATTGTTACCGGAACAACTAAAGAAGGCCGTACAGGCGATGTACAGGTTATTGGTGAGTTCCGTATCCGGAATGGACAGGTTATTTACTGCGATGAGTTAACCCACCAACTCAGCGGCGATCCAAAGGACCGCGATCTGGGTTCGCGCGTTTAAAATTTACATTATGAATAAACTAAAGCAAAAAGCCCTCGCCTTCTTAGAGCGGGCTACTGCCAAAGCCGGATATATACTGGATGTTAAATCCTGGGAACTTACCACCATTTTTGAGATCGATATACAGTTGCCCGGTATAACTATGCAAAGCTGGCAAACGGTACAGCACATGAAAATAAAGGTGGCCGATATGACCTATCGCGACTATAGCCCGGCTATATGGGACAGCAGTACTAACACCTGTAAATTATTTATTGATGCTGGTCATACGGGCGCGGGCAGTAATTGGGTTAGGCAACTCCGTAAAGGTGATGCTTTTACCTATATAGGTATTGGCCCAACCCCACATAAACCTATACAGGCAGGTGAAATGTTTTGTTTAGGCGATGCTTCATCTATCGGGCATTTCCTGGCGCTGGAACAGCTGACAAAAAACAGTGGCGATTTTTCGGGCGTCATCGCTTTAAACAATATACAACAGCAACTGGAATTTGAACGCTACCTGAGTACCAATCTGGAAACTGTTGTATCAAAAAAGGAAAACTTAAGTAGTTCGCTGGCCATGGAAATATCCCAACGACGGTTAACGGACGAAACCATTTTTATAGCCGGCAACATACCCGCCGTAACACAACTCCGAAAACAGATCAAACAACAACCCCAATTTACAGGAGCTATCAAGGCTCAGGGCTTTTGGTCATGATATTAGAAGTAAAAGCCTTCAGCATTTAGCTGGAGGCTTATCTAAATAACAAAGAACTATTTGATCAGTATCCCCGCGTGTTTAAATCCATCCAGATCAGCAGTTGATGGATCCTTTTCAGTGATCAGTGCGTCAATAGCATTGGCAGCACATACATAATACGGATCCGATACACCTATTTTATCGTAGGTAGATAAGGCAATAATGTATTTTGATGTTTCGATCATAGCCCTGTCAAGCAGGCTTTCTTCATGGTCAGCACCTGTTATCCCCAATTTCAAATCAATGCTGCAAATGCCAAACAAGCATATATCGGCCCTGAAATTACGGATGGCCTCAATGGTTTCATAACCACCTGTAGAAAAACCATGTTTATTCAACTGCCCTCCAATAAAAAAAACATCAACATTGGGGTAATCTTCTAAAATGGATACGATAGGAAAACTATTGGTTACAACGGTTAAAGTGATGTCTTTAGGCAAAGCATAAATTGCAGCTGTAGTAGTGGTTCCGGCACCAACCAGAATAACCTGGCCTGGTTTAATAAACTCCAAAACCTTTTGAGCAATTGCTTTTTTATGGTGGGTATCAATATGCTGACGCTCCTTAAAATGCGGATGCACAGGCGAACCAATAATTGCCCCGCCACGAACGGCTTTCAGCAGGCCCTTATCTGATAACTCTTTGATGTCTCTCCTTACCGTATCTGTTGATACATTAAGGAGTTGGCTCAGGTCATCCAATACTACCTTATTGTCTTTTGCAATCTGTTCAACTATTTTCTGAAGTCGCTCCGCTTTTAGCATAAAACAAATATAGGAATAAATTACAATTGCAATTATTTGCAATTAGTTAACATTAAACTTGCAAATAATTGATGTATATTGCATAATATTGCAATATGAAAACATTGAAAAAAATCGCGGTAGATATGGACGGTGTTCTGGCAGATACCGATTCGCATTATTTAACCTGGTATTATAATGCTTATGGTGTTCAAATACCTTATGAGCAAATAGTCGGAAAACCTGAAGGAGAAGGTTTCCCCGAAGAAGGTTCCATCCGGAAATTTTTATACACCCCGGGTTTTTTCCGCACGCTGCCGGTAATGCCCGGAGCAGTTGAGGCCATAACAGAACTGATGAAAGATTTTGAGATTTACATTGTATCGGCGGCTATGGAATTTCCGTTATCATTACCTGAAAAGTACGAATGGCTAAAGGAACACTTCCCGTTTATACCATGGACAAACATTGTTTTTTGCGGCGATAAAAGCTTAATTAATGCCGATTATATGATTGATGACCACCCTAAGAATTTAGATAAGTTTCAAGGTGTAACAATTATGTTTAATGCTGCTCATAATGTAAACATAGCGCATCACCAAAGGGTAAAATCATGGACAGAGGTTTTGGCCATGTTAAAAACTGAAAACAGCCTGGTGGGCGAAGAAAAATAAAACCTGAATAATATCGATCAACTTTCTTTAATCTCAAAAAAGCCTGCTTTACGAATTGTAAAGCAGGCTTTTTATTTGAGGCGTTTAAATTTTAAAGAAATATCCGCCTTACTCAGCGTCGTAAATAACAACCTTTTCAAATAAAATCCTGAACTCATCTAAAAAGGCTTTATGCAGTGGGTGCACCTGGTAAACATCATGAGCGGCAAGGTTCTCAAAAATCAGGATCAGGCTAAAGGTATAAGTTGTATCTACAACAGAGCGCTCAATAGGAGCAGGTGAACCTATGTAGAATGTTTTAACAACTTCAATGTTTTCTAAACTTTGCAGGCCTTTGCGAAAGGTCTGTTTCTGATCGGCAGTAGTATCGGCTTTTAGCCAAAACAAAACGTGGTGTGCTATCATTTTTATTTTTCGGCAAATGTAATAAATAGCATCTTGAAGAGGGGGAGTACTCTGCATTTTTAGGAGATACAAAGCGACTAAATGTGCTAATCATTTGCCAGCCCGTTAAATATATCATCTCATCGGTTGAAAAAAGTTGACGCTATGTTTCCAAATGGAAAACTTTAAGTTTTAAAAATCAATTATGGAACCTATACAATTGCTGGCATTAATGATCCTGGGCGGATCATTGAACCTGATCCCTAAAAATGCTAATTACGCTTTCATATTAGCCAGGGCCTTCTTTTTTCTTTCCTGCTTTGCGATGTTGAACTATTTGGTTTTGTATTTTTCGGGCATTCACGAACAACAGGTGCTTGCCATTTTAACTGATATTGCCAAATACGGATCTTTGATATGGAGGGTTTTGCTTGGTTATTTTGTTGTATTCATATCGCGCCAGGAATTCATGGATCTATACACTACGGGACATCCGGATAGTAGAAACATCTTTTTAAATGCCTTGCATGGATTGTCAGTATTGATAGGATGCATTTTTATAATTGCCACGATCGGTAAATATCAGAACCTTAAAGAAATGAGTGCCTTTTTTAAATCTTCGGGCTACACCATCTGGTTTTTATATTTTATTATGACCGCTGAAACCGCTGGTGGAATAGGCATATTGCTTCAACCATATCTAAAAATAGGGCCATGGGCAGCTATCGGATTACTCCTGATCATGATTGGCGCTATTTATACTCATTGGCATAATTACGATCCTTTTTCAGATTCTTATGCCGCCGTGGCTCAAATGTTTAATCTGTTCATATTGATCTTTCTTTATTACAAGGAAAAGCAGTTTCACCGGGTAAAACATCCGGAACAGGTTTTATCAGTCGATCTATGATCTGCCGGACTTATTATTTAACGATTCCTGAAGATTATTTAACCTCAATTTAAGGTAAAATCCAAACAGATAAACCAACTTTGCAGCTATAATTAAAAATTATGCAAAGAAGATCGGCGCTTAAAAATATTGGGGGATTACTTTTGGTTCCATCCTTAGGTTTTGCAAATACCTCAACCAAAAAACAACCTGTTTTAAGAATAGCTCATTTAACTGATATACATCTTAAAAATGAGTTTGATGCCCCGGCCCGGTTTACAAAATGCTTGCATCATGTGCAGCAACAAACGCCAAAAGTTGATCTGATATTAAACGGTGGCGATGTGGTTTTTGATATGAATAAAGAAAACATCAGCACCATAAACGACCAGTGGCAACTTACCCGGTCATTAATGAAAGCAGAGTGTAGCTTGCCGGTTCATTACTGTTTGGGCAACCATGATATTTGGTGGAATGAGAACGATAAAGGACAAGCCCTATATGGTAAACAATACTCCATGGACAAGCTAGGCCTTGTTAAACCTTATTATAGTTTTACTAAAGGTGGATGGAAATTCATTATACTGGATAGTGTTCATCTTGATATTGATAATACCTGGTACATAGGCAAATTAGGCGATGAGCAATTTGCCTGGCTTGAGCAGGAACTGAAAACCACCGACCCCATAATGCCAGTACTAATCATGTCGCACATTCCTATTTTAACGGTTACCAATCTGATAGAGGATGATACGGTTAATAAATGGGTAATGCTTGGCGGCGATATGCATACCGATAATGCCAAAATAATAAGCTTGTTTTACAAACACCCCAATGTTAAACTATGCCTAAGCGGCCACATCCATCTGCGCGATAAGGTAATTTACAACCATGTTACCTATATATGTAATGGCGCTGTTTGCGGAGCCTGGTGGAATGGTAACAAGCGGGAAACTGCACCAGGCTACGGTCTCATTGACCTTTATGCTGATGGCAGTTTTACGGAGGATTATATTAATTATTAAAGGCCTTTTAACTATACCAACTTTTTTATCGCGTTGGCTAATATACCAACTGCACTTTCCAGTTCCTTGGGATTTAAAGATGCAAAGCCTAACCGTACAAATTGATTAGGTTGCAAATTCTTATAAAAATAGTCTTTCCCATTGTTTACGGTCAGGCCCATGGTTAAGGCTTTTTGCGATACGTCAAATGCAGTAAGACCATTCAAATATTTTATCCAAACGGCAAAACCCCCGTCAGGGATTTTAAAATTGATATGCTCGCCCAACTGCTCCTGTAATAGTCGGCAAAGAATGTCGCGCCTTTCGTGATATATTTTATTGGCTTTTTTCAGATGTCTGCCTATATCTCCATTTTTTAACAGGTTGGCCATGGCCTCCTCCAAAAGCTGCTCACCCTGCCTGTCAATCATCTTGCGTAAGCGCATGGCCTGCACAATAAGATTAGGTGGAGATACCATAAAACCAATACGGATGCCGGGTGCTATCGTTTTACAAAACGAGCCAATATAAATGATACTGCCATAATAATCAGCGCTGGCCAGGGGCAATATCGGACTGCTGGAATAATGAAAATCATAGTCATAATCATCCTCGATAATAGCGAAACTATACCTGTGGGCAAGTTCAAGCAATTGCATACGCCGCTCAGAACTTAAAGTTACTGTAGTAGGCCGATGATGATGCGGAATTACATATACCAACCGTACTTTTTTCTTTTTACAAATAGCCTCTATCGCATCCAGATCAATGCCACACTCATCAACTGGTACTAACTCCAAACTGGCACCCACCTGTTCAAACACCTGGTTTGCGGCAGGGTATCCAGGATCGGCGACAATTACGGTATCATTCCTTGAAATTAACAGCTGGGCAATAAGATATATTGCCATTTGTGCACCTTTGGCAATTAAAATGTGCTCAGGATCTATTTGTAATCCGCGTGTTTCGCCTAAAAAGCGCGCCAATTCTATCCGTAAATTCTCAGATCCATGTTCAGGCCCATACATTAAATATTTGGAGGTGAAATGATAATTGGCAAACCGACGGTATTCTCTCACCATGAGCTCAACCGGGGCCAGGCGTGTATCCGGAAAACCATCATTAAAGATCAGGTTTGTATCATTGGCAGGCTTAAACAAGTCAGGAAAAGGTATTTTATTTTCATCAACCTCAAAATAAGTTTTTGAAGCAAAGCAGCTTTTTTCGATAGTGCCTTGTAAGAGCCGGGGTGTAATATCGGGGAGATTTTTAGCTACATAAATGCCCTTGCGCGGGTAAACATCAACCCAGCTTTGCGCATACAATTCGTCATAGGCGGCAACCACGGTTTGCCGGTGTATAGCCAGTTTACCGGCCAATATCCGACTGGCAGGCAAGGCAGAACCAGGCTTTAAAGTGCCCTGACGGATAAGATTGATGATACCATTAGCTATTTGAAGATACACCGGTACCTGGACCGTTTTATCAATATGTATCCAATTTTCGGTTAAAAGCATACTGGACCAGTTAGCACATTGTTTCTGAAGTATAAATATAGGCCAATTAATTGAAGATATACAGGAGTAACGACTATCTTAAAGTAAACCGATCTTATATCCCTACCCGAACAAATACAGCTTTCACTGGACCCTCCAACTTGTTATTTGTGGACTATTTAAACAGTCCAATATTGCTTTATCTTTAGGTATTATTTATTAAAACACTCACGTTATGCAACTTAATCAGAATTTCAAACTACCCTCACTATACCTCCGTGTAGCTATTGGCTCAGCCTATTTGTGGGAGGTTGCCGATCGTTTAGGGATATTGGGAGCCAACGGTAAGCCACATGTTGGCTGGGGCGATTGGAAGCATTTTATAACCTATGCCAGCCAGGTGATGAGTTTTTTACCGGCATCATTGATCCCTGCATTTGCAACCTTAGCCACTCTTGGCGAAGCCATTTTCGGATTTTTGATCCTGATTGGTCTGTTTACCCGTATGGCAGCTATTGGCAGCAGTGTTTTGGCTTTTTGTTTTGCCATAGCCATGGCCCTATCATTTGGTATTGAATCACCACTGGGTTATTCCGTTTTTACTCTGAGCGCTGCCAGCTTGCTATTGGCAACATTGCCGGCCTATTCCTGGAGTATCGACTCCCTTTTATCGAACAGAAAAATTAACAAGCACCTTAATATTTACCAGGATCAGAACAGTATAAAAAACAAACTTCCATTTTTACCCGCAAAAACCAATTAATCATGGAAACTGCATCATCAAAATCAAATAATCCTTCACCCATTTTTGTAGTAATTGCATTTGCTATAGTATATGTAGTATGGGGTTCAACTTATTTCTTTATTCAAATGGCGGTACATGGCTTTCCGCCAATGTTGATGGGAGCTTTACGCTTTTTTACTGCAGGTATACTCTTATTAATGTGGTGCCGCATAAAAGGCGATAAATTGTGGATTAAAAAAGATATCGTCACCTCGGGCATCAGCGGTTTATTGATGCTTTTTGTGGCCACCGGCATTGTGATCTGGGCCGAGCGTACCTTACCCAGTGCTATGGTAGCCATCCTGGTATCTGCCAACCCAATTTGGTTTGTGATACTAGATAAGGTAAACTGGAAAGTTAATTTTAAAAGTAAGACAACTGTTGCCGGACTTGTACTTGGATTCGCAGGCGTGGTCATGCTGTTTGGCGAGGCCATCAGCAAATCACTTTCAGGCGCTATCAGTCATGCTCAGCTAACCGGTTTGATACTATTACTGGCTGGCCCTATTGCTTGGTCGGCAGGTTCCTTATATTCCAAAAAACGTGGTAGCGATGCTCCTGCACGGGTTAATACCTCATGGCAGATGATTATTGCCGGCCTGGCATTTATACCTGCTGCATTGTTTAACCATGAGTTTCAGTCATTTCATTTTGCTCAAGTGCCGTTACAATCATGGCTGGCGATTAGTTACTTGATCACATTTGGGTCTATTGGAGCCTACAGCGCTTATGTTTGGCTGTTAAAAGTGCGCCCTGCTACGCAGGTAAGTACACACTCCTATGTAAATCCGGTTATCGCGGTGTTGCTGGGAACCCTGTTTGCTCATGAAAATATCTCCGGATTACAAATATTCGGCCTGGTGATCATATTGCTAAGTGTGTTGCTTGTTAATATGACCAAATATAGTAAGCTATCGCTCAGATTACCACAATGGGGTAATAAGCATAAAATCAATGACGTTGCAGAGTGTTGTGCATAATAACAATACCTGTTTTAATTACGAAAACCCATCCTTAATTAGTATGGGTTTTCATAATTTATAAGCCAGTGTGTACCATATTTATCGACCAGATCACCAAATATGGCACCCCAGTAGGTGTCTTCCAAAGGGTGTGTGGCCTCCCCATCGACAGATAGTTTGGCGTAAAACCTTCTTGCTTCTTCCTCGCTGTTACAGCTTAGTAACAGCGAAACTGAATTCCCTTTTATTAACCCGGTTTCGGGTACCATATCAGACGCTGTAAGTACTAAAGCGCTATTAACCAATGTGGAGTGTACAACACAGTTTTCCATACACGGTGGCATAGGCTCAGTATGCGGCAATTCGCCCACTGTTTGAACCATTAACTCACCACCAAGACATGCCTGATAAAATGTCATCGCCTCGAGGCAATTGCCATTAAATGTTAGGTATGAATTAATATTTGCCATTGTGTTATGCCTTTAGTAATTACAGTTTGACCGACAAAACAAAAATCGATAGTAAAAAGCAAATTTATAGGGGGATATCACGACAATTGAGGGGGATAAATACGACAAAAATGGGAGACGCATGTGATGCATCTCCCATTTAAATTCCCATTCCTTCGAACGCTTATTGAATACGAGTTCCTTCCTTCAGTTCATCGCCGGGATGATTAACGATCCGGTCGCCGGCCTTTAAATTACCAAATACCTCGGTCGAGTCATTTCTTACCAGCCCCTCCTTGATATCGATCAATGTTGCTTTTCCGTTTTTAACCGTTACCACATATTCACGCTCTGTCGACCGGGTAATGGCATTGTTGGGCACCAATAGTGATTTAGCACCTGAAACCATCGGGATCCTAACTTCGGCATACATACCTGGTTTTAATTGTCCGTCTTTATTCAGTACATCAATTTCAATAGCCTCAGACCGCATGCTGCCTAATGAATTGGCCGAGCGACTTATTTTTGCGGTGTGCTCACTACCAGGCATCGAATTGAAATTAAAGGTAACAGATTGGTTCAGATCAACCTTGTCTACATAATCTTCTGGAATATAAACTACCAAACGCAGCTTGCTGATATCCTGCAAAATCAACATCGGCTGATCGGTATCTTTTCCCGGTGCTACCAAAGCCCCTGGCGATACATTACGCTGTACGATCATGCCATCAAAAGGCGCACGGATATTCAGATAATCCTGAATGGTGCGTACCGAGGCCACATTTGATTGCTCAGCAAGGGCCATTGCGTTATCGGCCCTCATTTTGGCTGATGCATTATCCAGGTCAAGTGGTGATACAGAGCCCGGCTCTTTTGCCGCTTCTTTTAAACGCTGGTACTTTTCTTTACTGGCAATGGCGTTTTCCTGTGCCTGTAAATACCGTGAATTGGCCGATTGTAACTGTGATTCCATTTCGGGCGCCTCCAGCGTCATCAGCAGTTCGCCCTTTTTTACGATGGTGCCGCGGTCAACATAAAGCTTCTTTACAAAGCCATTTACCTTGGGGAAAATATTTACCTCGTTATATGGTTTCAGTTGCCCCGGCAGACGGGCATTGCTGGAGAGCGCTTTTTCGGTGATGATCCCGGTTTCAAAGGCCGATTTACTCCGGGTTGCGGCCACAGCCATATCTACCGGCTTTTGGTTGCCTGAACAAGCGGCTAGCATACTTACAGGGACCGCTAATAATATGATGATTTTAAATTTCATGATCTTATGCAATTAAAGGTTGTTCTTCTAATACTTTAGTCTCTTCGCCGGCTGTTTCATCCGGCATTAGTGATGGTGATTCATAGGTGGTTTTATGCTGTACCCATGCAAATACCTGGGGCAAAATAAATAGTGCTGCCAGGGTTGATGCAAACAATCCGCCGATAACGGCCCTACCCAATGGTGCTGATTGTTCGCCAGCCTCGCCCATGCCTGAGGCCATAGGAATCATACCCGCTATCATGGCCAAACTGGTCATTAAAATAGGGCGCAAACGGATGGATGCACTTGTTATAGCTGCTTTGGTGGCATTACGATAATCTATCCGAAGCTTTTCGGCATTGGTAACAATCAGGATAGCGTTGGCAACGGAGACCCCAGTTGACATGATCATGCCCATGTATGATTGCAGGTTTAGTGTTGACCCGGTTATGAGCAGCATGCCCAGCGAGCCTAATATTACCGCAGGCACCGTAGAAAGCACCGTTAACGAAACTTTGAACGACTGGTAATTGGCAGCCAGCAGTAAAAAGATAACCAGGATAGCCAACACCAAACCGTTCTGTAGGCTGCTTAAAGTATCCGTAAGCAAAGTTGACATACCACCCAACGATGCGATCAATCCTTTAGGTGGTGTACCCAATGAATTTACCGCTTGTTGTACTGCTGTTGTAGCCGTACCCAGATCCTTTTTATAAATATTGGCGCTGATAGTTACAAACCTACGTGGCCCGGCCCGGTCGTACTCGCCTGGAACATAAGTGGTAGTAAAGGTAGCTATGTCGCTCAATATCGGGCTGCTTTGTCCTTTTACCAATGGGATCTCTTTAAGCTGATCCATGGTATTCATTACATATTCGGGTACCTGAACCTGTACCTGATAAGTGTATGCGCCTTTTTCATCCAGCCACAGGTTTTTATCGGTAAATCTGCTTGATGATGTACTTGCTGTAACAGAACGGGCAATATCCTTGATATTCAAACCAAGCTGAGCAGCTTTCAATCTATCAAGTGTAATTTTAATAACCGGGAATTTTAGCGGCTGCACAATTTGTACATCGCGCAGGTAAGGAATACCTTTTAATTTAGCTACTACCTTGTTGGCATATCCTTCTATCTGCTGCATATCCTTACCGGCAACCTGAACCTCGATTGGCGACGAAGCCCCCTGGCTCATGATCTTTTCGGTCATGTCAATTGGCTCAAAGGTTATCCGTAGTTCCGGTAGTTTATAGTGGATGTTTTTGCGTAGGGCATCCTTTAGTTCATCCATGTTCACCTTATATTTCTCATCAAGATTTACTTGTAGTACGGCTTCCTGCGTACCGGTATTAAAAACGTACAGGTTACTGGTACCGTAGCTGGTAGGTACCAACCCAATATAGCCCGATGTAATTTCAACATGATTGTTTACCGTTTCGTTAATAATCTGTAGTACCTCCTTAAAAGCATCTTCGGTACGTTCCAGGCGGGTGCCATCGGGTTCTTTAATACGGATCTGAAATTGGCCGTTGTTAATTTTAGGCATCATATCCTTACCTATAAAAACAAAACACATGCCAGCCAGTATGATCACACTAAAAAGATATACCAGCACAATGGCCTTTTTACGCGGCATACATTTATTAAGCAAACGGATAAGCCAAAGCTTTATCTTTTCAAAAAGATCATTCTTTTCAGGATGTTTTTGCTCGTTATTCAAATGCTTTTTAACCTGACCTTCTTCTTCATTATCTAAAGCTTCGCCAGCATGTGCATGTATATCTTCGTGGTGATAATGCTGGTACCGCTCGGCTTTGATTAACCAGTTACTCAAAATAGGTACCACAGTTTGCGCTAGTATATAAGATACGATCATGGTTAACCCGATGGATAACGACAGCGGCAGAAACATCGCCTTTGGCACTCCCGACATCATAAAGGATGGCGCGAATACAGCCAGGATACAAAGCAGTATCAACAATAACGGGAATGCAATTTCCTCGCAAGCATCATATATAGCCAGTTTTTTTGATTTACCCATTTCCAGGTGCTGGTGAATATTCTCAATAGTTACCGTGGCCTGATCCACAAGGATACCTATGGCCAGCGCCAAGCCGCTTAACGTCATGATATTGATGGTTTGCCCAAACAGGCTGAGCAACAATACCCCGATCAAAATAGAAACCGGGATGGTGATTACCACGATCAAACTACTGCGCCAATCGCGCAAAAAGAGGAGTACCATTAAACCGGTAAGCAGAGCTCCCAGCCCCCCTTCCGTCATCAAACTTTTAACGGCGTTTACCACAAACACCGACTGGTCAAACTCATAGCTCAGCTTTACATCATCGGGTAGCAGGCTCTGCATTTCGGGCAGTTTGCTTTTCAAGTCTTGAACCACAGCCCACGTGGAAGCATCAGCAGTTTTAACTATGGGGATATATACCGAACGTTTGCCGTTGATCAGCGCATAATCAACCGTAATATCAGCCGCATCAGCTACCCGGGCAACATCCTTTACAAATATGGGTACACCATTTTGTGTTTTTACAGGGATATCGCCAAAATTTTCCGGGTTTTTGATCAGCGTGTTCATGGTGGTCAGGAACATGGTATTATCCAATCGCAGGTTGCCTGATGGTGAGGTTACGTTGAATTTGGACAAGGCATCAACTACCTCATCAGGTGTTAAATTATAGCTGCGCAGCTTATCTGGATCAAGACTTACGGTGATGGAACGTGCATTGGCCCCAAATGGCGGCGATGGCGATAAACCCGGAACCGTAGCAAACATGGGACGTATTTTGGTGGCCGCCATATCATAAATATCCTTCAAACTGCGTGTGGGGCTCGAAAACACCAACTGCCCAACAGGTAGTGACGAAGCATCAAACCTTACCACTTGCGGAGGCAAGGCACCGGGAGGAAAAAAGCTGGAGGCCCTGTTTACCTGCAACGCAACTTGTGCCGAAGCTTCGGCCATGTTGGTGCTTTCGTAAAAGGAGAGTTTGAGTAGGGTTAAACCCTGTATATTTTTACTGGTAATGCTTTTTATACCGTTGATATACAGAAACTGATCCTGGAAACGGGTGGAAAAAAAGCCTTCCATTTGCTGCGGCGACATACCGCCGTAGGCTTCGATAACATATATAGTGGGCAGGTTTAGTTGCGGAAATATATCTATCGGTATTTTTATTGCACTAAGCACAGAAAATATCAAAAGGCTCATGGTAATCACTATAGTAGTGATTGGCCTTTTTAGTGCGGAGGTGACCATTGACATAGCTAATTAGTTTAAAAGGTTTAAAACAGTATTGACCTGGTTGTCGGTAACCGCTTTTTGAAACAGCGCCCCCGAATAAGTGTATTTTGCCTGCGCGTAATCTGTTTCGGCACGATAAAGGATATTGAGCGCCGCGTTGAGCTCGATGATATCAGTTAATCCACTTTTATACAGGGATAGTTTTTGGCGATAACCGTCATTCGCGGCTTTTAGCTGATTGGGTATCTCCTGCAGGCGCTGCCTGGCAGTTTCCAGTTCCACATCGGCCTGGCTGGCGCTGATGGATAGCAGTTTCTTTTGCTCTGCCAGTTTCTGCGCATTATAATCGGTAGCCGCCTTTTGCGTATGCAGCTTGAGTTGCCGGCGGCGCAGATCGAACAAATTGTAGGATACGCCAATGCCCACCAGGTAATTATTGCGATCGAAGCCAAAGCCGCTGGATAAACTGTTAAAATGATCATTGGCATCAATGCTTGAACCACGGCCCCAGACGGCGGCTTCCAGTAATATTTTAGGATTATAGCTCTTTTTAACCATGGTTTCCCGTTGCAGGCTATTTTGATATACCGAACGGTAGTAATTAATAAGTGGGTGGTTAACCGTATCAGGGGTTAAGACATGTAAACCTGGCGATTGCCCAATCAGCGTAGCCTCGGCCGTAGTATCCGGAATGATCGACTGGTAGGGTAACCCACTCACAGCCGAGAGTTGCAATTGTACCTGTTTCTGCTGATTAGCCAATTCAATATAATTTAGCCGGGCCTTTGACAGTTCGGCTTCTGAAATACTGGTATCAACACCGGCCCTCACCCCGCTTTTTGCCAGCGAACGTATAGAGCGTAGTATTTCGCTATTCCTTTGTATGTTGAGCGACTGAATAGCCAACAAGTCATGCAGTTGCAGCAATTGCAGGTAATTATTAATGGTATAAGCCTGTAATTGATATTTGGAGCGTGCAAACTGATTTTGCTGCACCTGGATATCAGAGTTAGCTACCTTGTTTTGAGCGCCATAGGAGCCAAAATTGTAAATCTCCCAATCAAGAGCGGCTACACCAACAGTTGCAGATACCGTTGAGGTATTGCTCTCGGTGCGCACTTTTGAATCGGATGGGATAATACCAAACCCAAAGTAAGGACCGGCCACATTATTATTTGTACCAATATCAGACTGGTAATTAAGCCGGAGGTTTGGCAGCCAATTGCTGTGTGTTTCGGCCGACTGTCCCTTACTAATGGCAATTGCCGCTGAATCAGTTAGCAGGGTTGGTGCATTTTGATTTACACGACCAAGCAGTGTTTTTAACCCAACCGAAGGGAATTTTTGTTGAGCATAAGTATTCATGGCTATGAGCAGGCCCACGGCTATGAGTACATGTATTTTTAAACTTTGCATATAAGTTTCCTGAAAATGAACTTATACCGGTAAAGCTTACTTATTGAATTAATGACGCGATAGCCCGTAATTACAATAGCTTTTAATTAGTACCGGTAAAATGATAGATTAATAAAATTTGATATAATGATCTAAGCGTATTGCTTAAATAGTGCCTGAGCAAGCCATCAAATCAAATTTTGAAAGAGCAGAAAGATAAATAGGAGTATTGGTAATTAACCGCCGACCAATTAAACGTAAGGAAATGTTTTGAATTTATCTTCCAGATATTTCTTGCAAACAGCAGCAATATAAAGCTGCCAACCACCATACTCATCAAATCAATAACCGACTTTTTATCATTAACGATGAACTTATCAGTACGCTGAAAAAAGTTGATATGGTTAACCGTAGCAATTGTGGTTTCCGGTTTGCGTTTAAAAATAGAGTTATGGCTTAAAGCGGCTTTGTTGTTCAGTTCTGTTAAACGCGGTAGAAAAAACATGTGCGATACAGCAATAAAAATATAGCAGGCTGCTATTAAAAGCACCTGTGATTTTTTAACCATGTCTGTATTACTGTTTTGCACTTCAGCTAAATATTTTAAACACAAAGGTGAAAAAAATAAAAATATTCTTTTGCAAAAGTATTGTTGCAAAATGAAGTACTGATGAACTTAGGGAAAAATGGGGTAGTGAGTATATTAAGACCCTTAAAAAAACGCGTCATTGCGAGGTACGAAGCAATCTCTATGTTGTACAGAGCGAATAGTTAAGTATAAACTTGCGTACCTGACCTGCCTATGTAGAGATTGCTTCGTACCTCGCAATGACGCGTGGGGTAATCGTTTCATCTGTTTAGTGCATGTATGCACTAAACAGATGAAACAATGGCGAGTGGTTTAAAGCCCTCTCTTTTGGCGAGGGCTGGGGGGGGTTATTGCTTTGCTGCCCAGGCATCCATCTTAGCTTCAAATACGGCAAGCGGCATGGAGCCATCCTTTAAAACCTGGTTATGAAACTCGGCCAGATCAAATTTACTGCCCATTTGCTTTTCATATTTATTGCGCAGCTCCCGTATTTTAAGAGCGCCTATTTTATATCCCAAAGCCTGACCGGGGATGGCCATATAGCGTTCAATTTCGGCAGTGGCGCCTTGTTCGCTTATGGCTTCGTTATCCATCATGTATTTAATGGCTTGCTCACGGGTCATGCCTTTGGTATGAATAGCCACATCAACCACCAGGCGAATAGCCCTGTGTATTTCATCGCCCAAAGCGCCCATATATTGATAAGGGTCGGTGTATAAACCCAACTCTTTACCCAACGATTCGCAGTAAAGGGCCCAGCCTTCTACATAAGCATTCTCGCTACCATCAAACCTGCGGGATTTTGGTAACGATGTGTTTTCCTGCGTTAACGAGATCTGGTAGTGATGCCCAGGGATAGCTTCATGCAGGAATAATGATTCCATACCTGATGTAATGTTAAACTTGGTAGCATCCAGTATCGGTACGTAAAACATACCCGGCCTGCTGCCATCAGCCGAACCTTGATTATACTCTGCACTTGCCGATGCTGCCCGGAAAGCCTCTGTCTGCCTGATCTCGAATGGTGTTTTAGGCACATGATTAAACATTTTTTTGAGGCTTGGCTCCATGCGTTTGTGGATGTTTTCAAAAGCATCCAGCACCTCCTTTGGTGTTTTATAAGGCGTAAATTTAGGGTCGGTTTTCATGTATTCAAAAAACGCCTGCAGATTGCCTTTAAAACCAACGCTGGTTTTTATACTATCCATAATACCGCGTATGCGGCTCACTTCCTTTAATCCTAACTGATAAATTTCCTCGGGAGTTTTATCAGTTGTGGTTTGTTGTTTTACCAGATAAGTATACTTGGCAGCGCCATCAGGCAGGGCCGAATAGCCTGATGTTGTACGTGCGTGTGGCAGATATGCTGTCTTTAAATAATCAGCCAGCTTTTTATAAGTAGGCGAAATGGTATTGGTGATAGCTTGCTTATAAGCTTCGGTCAGTTGTTTTTTATCAGCAGCTGAAAAATCTTTTGGCAAATTGGTTATAGGGCCATAAAACAAACTTTTAGTGGGATCCGTAACTACCAGCCCCTCTAACTCAGGTATAGCTTTTACAACCAGGGCTTTTGGCAAAACAACACCGGCTTTAATCCCCTTATTAAAATTATTGATAGCAGTATCGGCCCACACAGAAAACGCTGTTACACGTTTAAGCCAGTCGTTATAGTCCTTAACCGTTTTAAAGGGTTGCGCGCCCGAGCCTGAACCCAGTTGCCCTATGGTAAGTGGTAATGCATAAAACTGGTTAAAAGGCATGTACTCAAAATGATGTTTAAAACCATCAAGATTCAGCTGAGCCTCATAAGTAAAAATATCATAGGAAAGCTGATCGGCCTCGCTCAGATCCTCACGGTTAAAGTGTTTAACCTGGGCCAGGTAGTTTTCATAAAAAGCTTTTGATTTTGCTAAGAACTCCGCCGAGCCATCATTGGGTAACTGGTCATTATAGCGGTTATCACCAATATAAGTGGCATTAAGTGGGTACAGTTTTAATGATTCCTCAAAGTAATTATCAAATACCTTGGCCAGATCCTGATTGTCTGCTTTCGCTGATGAGTTGCTTGTTTTTGACTGATTACAGGCGGCTAATGTAGCTACAGCACAAAAAAGTAGAAATGTTTTTTTCATTTTCAGTAATAGTTAGTTAGTAAAGCTAATAAAATGAAAATAAAGAAAACGAATTGTGCGTGGATCACCTTTTATGGAGACCCTCAATCAACACCATATCATTGCGAGAAGGAACGACGAAGCAATCGCGAACTGTGCAAATTCTCTCTGTAAAGCCTGCGATTGCCACACTTCGTTCGCAATGACACAGGGATTTTTTATTTTATCCCCATTTCTTTTTTCAGAAACTGGCCGGTAAAGCTATTTTTTACCTTACACAAACCCTCTGGCGTACCGGAGAACAGGATATTACCACCACCGGACCCACCTTCGGGGCCCAGATCAATTACATGATCAACCACTTTTATTACATCAAGGTTATGTTCAATAACCAAAACGGTATTTCCCTTGTCAACCAGTTGATACAAAACACCTAACAATACATTGATATCTTCAAAATGCAAGCCGGTTGTAGGTTCATCCAGTATATAAAAAGTGTTGCCGGTATCTTTTTTGGATAGTTCGGTCGCGAGTTTAACCCGCTGTGCCTCGCCACCTGATAAGGTAGTTGATGCCTGGCCTAATGTGATATAGCCTAAACCAACATCAAACAATGTTTTTACTTTACGATAAATGGATGGAATATGTTCAAAAAATGGCGTGGCATCCTCAATACTCATATCCAGCACATCGCTGATGGATTTACCCCGGTAGCGTACTTCCAGCGTTTCGCGGTTGTAGCGCCTGCCACCGCACTCTTCGCAAGGCACCTGCACATCGGGTAAAAAGTTCATTTCAATCACCTTCATACCAGCACCCTGGCAGGTTTCGCACCGGCCACCTTTTACGTTGAACGAAAAACGACCGGGTTTGTACCCTCTGATCCTCGATTCGGGCAATGCCACATACAGGTTACGGATATCAGAGAACACTCCGGTATAAGTAGCCGGGTTTGAGCGTGGTGTACGGCCGATAGGTGTTTGATCTATCTCGATAACCTTATCAATATTCTCCAGGCCTTCAATTTTTTCATAAGGCAGGGGATGCTTTTTGGCCCTGAAAAAATGATGGTTTAATATAGGATACAGTGTTTCTGTTATTAAGCTTGATTTACCACTGCCTGATACACCGGTAATACCAATCAGTTTACCCAGCGGGAAATCAACAGATACTTTTTTCAGATTATGGCCGGTGGCTTTTTTAAGGCTCAATATTTTGCCATTACCTTCTCTTCTTTTTTCTGGGATGGCGATGGAGCGTTCACCATTAATATAGGAGGTAGTTAAGGTATGTTCCTTCATCAATTGTGCCGGGGTACCCTGGGCTACTATTTGTCCGCCATGTACACCGGCCGCCGGGCCCATATCAATCACATGATCTGCTTCCAGAATCATGTCCTTATCATGCTCTACTACCAGTACGGTATTGCCCAGATCGCGCAGATTTTTCAGGGCGTTTATTAAGCGTTCATTATCACGCTGATGCAGACCGATGCTTGGCTCATCCAGAATGTACATTACGTTCATTAACTGCGAACCTATTTGTGTGGCCAGCCTGATACGCTGTGCCTCGCCGCCCGAAAGGGTTTTGGCGGTACGGTCGAGCGTTAAATAGCTCAACCCTACATCCAGCAGGAATACGATACGTGCCCGAATCTCTTTTAATATCTCTTTGGCAATAACATTCTGGCGCTCGGTAAGCCTGTCTTCCAGATTGGTAAACCACTCCTGCAGGGTATGGATATCCATACAGGCCAGCTCAAATATGTTTTTATT
Source organism: Mucilaginibacter sp. (assembly GCA_030445275.1). Classification (GTDB taxonomy): domain Bacteria; phylum Bacteroidota; class Bacteroidia; order Sphingobacteriales; family Sphingobacteriaceae; genus Mucilaginibacter. The sequence continues at coordinate 118,112 of JAUCSE010000031.1, forward strand.
ATCAACTTTAAAATGAAGTGATTCTTTTTTCAGGCGTGCGCCATCGCAGGTAGGGCAGGTTTTAAGTACACGATAGTTTTCCATATCGTCCATACCTTCATCGCCGCGACGCTCCTGCTGCTCTTCGAGCATACGGATAATACCATCAAATGTGATCTGATAGCTTTGTACATTCCACTTGTTATATTCCACAGCTACGGTGATCATATCCGGCGAACCATTCAATATGATATCCAGCTGCTCGCGGGTCAGTTTTTCGATCGGGGTTGATAGCGAGAACTCGTATTTTTTGGCCAACGATTTCAACACTTGAAAAATCCAGGTTTCGCGGTATTCGCCAATAGGAGCCAAACCTCCGTTAAGGATACTTAGTTTTGGATTAGGAATAACCGAGGCTTCATCAACCTCAAAAATATAGCCCAGGCCGTTACATTTTTCGCAGGCACCGTATGGTGAGTTGAAAGAGAAGGTATTTGGCTGTGGCTCATCATAGGATATACCTGATACCGGATCCATCAGGTATTTACTGTAATAGGCTACATTATTATCCTTATCACCAACACGGATAATACCTTTTGCAATTTTCAGGGCCGCTTGTACAGATGTGTATAAACGCTTGCTGTCCTTGTCGCTCACCACCAGGCGATCAACCACAATATCAATATCGTGTATCTTGTAGCGATCAACTTGCATTTTGGGCTCTACATCGGCCATGGCACCATCAATCCAAACTTTCAGATAGCCTTGCTTGCGTATAGATTCAAAAAGTTCGCGATAATGGCCTTTACGGGCCTTTACCACCGGAGCCAGAATATTAACCGGCTGCCCGTCAAACTTCTCGGTAATGGTTTTCAGGATCTGATCTTCAGACATGCGTTCCATCCTTTCACCTGTAGTATAGGAGTAAGCTTCGCCGGTACGGGCAAAAAGCAAACGCATAAAATCATAGATCTCGGTAATAGTACCCACGGTTGACCGTGGATTTTTGCTGGTGGTTTTTTGCTCAATAGCAATAACCGGGCTTAAACCTGATACCTTATCCACATCGGGCCGCTCCATGCCGCCCATGAACTGGCGTGAGTAGGCTGAAAATGTTTCCATATAACGGCGCTGCCCTTCGGCATAAATGGTATCAAAAGCCAATGATGATTTTCCGCTGCCACTTAGGCCGGTAATAACCACCAGCTGATTGCGCGGAAAAGAAACGTCAATATTTTTTAAGTTATGTACCCGGGCTCCGTAAACTTCAACTTCGCTTTGTTCGCCCAGGTCAACAGGTAATTCATTCATATTTTATGCGGATACCGGTTTGCTAAAATTTTGTGCAAATATAAACAAAAAAGCCGACCTTCCATCCAGGAAAGTCGGCTTCGGGGTGCTCCGTAATGTAATCTTTAACTAATTATGACACTGAATATCAATATCAATTAAAGTTCAGCAACGGCGAAGGTTGGGTAAAAGCATAATACTTATTATACTCATTATTATACCCATACTTTTTAGGTTGCTGGATAATTGCCTTCATAGCAATAAGCTTATAAACATATGAACCGGTTTCGCGGTTCAGGCTCATGCGGAAGTAATTATCTTCATTTTGTTTGTTAATAGCTCTTTCAAGCTTAACAGAACCGTTGTTATACGCGGCTGCAGCTAATGTCCAGCTATTAAATTCACCGTATAGTTCTTTGATATACTTGCAGGCGGCAATGGTTGACTTACGCAAATTCTTACGCTCATCAACGCCATGACCTACCTTTAGTCCATAAGTACGCGCAGTACCGGGCATAAACTGCCACAGGCCTGATGCTCCTTTTGGTGAGGTACCTTCGCAAAGGCCCGATTCAACCAGCGGGATATACTTAAAATCATCGGGAATACCATAAAGCCTTAAAAGCGGTTCAATAATAGGGAACCATTTCTCGGCTTTGCGATGCAGCACGTTTGATTGAACGGTTTTGAAATTATGCTGTTTAAGCGAAATTTTCAGTTTCCGTGTAACCCGGGCATCATTAACCGGTAAAGCTTCGTTTGCAAAATTGTATGCATTTGCATTGCTTTTTATAAAAATAAATTTCGAGGTCCGATGGCTTAAATCTCCAGTATCAGCAACCTTTTCAGTGATGGTTGTGCTGAAAATATTAAGCTTTGAAATGAGAACCAGCACCAGCATTACGGAGCACGTAAGTAAGTGTTTTTTGATCATTTCTTTTTTTATCATTAACTATACATTTGTTTAAATGTAGCGCAAAGGTAGCTTATATAGATCACATAATCAAATACTTAGCTTTTTACTAACTTTTTTAGTTCCGGTTTTTGGTCTAAAAACGGGCTTTAAAACTGTTTAAACACAGTTTTTGAACCGCTTAAATTTTTTAATTTTTTTGATTAAAAATTGCCAAAAAAGCGTATCTTTGACCCTCACGCTGCGAAAGCGCAAAACAAAAAAATATGGTATTTAAGAGACCAATAGGTAGTCGCGACGACAAGCCAGGAAGATCATCAGGGAGAAGCTCAAAAGGCGACGATAAACCCAAAAGATCAGCATCAGCCTCCAAAGGCAAAGCCACTCCAAACGGAGAGAAAAAGAAATTCACCAAGCCAGAACCAAAACCTTACCAAAGCAACAGGTTTAGCGACGACAAACCTAAAAGCAGTTTTAGGGACGGATCATCATCAGGCGATAAAAAATCATCATCAAGATCAAAACCTTATTCCGGACGCCCATCAGGCGAAAGCAGTTTCAGAGATGGTGCAGCATCAGGTGATAAAAAATCATTTTCGCCACGCAGCAAGCCCTACTCGGGCAGGCCAACAAGCGGCAGCGATGATGACAGACCCAAAAGAAGTTTTGGATCAAGCTCAGCAGGTGGCGATAGAAAACCACCTTACTCAGGCCGGCCAACATCGGGAGGGGAAGGTGAAAGACCAAAAAGAAGCGTTGGAGCAGGCAGCTCAGCTGGCGAAAAGAAACCTTACTCATCTCCTCGTACCAGAACATCATCAAAATTTGAAGACAGACCCAAAAGAAGTTTTGGCGCTGAATCAACCGGCGACCGTAAATTTGATGCCGGTTCAAAATCAAGAGAACGCTCAACAGATAAAAAATTTGGCGACAGGCCAACCGAAGGTGGATTTAAAAAACGTGAAGGCACTGCTAAGTACAGTGGTGAAAGACCTCCACAACGCAAACCCACCTACGATAAAATAACCCGCGACGAAAACGCTCCGGTTAAAACTATGCGTGGTCGTAAAAATCCGGCAGCGCCAAAAACCAAGGATGACGGACTGATACGCCTTAACCGTTACATTTCAAATGCTGGCATCTGCTCACGCCGTAAGGCCGATGAGCTTATTATTGCCGGTGTAGTATCGGTAAATGGTGTAGTTGTTGACGAGTTGGGTGCCAAGATCGATCCGATGAAGGATGAGATCAAATACAATGGCGAAACCCTGCGTCGTGAAAAAATGGTTTATGTATTATTGAACAAACCAAAAGATTATATTACCACTACCGAAGACCCACAGGAACGCCGTACGGTAATGCACCTGGTTGAAAAAGCCACTAAAGAACGTATTTACCCTATTGGCCGTTTAGACAGGAACACCACTGGTTTGCTTTTAATGACTAACGATGGCGACCTGGCCGATAAGCTATCGCATCCTCGAAGCAATATCAGCAAACTATACCAGGTTGAACTGAGTAAAAGCTTAACCCAGGGCGATTTAAACAAGATCAGTTATGGTGTTGAGCTGGAAGACGGCCTGATAAAACCAGATTCTGTATCATACGTGGCCGGTGGTTCAAAAAGAGAAATAGGAATACAAATACACAGCGGTAAAAACCGTGTTGTACGCCGCATATTTGAAAGCCTGGGTTATGAGGTTGTAAAACTTGACCGGGTGGTTTATGCCAACCTTACCAAAAAGGATCTGCCACGCGGCAGGTGGCGTTATCTGGATGAAAAAGAGATCATTCAATTAAAACATTTAATAAAATAAAAAAACGCCCTGATAAACAGGGCGTTTTTTGTTGGTTTTATTAACTTGCGCTTTATAACCTATTTGATCCCACATGAAAAAAATTGTTCTGATCATCGCGCTGTTATCCCCTTTGTTTACCTATGCGCAAAAAAATAAAAAGAAGGGCCCCTCAACTTATGATCTGGTTATTGGCACCTATACCACGGGCAAAAGTAAAGGCATAGCTGTTTACCGCTTTTACGCCGAAAGCGGCCGGTTGGCCTACTTAAGCCAGATAGATGGTGTTGTTAACCCATCATTTTTAACGCTGAGCAAAAACAACAAGTTTATTTATTCGGTAAACGAGTTGCCAAAGGGCGAAGTAAGTTCTTTTTCATTTGAGCCCAAAACAGGCAAAATGGCACTGATCAACAAACAACCTTCAGAAGGGGCTGATCCTTGTTATATAGCTGTTGATAAAGCGCAGAAAAATATTTTTGTAGCCAATTACAGCAGTGGCACCGTAGCCGTAATGCCTTTAGGCAAGAATGGATCAATAGGCAAGGCTACCCAAACCCTGCATGATGACGGACACGGCCCCAATAAAGGCAGACAGGAGTCGGCCCATGCACACATGTCTGTACTTACACCCGACGAAAAATATTTGTTATATAATGACCTGGGTACTGACAAGGTAAACATCCTTCGTTATCGCGCATCAGGCAAAACGCCTCTGACACCCGCCAACCCCGCTTTTGTAAGCGTTACCCCTGGCGACGGGCCAAGGCATATTGATTTTTCGCCTGATAATAAGCATGTGTACCTGATAACAGAAATGGGTTCAAACGTTCATGTATTTGATTATGACAATGGAAAACTTACACCAAAGCAAACCATAACCCTACTAGCCGACGGATTTAAAGGCCAAACAGCAGGTGCAGCCATACACATATCGCCCGATGGACACTTTCTGTATGCATCAAACCGTTTAGAAACTAATGAAATTATTGTTTATGCTATAAACCAGGAAACCGGTGCACTTACTTTTGTACAGCGCCAAACATCCTATGGTAAAAATCCACGCGATTTTGCTATCGATCCAACAGGTAAATTCATGGTAGTAGCCAACCAGAACAGTGATAGCATATTTGTATTCCGGATTGATAACACTACCGGCAAGCTGTCGCCAACAGGTATTCAGCTGGAAATAGGCAACCCGGTATGTTTAAAATTTACACCAGCAGAGTGAGCTTAAGGCAGAAAGCCAAAAGCTATTGAAATAAAAAAGCTCAAAGCATAAGGAATTTTCTTACAGCTTTGAGCTTTTTGCTTTAAGCCTTCGGCTTAATTAGCTTTTGTGAACGAATAAATAATATATCCGTTTCCACCGCCAATGGCAACAGCTGATTTTAAGGTCATTGTTGAACCATCGTTACTGGCTATATCCAAACGGTACCCTTCCTCTACCTGTTTAGCTTTATCACCTTCATAAAGTTTTTTAAACTGAAATTGTGTACCTGTTGAACCGCCGTTATAAACCGACCAGAATATAGTTTGCGACGTACCGTTTGCTAAAGTATACACACCGTTGCCACTATTGGTTAGTTTCCAGGTACTACCAACAAAGGCTTCGGGAGGTGCCTGATCAAACACACGCTGTACAGCATTTTGAACTAAACCGTCATAACTTACGTTGTTTAACGTCCATGTACCCACAAATTTACCACGGGATACAACACCGGAAACCGTGTTTTTAGGGCTTGAACAGGCTGATAAAACAAAAATAAGTGACAGGATTGCGATTGAGGTTTGAAATATTTTTTTCATGACTGAATTATTTTAAGGGATACGAGCATAAATCCTGCCAAATATAGTTATAGCGTATAGCTTTTATATTCAGTATACATGTCAGAATTTATCATTATCAACCATGCTTAAGAAGCTGATCAACTGATCCATGGCTTTGGCGCGATGGCTTATCCTGTTTTTTTCGTCAAGACTTATTTCGGCAAAAGTTACGTTATAACCTTCGGGTTCAAATATGGGGTTGTACCCAAAAGGGTCGTTACCACTGGGGTTGGTACGGATGTTACCCTCAACCGTTCCGTCAAAAAAATACTCTTGTCCGTTCCACATTAAGGATATCACCGTACGAAAACGGGCTTTTCGGTTAGTTTTGCCGGTTAAATTATGAAGCACTTTTTCAATGTTCGCATCCCGGTTACCATGTTCACCCGCATATCTTGCGGAATAAACACCCGGCTCGCCATTTAAAGCATCAATTTCCAAACCACTATCGTCACCAAAACAATTCAAATTATATTTCTGGTAGACGTAATGGCTTTTTATCGATGCATTTTCGCGAAAAGAAGTGCCTGTTTCTTCAATATCATCTGTACAACCAATATCCTCGAGGCTTAATAATTTAAACTTATCTTTTATTTTGGCGGCCACTTCTTCCAGCTTGTGCTGGTTGTTTGTTGCAAAAACTAATTGCTGCATGTTATTTAGTCTTGTAGATAAAGGATGATTAGATGAAAGACAAAGGACGAAAAGATAAAGGAAAAGTAAGTACTTGATTTTTCAACCGTAATGGAAAGTTTAATCTTCGTCCTTTGTCTTTTTATCCTTCCTCGCCCAATCTTTAAAGTGATTTCATTTGCTCCCAAAAAGCTTTCTTATTATCAGTGCTATCCATCATTTCATTAAAACCAAAACTATAAAGTGCAGTATAGCCATTCAATGATTTGGGGATATTCAGCACGAGTGGGGCTATCTCCTGAGGCAAGGCGGGTTGTCCCAATACCAACAACCTTGTTGGTTTAAAAAAATTGGTGAGCTCTTCAAGCTTTATGGCGTTGTAGGTAGCCATATTTAATATGGCTACATCGTTAATATCAAACTCCTTCCGTTTCAGTATATTTTGCAAAGCGGTTAAATGCGCATCGGCAATAAACTCCAATTCGGGATAGTGAACCAGTATTAAAAAGCTTTTTAAGTTTTGCCCCAGATAATTAAAATTAACAGGTTGCGTTTCCATTTCAGGTTTGGGTTCTTCTATTATAGGAGCAGCCGCCTGCGTTTTTATTTCAAGACTGGTTTCTTCTATAATGGGTTGGGATATAGCTCTTTTTTCATACAGCGCTTTATCCGTACCTAAAAGATAAAGCTCATCCTCTAAAATAAAGCGCAGGGCAACCGGATTTTCAACTTTCACTTTAACAAATTTTAACCAAAAGTAGTTAAACCGTTTCACGCTTTATAACCATATTAGCACAATTATAGGTTGTTGTAATTTTTTGTTCAGCCATAATTAATAAATTTTACCGAAATTCGAAGTTTTTAACGGACTATTGATCCGTATTATTTAGAGTATAAGAGCATTACATGAGAAAGTTAGGGATAGTTATTTTAAGTTTTATTTTAATTATATCGGTTGCCAGGGCACAAACCAAGCCCGATTCAACCATAAAAGCGAAGGCCAAGCCTGATTCGGTTGCAAAAACACAAAGCAAGGCCGATTCAACAATAGCTGCTGGCCCTCGTCGCACGTTAGATAAAATTGCGGCTGTTGTTGGTAACAGTCCTATATTACTGTCAGATATTGAAACACAATATGCACAGTACCTGGTACAGGGAAACCAACCAAACCCTGATATGAAATGCCGGATACTGCAATCATTATTAACCCAAAAGCTATTGGCACAGCAGGCTATTATTGATAGTATTGAAGTGAAAGATGATGAAGTTGATAATAGTGTTGATCGCAGAATGCGTGAAATGACCCAAAGAGCTGGCGGTCAGGAAAAGCTGGAAGCATTTTTAGGTCGTTCTGTTATACAGTATAAAGATGAGATACGCCCGGATATGAAGGAGCAAATGGTTGCACAGAAAATGCAACAACATATCACTGAAAAAGTGAATGTAACTCCTCAGGATGTTAAAGCTTATTTTGATAAAATACCAAAAGATAGTTTGCCATCATTTAATAAAGAAATAGAAGTAGGTGAAATTGTGTTTCAACCAAAGCTGAGCAAGGAAGAAAAAGAATTGTACAAACAAAAGGCAGAAGAACTGCGCGAAAGGATAAAAAAAGGAGAGGATTTTGGAACACTGGCGAGGTTATACTCACAGGATCCCGGATCGGCACCTGATGGCGGCGACCTGGGTTTTGCCGATCGTAGCACATTTGTAAAAGAATTTACCGCAAACGCATTTAAACTAAAAGCAGGTGAAATATCCCCAGTATTTGAAACCGATTTTGGGTTTCACTTTTTACAGGTGATAGAACGACGAGGTGAGCAGGTACACGTACGGCATATATTAATCAGTCCGGCAATTACCCAGGCAAGTTTAGACAGGGCCAAAGTTTATGCAGATAGCATTTACAATGTTTTAATGAAAAACAAGAAGATCGATTTTTCGAGCGCTGCAGCTTACTATTCTGACAATAAAGACACCAAATACAACGGTGGTATGATGCTGAATGCCGAGAATGTTCAAAACCGCTCAACCTACATCCCTACAGATAAACTCGACCCAAAGGTTGCGCTTGTTACTGATACCATGAAAATTGGCAGCATTTCAAAACCAGAGTTGTTTACTGATGCGGCGGGCAAAAAGAGTTATAAAATTTTGTATCTCAAATCAGCAACAAGTGCGCATAAGGCAAACCTGGAGCAGGATTTTCCTAAAATAAAAGATTATGCTTACGAGGATAAAAACAACCGTATAGTAAGCCAATGGTTTGAAAAACGCAGAAAAGAAACCTTTATTAAAATTGACCCTGAGTACCAGACATGTGATGTGTTAAAAAAATGGGTTGTTTCACCAGCTACCACAGCGCAAGTTAAACCATAATATATATGCAACACCGCTCTGATGTGGAGGCTGCAGATGCTTTAAAGCAGGCATATCAGCAAATACGTTCCGAAATAGGTAAAGTTATCATAGGGCAGGATGAAGTAGTGAAATTTGTCCTGGTATCTGTTTTTAGTAACGGGCACTGTTTACTGGTAGGGGTACCCGGCTTAGCCAAAACCCTGCTGGTGCAAACCGTTGCCCGAGTGCTTGACCTCGATTTTAAACGTATTCAGTTTACACCTGATCTGATGCCATCAGACATTATAGGATCAGAAATACTGGGCGAAGACAGAAGTTTTAAATTTATACCCGGACCCGTTTTCTCCAATATCATCCTGGCCGACGAAATTAACCGTACTCCACCCAAAACACAGGCGGCCCTATTAGAAGCCATGCAGGAAAAAGCAGTAACTGCAGCAGGCGTTACTCATAAACTTGCACAGCCATTTTTTGTACTGGCCACACAAAACCCCATAGAACAGGAAGGCACCTACCCATTGCCCGAAGCACAGCTTGATCGTTTTATGTTTAATGTGGCATTAAACTATCCCAGTTTTCAGGAAGAACTACAGGTGGTGAAAAATACGACCAGCACGCTGCATACTGAGGTTAATAAGATTTTAAATGCCAGCCAGATTATTTATTTCCAGCAATTGGTACGAAACATCCCCGTTACTGACCATGTAATGGAATATGCCGTAAAGCTGGTATCAAAAACACGCCCTAACAGCGAGTTTGCAACACCACAGATCAATCGGCTATTAAGCTGGGGTGCAGGGCCACGGGCTTCGCAATTCTTGATTCTGGGCGCTAAATGCCATGCTGTGATCAATGGCAAGTACTCGCCCGACATTGAAGATATACAAGCTATTGCCAAACCCATATTAAGTCACCGTATTGTACGGAGCTATCATGCCGAAGCCGAAGGGCTATCTGCTGATGATATTATTGAGCAGCTTTTTTAATAAAATTATCTGTCATTCTGAGGAACGAAGAATCTACTAGCCAACTTGTATATTGCTGAATAGATGCTTCACTGCGTTCAGCATAACAAACTTTTATTTATGCTGCTAGAAGACAAGAATACTCTTACGTTCTAAACAAAAAAGGGAGATGTATAATACATCTCCCTTTTTTGTTTGTTGAATAGTTTCTTTATTCGTTTTCAACTGCCGAAAATACTTCCAGCAGGATATCCCATTTCTTTGCTTTATCAAGCTCCCAGATACGTACATAATTATAATTACTTACTACGTTTCCTTTTGTTATACGGGCATGACCATAACTATAGGCCAGGTCATTACTACTTGATCTTCCTGCGCTGGTAGTTTCGGCTGTGATAGTGATGGCCTGGTTATTAATAAATTTCATAATTACATCCGGGCCGGTCATAGGTTCAAAACCCGGGAAATAATAACGCCCCTCCGGGCTCAAAAACTCTTTATAACTGGCCAATGCCGATATAGTTAAAGAATGATTGAAAATCTGATCGGTACTTAAAATAATCTTTTTCCCGGAAAACGGATCTTTGCTCGGCGCAGTGCGTGCTCCTGTAGGCTCCTTAAAGTCAGGAACAACGTCCTGCTCAGCTTCGGGATGCTGTATGCCCAGATTAATTAACAATTTCAGCTTATTATCAATGTCAGCACGCCAAACAGAAACATAATCGCCATATACCTTTTCATCTTCACTCTTGCCGTTCTGGTAAACGTATGGGCCGGCAGTGAAGGCCAGATCGCCATTGGCAGATATACGGGCAAATTTAGGCTGTGAAGTAAGCTTGCCTGCTTGTTTATCAATGTTGGTATAAAAATCGGTTATCTTAACAGCATCAGGTTTAAAAACGATACCTTCAGGATCAGCAACGGACAAAAAACCATCTTTGATGCCTTTACGTTCAACTGTTTTATTAAAAGCTTCTTCGGCACTAACTACCTTATTTACTTGAGCAGGGGTCGTTTGCGCTAAGGCAAATGCACTATAGCCAATAAATGTAGCAGCTAATATTATTTTTTTCATGTTTATATTAGATTTTGGGGGCAATTTAGTAATAAAATTTAAGTCAGTAACGCAATTTGAGTCATTGCTACAAGTAAATAATCTGGTAACATCGCCTCTAAATATATTTCTATCAGAAACGACGAGGACGCTATTTAATTGTAATTGAGAAGTGCTAATCATTCAAAAACCTATACCAAACGCTAAATTATTAACTAACCCGTTAATATTAAAAACTAATTAACCCCTTAAGCATGATTATGTTTTGATTAAAAAAATATCATGCTCATCTTTATTAAAAATTACCGTGTTATGAAAAAATGCATCCTCTGTTTTTTAATGTCTATGGTTATGATATCAGGCAGTTTTGTTGCAAGCGCTCAGTATCTGAAAGATCCGAATGGTAAAGAATACATGTTGCAATCCTATACAGAGGTAGAAGGCACCCCTTTCTTGATTAATAATTGGGCACCAGGATCAGTTACCCTGGCTAACGGTCAAACAATTACAACGTTGCTTAAATATGATCTGGTTGGGGACGAGCTTTTATTTAAAAACAAAGGTGATTCATCAGCCATGAGCTTTGTTGATCCGGTGAGGAGTTTTAGTCTTAATGAATCTTCGATCGAAGAAAGTGACCTCACGTCGCTTGTTTTCAGCAACGGGTATCCGGCAGTTGACAAGCAAACACCAACCTCATTTTACCAGGTAATTTCCGATGGAAAGGTTAAACTATTAAAGCATTACAAAAAAGTAATCCGCGTTGACAAGGCTTTTAATTCGGCAACAGCTGTTAAAACCTTTTTTTTAAGTGAAGAATACTATCTGTTTGTAAATAATCAGATCACTAAAATTAAACCAGGTCAGAAAGCTATACTTACTGTCCTGGCTGATAAGACTGCCCAGCTACAAAAATATATGAGCATCAATGCCATGAATTACAAAAGCGATGATGTTTTAGCCAAATTGTTTAGCTATTACAACTCGCTTCAGTAATTCAGGATTTACTCCAATGGGTTCCGTCTTTACTATCCTTTAGTTGAAAACCGATCCTAGCCAGGCCATCACGTATTTTATCAGACATAGCGTAATCCTTATTGATCTTCGCTTCGCCTCTCAGGTCAACAATCAGGTTCAATATATTAGGTAAATCGTCATTATCGGCTTGTTCATCTTTTAAACCCAGCACATCAAGCACAAAGGTGTTCATGAGTGTTTTAAGTAGTTGAAGGTTGACTTCATCAATCTTCAATTTACCATCATTTACCGAGTTAATAATGCGCGAAGCCTCAAATAGCTCGGCAATAAGTACCGGGCTGTTAAAATCGTCATTCATGGCCGCATAGCAACGCTCCAGCAGTGGCCCAATCTCCACTTCGGTAGTCTTATCAGCCTTTAACCCATTAAGCAGTGCAAAAGCGTTCATTAAGCGTTTAAAGCCTTTTTCTGATGCCTCCATGGCCTCGTTGCCAAAATCAAGCGTACTGCGATAATGCGCCTGCAGCATAAAGAACCTGACAGTCATAGGGCTGTAACCCTTATTTAGGATAGAGTTATCCCCGGTAAAAAGCTCATGAGGTAAAAAACTATTCCCTAATGATTTTGACATTTTTTGCCCGTTAACCGTAAGCATATTGGTATGCACCCAGTAATTAGCCGGGTTTTTACCACAGCAGGCTACGTGTTGTGCAATTTCATTGGTATGATGTGTTGGCACCAAATCAATACCACCACCGTGAATATCAAACTGATTACCCAAATATTTCTGGCTCATGGCTGAACACTCCAGGTGCCATCCCGGGAAACCCACGCCCCAGGGCGATGGCCATTTCATCAGGTGCTCTGGCTTGGCCTTTATCCATAGAGCAAAATCAAGTTTGCCATGTTTTTCCTGCTGGCCACCCAGTGCACGGGTATTATTAAGCAGATCCTCCAGATTACGGCCGCTTAATATGCCATAGTTTTGGGTATTGTTATATTTTTCAACATCAAAATAAACCGAGCCGTCAACTTCGTAGGCATACCCTTTTTCCAGTATCAGCTTAACCATTTCAATTTGTTCAATGATATGACCGGTGGCGGTAGGTTCAATGCTTGGCGGTAGCGTATTAAATATTTGCATTACGTCGTGAAAACCAACGGTGTACTTTTGTACAATTTCCATGGGCTCCAGCTGCGCCAGCTTTGCTTTTTTTGATATTTTGTCTTCTCCCTCATCACCGGCATCTCCTTCCAGGTGACCGGCATCGGTCACATTACGAACGTAACGTACTTTGTAACCAATAGTAGTAAGATACCTGAACATCAGGTCGAATGATATATAAGTGCGGCAATTACCCAAATGCACATCGCTGTAAACAGTTGGGCCACATACGTACATGCCAACGTGTGGCGCGTTAAGTGGTTTAAATTCTTCTTTTTTACGTGTTAAAGTATTGTAAACAAACAAATTTTGTTTCATGTGCGCAAACTTACGATTTTTTCAATTTCATGCTCATATGGCTTATTTTAAATATCCGAACGAGAAGTGAATATTATTAAAATATATTATTGATGCAACAGGTATTCAAAAGTATATTGCGGCTGGTAACCAAGATATTGACTGGCCTTATCGCAAATATACACCCGGTCAATGCTTTTGGGGAATATCCAGTTTTTACGCTGATAAATGGCTGCTGCCTCCGGAAAATATTGCAAAATGACATCAGCAGGAGAATGTTTTAGCGCAATCAGATCGGCCCGGCCAAATGGTGAACCGCTGGATATATTAAATACTTCAAAATCATTGAATACAGTATCCAGCCCCAGTCTTAGCGCTTCGGCGCCATCGCGCTCATCTAGTCCCCGGTATAAACGATGGTTTATTTTAAGGTTATCATCCTCGGGCAAAAAACGGCCGACCCGGTATACGGAAGTTTGAAGCCCCTCCTTATAAAAAAAATTCTTGCACAGTTGCTCGGTGGTTTGCTTGGTGATATCATAAATATCACGCGGCTTTTCTATCAGTGATTCGTCCACCCAAACAGCTTTATGATCATCAACCAAGGCACTGCCATATATGGATGTGGTGCTGGTATACAGAAATTGATTTACCTCATTTTTAACACAGGCGTTCAATAAATGGAGAGTACCCATAATATTGGTTTCAATAAATGCCTCTTTGGGATAATTGAGCTCATAATGTTTGCCGTGAACAGCCGCAGTGTGTATAATGACACCAAACCCACGGGTTACTTTTTCAACGCTATCTTTATCCTTAATATCAATTAATTTGTTAGTCGTTGCTGATGGTATTACATCGATACCGTAAACATCGTGCCCGTATGCTTTTAAATGATTTACCGTAGCTGAGCCTAATTGCCCGGATGATCCGGTAACCAAAACTTTCATATTATTAATCTCGGTTAATTATTCAATACTACATCACTACGCAGCGGGTAATGATCAGATAGTTTTTTTTCGATGATCTTATAGGTAGTAATATCAAATTGCTTGCTGGCCATAATATAATCAATCTGGTAGTTAGGAAAATCGCCGTTGTAAGTGCGTCCAAAGCCCGATCCTTTTTCGCGAAACGCGTTCTTGAGATCTTTGGCCATTTGATTAACAGCGAAAGAGGTGGGCGTATCATTAAAATCGCCTGAAATAAGATAAGGATAGGGGCATTTAGCTGCGTGATCCTTTATCTTAAATACCTGTTCGCTTCTTTTTATAAAAGCAGTTTTCAGCTTACCACCCAACCTTTTGGTTGATTGCATATCTGCCTTCCCTTTTTTTGACACGCTGTCAAGATACTTGTAATCTTCAGGATCAAACCGGATTGATTGCAGATGCACGCTATAAAAACGAAAAGTTTTTTCGCCCTTTTTTACATCAATATACAAACACTGGTTCTCTGATTTGGTATTGGAAAACTGGATCGTCCCCTTACCTACAATAGGAAATTTAGAAAATATAGCCATCCCCATAGCCTCGGTGCTGTTAAAGTTAACCGGCTCAAAGTAAAAATTATTGGCTCCGATAATCCTGGTTATAGAATCGCGCATTTCATACTGCCCCTTGTTTTTGGTATAAAACTCCTGGAAGCCGATAATGTCCGGATGCTGCCCGCTAATCAGGCTCAGAATTTCATGTTTGGTTGATATATCATTGGCCGCCCCATAACGCTTAAAGCTATGCACGTTATAAGTCATTACCCTGATGGTATTTCCTTCTTTGGGTTGCTCCGTATCTGATCCTGAAAATCTGAAGCCAATGTTATTAAACAACACATTCCAGCCAATTAAAATGGTAATGAGCGATAGCACAAACTGCCAGCGTTTACGCAGCAGCCAGTAGGCCATCATAATCAAATTGGCTATCAGTAACAGTGGATAGGCTAAGCCAAAAAAAGCAAAGATCCAGACTTTGGAGGGGTTAACGGTTGGGGCTAAATAACTGAGTAGTAAAGCAAAGCAAAGCAACAGATTTATCCATAATAATGTTTTACCTATAAAGCTTTGCTTCCGTTTAACTCTCATTATTGCTTGCGCGAAATAAAATTTCTTTTTCCTGCTTGCTCAGGCTTTCGTAACCCGTTTGCGATATCTTGTCTAAGATACGGTCAATATCTTCCTGACGGGGACGCTCTACTGAGTTTTTATTACTGTTTTTGGTTACTACTTTAAGTTTTGACCTTGATGTGAAGATACTGCTGATCCCGCCGATCCAGTCATGACCTTTTTGCAGTTGTTTAATATATATAAAACCCAATAAGGCACCACCCAGGTGCGCTATTTCGCCACCGGCGTTAGGGCCAACAATACCCAGAAAATCAATAACCAGGATAACAAATACCAGCCACTTTAATTTTACCGGACCAAACAAAATGAGTGATATGGTATAATTTGGCAATAAGGTGGCCGTAGCAACCACAATGGCCATAACACTGGCCGATGCCCCTACAATTGTACTGCCTACAGCAGCATTTGAACTTGTAAAAGCGGGAATGAAATTTAAGCACAACACATAGGCTAATGCACCCGCAAGGCCACCCATAATATATAGGCCAATGGTGCGCTTGTTGCCCAGGTATTCTTCAAATATTTGTCCCATCCAATAAAGCCAAAGCATATTAAACAGGATATGTAAAATACCCGCATGCATAAACATATAGGTAAGCGGTGTCCAGAAATGGGTAAGCAGTTTGGGTGGGTATGCCGGCAGTAATAAATATTCGTTAGTATAAACCAATATGGCGCTATTCCCAAACCCTCTGAAAAGCAACTGTTCTAAAATTGCAGAAACGTTAATAAGCAGATAAACAATTACGTTAATACCAATAAGCAGGTTTAGCTTATTGCCCGAGCGTAGCATTTTGTATTGAATATTTTGCCAAAGGGTACTCATAATTAAGTTCCGTTTATTTGATAACTACTGTTATTAATAAAAATTGTTTGGTTGTTGTAACCGCCAGTATTTAACCAGGATAAAGCCAATCAGCGCTCCGCCCAGGTGAGCAAAATGCGCAACCGAATCGCCCGAAAATTGCTCAACTCCTAAAAATAACTCTACAACAACATATACAGGTATGAGATATTTAGCTTTAATGGGCACAGGTATAAACATGATCATTAATTCCATGTTGGGGTAAAGCATACCAAATGCAATTAATAATCCAAATATAGCACCAGACGCACCAACTATAGGAGCATGATAAATATCGTAAAGTTTTTGGCCTTGTTGAGCCCCGAATGCCAAATATGATGCATCAACCTTAGGGTCACTAATAGTAAAAGCCCCTGTGATGGCATGTACCTCATAAGCTTGTACCAATAATTGCATTATAATAGCACCTATACCACAGATAAAATAAAAATTGAAGAATTTTTTTGAACCCATAGCATACTCCACAATTGGGCCAAAGGAAAATAAAGCGAACATATTGAAAAATATATGTCCCCAACCACCATGTAAAAACATGTAGCTAACTATTTGCCAGGGCTTAAAATAGGGAGAGTTGAGATAAAACATACCAAAATTCCGGATCACTAATCCGTTATAGACCTGATCACTAAATACAATAAAGGGTATAAAACAAATAATATTAATGATCAGCAGGTTTTTTACAACCGGTGGAATATTTGCAAAAGGAGATTGGTTCATAGTATAATAAATGCCCGTGGGCTATTTTTCAAATCGTTCTAATAGTTCGGCCAATGTAAAGGTACTGATTACAGGCTTACCGTTCAATGCCTGGTTGGGTGTTTGACAGGCAAAAAGCTGATCTATCAATTGGTTCATTTCTTCTAGTGATAATTTGGTACCGGTTTTAATGGCAGCGTTGCGCGCCAATGATCGGGCCAGGTTATCGCGCTTATCCACTTTTAAAATGGCCATATTGTTTTTAAAGCCTTCCAGTAAATGCTCCAGCAACTCATGCTCATCTACATTACTTAGCTCGGCAGGTATGCCCTCAACCACCACCGTATTTTTGCCAAACTCGCGTATGTCAAAACCAAGCGCCTTAATATCGGGCAAAAGTTCTCTTAATAACTCAAAATCACTGCCGTTTAGTGTTACCGATTGCGGAAATAAACTTTGCTGACTTACCCCCGAATGATTTTGCAACTGCTGTAAAAAACGCTCATATAAAATACGCTCATGGGCCGCCTGCTGGCCTATCAGCATAAAGCCCGATTTGATCTGCGACAGGATGAACCGGTTATGGATCTGGAACAATTGCCGCTCGCTCGATTTGCTTACCTCCTGCTCATTAACCGCTATGCTTTCCTCCTTGTGCATTTCCTGCTGCAGGTTGGTTTCCTTTTTGCTGATCTCGTATAGTGTATCCCAGTTTTGGGGAATGGAATCTTTTTTATAACCACCGCTATCTTTTAAAAAAGGGTGTTGCTCACGCGGGGCACTTGTTCTTTCTGAAGCAAAGGGGTTAAAATCGGGATTAAAGGAAATAGTTGGCGCTATGATCTCTTCAAATGGCTTGGGGGTTATCAGGTGTTCAATACTGTTCTCCTGGTCAAAATCAAGACTTGGTGTAATATTGTACCTACCTAATGAACGTTTTACCGCCGAGCGGATAATAGCATAAATGGCCTTCTCGTCCTGGTATTTGATCTCGGTTTTGGTAGGGTGTACGTTGATATCGATCTTGGATGGATCGATATCAATAAACAGCACATACATAGGGTAGCTGTCATCAGGCAGCAACTCCTCAAAAGCAGTTAATACCGCGTGGTTCAAATAAGCATCGCGTATATAGCGATAGTTCACAAAAAAGAATTGTTCGCCACGGGTTTTACGGGCAAACTCGGGCTTGCCTACAAAACCGCGCAAATTGATAATGGTAGTATCCTCCTCAACCGGTACCAGCCTTTGATTATAGTTATTGCCAAACAGGTGCACAATACGCTGCTTAAGCGCGGCCCCCGGCAAGTGATATACTTCCTGCCCATCATGATGCAGCGTAAAAAATATCTGCGGATTGGCCAAGGCCACCCGTTGAAATTCATCAATAATATGGCGCATCTCCACCGGGTTACTCTTTAAAAAGTTACGGCGCGCAGGTGTATTGTAAAACAGGTTTTTTATGGAGATAGAAGTGCCCGTATTGGCCGAGCAGGCTTCCTGGCTGATTACTTCAGATCCTTCAATAAAAATGCAGGTACCCAGTTCATCCTCATGGCGGCGGGTTTTCATTTCTACCTGTGCTATAGCCGCTATTGATGCCATAGCCTCGCCTCTGAAACCCATAGTGCGTATAGCAAACAGATCATCAGCCTTACGTATTTTTGAGGTGGCGTGGCGCTCAAAGCACATGCGCGCGTCAGTAAGGCTCATGCCGCAGCCATCATCAATAACCTGTATCAATGATTTACCAGCATCCTTCACAATGAGCTGAATTTTCCCGGCCCCTGCATCAATAGCATTCTCCACCAATTCCTTTACGGCTGATGCCGGTCGCTGTACTACTTCGCCCGCGGCAATCTGGTTGGCTACGGCATCCGGTAAAAGCTGTATTATATCTGACATTTAAAAAAATTCCCTTCAATTTAGAATTCGATGCTAAATTAAATATTTGAAGGCATAACTTTATGATTTGATAATTGTATAAACATATAACGTTTAATAATTACATTACCAATACTATACGAAAGCTACCCTATGAAGAAATTTTGGCCATTACTGCTCCTTTTTGCGGTAGCCTGCAAACAAAAAGAATACAATGCCGATCTTTTGATTAAAAACGCCGTTGTTTACACAGTCGACAGCGCCTTTACCACCGCCAATGCTTTTGTGGTAAAAGGTGGCAAAATTTTAGCAGTAGGCGGTGCCGATACCTTGGAGCAAAAATACCTGGCCCATGAGGTTCTTGATGCGCAAGGAGCCGCTGTATACCCTGGTTTTATTGACGCGCACGCCCATTTTTATGATTATGGACTGGGCCTGCAGGAGGTTAACCTCGTAGGTACCCACAGTTGGGGAGAGGTTCTTGACTCGGTACAGGTGTACTCTACCCGCAATACCGACGGCTGGATTATAGGCAACGGCTGGGATCAGAACGATTGGACCAAAAAGCAATTTCCGGACAAGGCTAAGCTTGATTCGCTATTTCCAATAAGGCCTGTCATATTGAGCCGGGTTGATGGTCATGCAGCTATTGCCAACCAGGCAGCCCTGAACATTGCCGGGTTAAAACCAGGGCAAACCATTAATGGCGGTCAAATAGAAACCATTAACGGCAAACTTACCGGCATACTGGTTGATAATGCCGTGGGCATTGTAACCCGGAAGATACCTGCACCAGCTGCAAACGTAATTGAGGATGCGCTGCTGGATGCACAAAAAAATTGTTTCGCGGTTGGTTTAACCACGGTTGATGATTGTGGATTGCCCTATACCATGATAAATACCATTGCCGAACTACAGCACAAAGGTTCACTTAAAATGCGCATGTTTGTGATGCTGGCCGATAGGGCAGAGAATTACGAGTACCTATTTAAGCGTGGGGCTTTTAAAACACCCGGCTTAAATGTGCGGGGATTTAAGGTTTATGCCGATGGTGCCCTGGGTTCACGGGGAGCTTGTTTATTAAAACCATATGACGATCAAAAAAACTGGAACGGTTTTTTACTGAGCAGTCCTAAGCACTTTGAGGAAGTGGCCAAAAAGATAGCCGAAAAGGGCTTTCAAATGAGTACGCATGCCATTGGCGACTCGGCCAACCGGGTGATATTAAAAATTTATGCTTCGGTGTTAAAAGGAAAAAATGACAGACGCTGGCGTATTGAACATGCACAGGTATTATCACCAGATGATATCAAATATTTTGGTGAATACAACATTATACCATCGGTACAGCCTACACATGCTACATCAGATATGTATTGGGCAGGTAAAAGGCTGGGGGCCGAGCGTTTAAAGTCGGCTTATGTATATAAACAATTGTTAAAGCAAAACGGATGGATACCTTTAGGTACTGATTTCCCGGTAGAGAATATTAACCCACTATACACGTTTTATGCAGCAGTAGAACGCAAGGACCTGAAGGGACTTCCCGAAGGAGGCTTTCAGCCCGAAAACGCTTTAACCCGTACCGAAGCGTTAAGGGGTATTACCATTTGGGCCGCCAAAGCCAATTTTGAAGAAAAAGAAAAGGGAAGTATAGAGCCTGGTAAATATGCCGACTTTGTGATACTCGATAAAGATATTATGAAGGCAAATGGTTCAGATTTGCCAAAAATAAAAGTGATTAAAACTTATATAAACGGAGTAAAAGTATATGATAAAAAGTAAGTGGAGCTGTGTTCCTTTAGTATTATTAGGGTTTGCATTATTTAATACCGCTTGCGCGCAAAACCCGCCCCTTATACCCACCGGACAGGCTTATGTTAATGAAGAACGACTAGCTGAACACTCAACCGTTTTGTTTAATAACAGTAAATACCTGGTACCACTGAAAGATCTTGATCAGTTAAAAATTGCAAGTGTTCATTTCTCAAACCAATATGCAACCATTTTTGATAGTTTACTAAATAAATACAGCAAGGTACAGGCCTTTGATGGTACGGCTTACACCGGGTCAAAAAGTCTGATCGATCTATCATCTGATCTGAAGTGGTACAACACCATTATACTTCAATTAAGCGATGCTGATCTGAACAATCCGCAGATCATTGATTTTATCAACAGCAATCAAAAACTAAAAAATGTAATCATAGCCGCCTTTGGCGGTGGCACAGTTTTGAGCAAATTAAGTAATGTTACAGCGCCCATTGTATGGTCTGAGCGGGCAACACCGGTAGCGGCCGTTTATAGTGCACAAGCTATTTTTGGCGGCTTACCTATTACCCAAAAGCTTACCCGCACCTATTCACCGCAGTTTGCAGTAGGCATGGGTTTTATTACAGATAAAATAAGACTGCAATACACCGTTCCGGAAGATGCTGGCATCAACTCCAACAATCTTACAGAAATTGATGCCATAGCCCGCGAGGCTATTGCCCAACACGCCACTCCTGGCTGTGTAGTTTTAGTGGCTAAAGATGGTAAGGTGATATTTAATAAAGCTTACGGTTACCATACTTATGACAATGTGATACCCGACAGAATAACCGATATTTTCGACCTGGCTTCTATGACCAAAATAACGGCCACTACCGTTGAGGCAATGAAACTTACAGACGAAGGCAAACTGAGCATGGAGGGCACCATTGGCGATTATATTCCTCTTGCCCGCAAAAGCAACAAAAACGACATACAAATACGAGAATTGCTAATGCACCAGGCGGGGCTGATACCTGACATCAAAACTTTTGAAAAAATAAAACCATCTGACCATAGCACCGATTCATCCGCTGCCTATCCAACTCATGTATCAGATCATTATTTTGTGCGGAAGGACTACTACAAGGATGTGATGTTTCCTGATATGCTGAACTCGCCTTTACCTACCAGAGGGCAATATGTTTACAGCGATGTTGGTTTGCTATTCATGAAGGAAGTGGTGGAGAGTATCACCTCCATTCCCGAAAATGTATACGTGCAGCAGCAATTTTATGGCCCTTTGGGCATGCAAACTGCCGGATTTTTGCCACTGTACCGCTTTAGCCAGGATCGTATACCTCCAACAGAAAATGATCAGGAATACCGCCACTCTTTACTCGATGGCTATGTGCATGACCCTACCGCTGCCCTGATGGGCGGTGTTGCCGGGCATGCCGGTTTATTTGCCAGCGCCAACGATGTGGCCATATTGTACCAAATGTTATTAAACCGTGGCACTTACGGCGGCAACCAGTATTTTAAACCTGAAGTGGTTGATCTTTTCACCTCTAAGCAATCGGCCGTTAGCCGGCGGGGACTGGGTTTTGATCGCTGGGATCCTATTGCAGATCGTCACTATCCGTCAAAACTGGCTTCACCGCAAACCTTTGGGCATACCGGTTTTACAGGCACCTGTATTTGGGTTGATCCTAAATATAACCTGGTATATGTGTTCCTGTCAAATCGCGTACATCCCAATGCCAGTAGTAAACTGGGCAGCCTGAACATCAGACCAAGAATACAGGATGTGGTTTATGAGGCGATAACGAAAGGGATGTGAGTTTTTGATTTGGGATTTCGGATATTAGATTTCGGATAAAAGGAGATCTCATTTAGCACAAATAACACCATCTAAATTAAAATCACATTGATCAAAAAACTAATACTGATAAGTATCTTTTTTAGCTACATCTCCTGTAAATCGCCAGTTAAAAATGTTAGTACTACTGCTATAATTCAAAAAGATTCAGTTAAAGAATTAATTCCTGACACCAACAGGAAAGCTGCTATTAAAAAAGATGATAAAAGCAAGCTTACCTGCGACAGCCTTTTGATTCTGCTCATAAAAACAAGTTCTATTGATCAGAAAATATTAGCTGTTGGCGAAAAGATGAGTATAGATAGTGTAAAAAACAAAGTTATATCCATAAACATCTCGCACGCAAATGAAGAAACAGGCGACAGCCATACATTAGATTACCTCGAGCTTGATTTAAATAAGCTGGAGTTATGGGATGTGATTCCTGATGAGCCAAAACCGCTTACGTTTGATCATCAACTACTAAATTACATTCTTAAAAAGCAATGTTATTTAAATGACGTTGACTATGTTACAGCTCCCGATTCTTTAAGATAATTTAACTAATATTTAAAACAATTTCCCGTTTGTTATGTTCCAATACCTTTATGAATTTAAATGGTAAAAATGAGAAAGGTATTCAAAATCACCCTAATTGCGTTAAGTTTATTATTTATTGGAACATTTTCCCGGGCACAAACAAAAATTGGTTATGTTAATTTTCAGGCCCTAATTGGCCAAATGCCCGAGGCCAAAACAATTAAACCTCAAATTGATGCTTACCAAAAACAATTTGTTGATCAGCTAACTACTATGAACAATGAATTGCAAACAAAAGGCAAGGCTTTTCAAGCACAAAGCGCCACAATGACCGAGGCCGTGCGTACAACAAAGCAAACCGAGTTACAGGATCTGCAAAAACGGATGCAAGACTATCAGGCCAATGCACAGCAACAGGTTGACGCTAAATCAAACGAGTTGGTAAAACCATTATCAGATAAAGCCCGGGCAGCTGTTAATGATGTAGCCAAAGAAAAAGGTATTACCTATGTACTTGATTCTTCACAAGGCACACCATTGCTTGTTTCAGCTGACGGTACGGACTTAATGGAGTCTGTTAAAGCTAAATTGGGAATCAAATAACAACACCAATGATAGCATCTATCAAAGTACTTGATTAAATTCCAGCCGCTCACCATCAGGGCCGGTAATATTAAAATACTTGCACCCGTTTTTCCAGAATTGCAGAAAAACGGGTGCTTCTTCTATTACATTAAAGCCCGCCAGTTTAATCACCTTAAAAGCTTCATCAATATCACTTACGTCAAAAGCCACATGATCCACATGCCCATTACCCCGGTTTCTGACCTCCGTTAACCCTGTTTCGGGCAGCTGGTATAGTTCCATGACCATATTACCGCGCTGCATCATTACGCAAGTGCCAAAGCCTTCATTATCTTTAAACGGTGCTTCCATTACATTACTGAAGCCAAGTCTGCTGTAAAATAATTGTGACGTTTTAATATCTGTTACCGGTATACCAATATGCTGTATTCCATTGATTTTTAAATCGATATCGCTTTCCATAGTAGATCTCTTAGCAGTATAAATGATTCAACTAAGTTAACTAACTTCGTTAAATCATTTTACACAGCTTTAACATATTTGCCGTAAATTGCTGTTAAACTTGCAGCCATAATTAACCATATTAATGAAAATCGGAATTGTTTGTTACCCAACCTTTGGCGGAAGCGGAGTTGTAGCCACAGAACTTGGCAAAGGCCTTGCCGACCGCGGTCACCAGGTTCATTTTGTTACCTATAACCAGCCGGCCCGGTTAGATCTGTTTTCCGAAAATTTGTTTTATCACGAAGTATCGGTATCTAACTATCCACTTTTTGATTTTCCACCGTATGAGCTGGCCCTGGCTAGTCGCCTGGTTGATGTGGTACGTCATGAAAATCTGGATGTACTGCACGTTCATTACGCTATTCCGCATGCATCTGCAGCCTTTATGGCTAAGCAAATATTACTAACCTACGGCATTTATATCCCAGTGGTTACTACCTTGCACGGCACCGATATTACCCTGGTAGGTAAAGACAGAACTTTTAAACCGGTGGTTACTTTCTCCATCAATCAATCTGATGGAGTTACCGCAGTATCTGAAAACCTGAGGCATGATACCTATGAGTTTTTTGAGATTGAGAATGACATTAAGGTAATACCAAACTTTATTGATCTTACACGTTTCAGCCTGAAGGCAAAAGATCACTTTAAAAAAGCTATTGCGCCATCGGGCGAAAAGATATTGGTACACACCTCCAACTTCCGTAAGGTAAAACGTACCGAGGATGTGATCAAGATATTTGCTAAGGTGGTTAAAAAGATCCCCTCAAAACTATTAATGGTAGGTGATGGCCCTGAGCGGTCTGGTTGTGAGCAACTATGCCGCGACTTGAATGTTACCGATAATGTGCGCTTTTTAGGCAAGCAGGATGCTATTGAAGAAATACTTTCAGTAGCCGATCTGTTCCTGATGCCATCACAGTCAGAAAGTTTTGGTTTGGCAGCCTTGGAAGCTATGGCCTGTAAGGTCCCGGTGATCAGTACCAATGCCGGCGGTTTGCCCGAATTAAATATTGATGGTGTAACCGGTTTCCTAAAGGATGTTGGCGATGTTGACGGTATGGGCGAAAGAGCTATTTATATATTAGAAAATGAAGCCCGCCTTGCTACTTTTAAAGAAAATGCTCTGGCCCGCGCCAAAGAATTTGACCTGGCTACCATTTTACCTTTATACGAGAACTATTACTTGGAGGTAATTGATAAATGCAGAGTAAAATGCCCAAGCAAGGTTAAATAAATTTTCTTATTAAGAAACAGCTGAATAGTATTATCTGTCATACAATATAACAAGAGGTATCTATTTGACAATTAGATCCTTTTGTTATGCAAGGGCAATAAAACCTACATATATTCATTTTTCATGCTTTTGTAATAAACCTGATACAGATAAAATTTATTTTCTAAAAGTTAAAATTTATCACCCATGTTAACTAACTTAGTTAACTGTTTCACTTTTAAAAATTAAACTTATGGCAAAGCACACAACCCTAAAGCGTGGTCAATTACTTAAGTACATTGGTAAAAGATGGAAGAATTTAAACATCACCAATCCTATCGTGAAATTTTTAGGTTACGATAGTAATGGCTTCGCTGATGCCTGGGTTGAGTACCAGGGCCGCCTGTTGTTTATTTCACTTAAAGAGGTTGAACTGGCTGTTTAATTAAAAACTTTATGCTATCATGACCGGGTTTGTTTTTAAACTCACCCCTGAATAATTACGGCTTTTACAAAAAAGGAGCTATATTCGTACTAAGGAAATGGTGTCTTCCTATTTAACCGCCCTAAAAAGCTGATGGCGCCTACAATTAATTAACTCGCAGGGTTTACCCTGTGCTAATTTTTTGTAGGTGGAAAAAAAACTCAACAAATCTATTTTAAGCATCCCTGGGAATAACTCCCGGCCGCAACCCCTTGCTTTTCCTGTTTATTTACGGCTTATAAGCTCAATATCTTATAAGGGGGCTTTTTATTGGCTCCAAGCAATAATCGTCTTCGCTTTATTACTCCAAAATCATATCATAATTAACCTAAATTAGTCCTCCATAAAATGAAAGACAAAATTTTCACATCCGAACATTTTTCTATACTAAAAAATCTGCTCCGCTGGACGCTCATCATTATTCCTATTGCTATAGTTATTGGCAGCATAGTGGCTTTATTTTTATGGTTACTTAATTTTGTGATCCATTTTAGGTTTCGCAATCCGGGTATCCTGTACTTTTTACCTGTAGCGGGAGTGCTCATCCATTTTATTTATAAGCTCATTGGCAGCTCGGCCGAAAAAGGGAACAATCTTATTATCGACGAAATTCATGCACCAGGAGGGGGGGTACCCAAACGCATGGCTCCCATTGTACTGATAACTACCCTGATCACCCATCTTTTTGGAGGCTCGGCAGGGCGCGAAGGGACAGCTGTGCAAATAGGCGGCAGCATAGCCCAAATGTTTGGCAAATGGTTTAAACTGAATGAAACCGATACCCGTATTGTGCTGATAGCTGGTATTGCAGCTGGTTTTGGGGCTGTTTTTGGCACACCTTTAACTGGGGCCATATTTGCTATGGAGGTACTAACCATCGGTCGTATACAATACAACGCTTTATTGCCTTGCCTCATAGCCAGCATTATAGGCGATGTAACCGTAGCTGCCTGGGGTGTTCATCATACGGCTTATCATATTGATGTGTTTGCAACGATGCCACATTGGTTTTCGGCCTATTTGTCCTTTGACTTTGTCCTGCTTTTTAAAATCATCATAGCCTCCGTGGCATTTGGACTTACCAGCTACCTGTTTGCCGGCATGGTGCATGGCATTAAAGCTTTTTTTGTAAAACAGATATCAATATCCTGGCTTATACCTGCTTTAGGTGGGTTGATCATTATAGGCCTTACCCTGCTTATTGGCAAACCTGATTACCTGAGTTTAGGCATTGATGCAGAACATGCCGGGGCGGTTACCATTCCATCAGCCTTTCAAGCTGGCGGGGCCGATACCTGGAGCTGGTTATGGAAAACCATTTATACCACCGTTACCCTGGCAACCGGGTTTAAAGGAGGCGAGGTTACTCCGCTTTTTTATATTGGCGCCACATTAGGCAATACCTTATCGGTATTAATGGACGCACCGGTAAGCCTGTTTGCGGCATTAGGCTTTATAGCCGTTTTTGCTGGGGCAACAAATACGCCACTAGCCTGCACTTTCATGGGAATTGAACTTTTTGGCGGCCAGTATGCCTTGTTTTTTGCGGTAGCTTGTTTTACTGCTTACTTTTTCAGCGGACACTCTGGCATATATGGCGCGCAGCGTATCGCGGTACCCAAAATATCTGATACCCGCTTTTCTGATTCGGCTACCCTGTCAGAAGCCAGCAATCGCAGGCAAAATTATGTACAGAAAAAGATAGAGAAGTATGGATTGGGAGGTAAGGGGAAGAAATAACCCATTAAATTAAGTGAAACAATTTCTTTTTCCTTATTAGAATAGTTTGATACGCTATGGCCGCGGAGGCCTTTTACTTTTGTCGTGACAAAAGTAACAAAAACACCTTTTTTCTTTTAGGCTTCTTTGCCGCACGAGGCCTTTGCCCTGCAAACCAGCCAGAACCACGGGCTGCAAACAGTTGCCCTACTGCGTTCGCTCATTATTCCACGCTTCTGCAAATATTTGCTATGCCCCTCCTTGCGCTCAAAGCCAACTTATTCTGCCTGATTTCGCCCGAAGCGAGCTGCAGGAAAAGAGAAATAAGAATCAGGAAGGATTGAATTGCAAATCAAAAATGCGGGTAAAGGCTTGACAGAAAAGCGGGCCGGGGTGTTTTGCCTTGTGTGGGGAAGCTTTTTTCTGTCTTGATCTTTTGGTTACTTTTGTATCAAGACAAAAGTAACAGCCCCAGCGGCAATTGAGCGCTCTGCGATAGGCATATACGCTTTGCTCTGTACAGGCTTCGCTTCTCGCACTGACGGGATTAGAAAGCTGCCCATCATCCAATCTAACTCCCCGGTTTCTTAGCCGGATTTTTAACCGTATCCGTAACCGCTTTTACAGGCAGCTTATTAATACCGGTTTTGCTTATTGTATCCTTAACCGCTTTTATAACCGGCAAACTACCCGCTTTACCTACCGTGTCCTTTACAGCCTTTATTGCGCCCGGCTTAACCGCTCCGGCTTTACTTACCGTATCTTTTCCGGTTTTAACAGGATGCAGTTTGCTTGTATCCGTTTTAGTTGAATCTTTGTTGAGCTTTGATAATGCCCCTTTCAAACTATCGGCTTTAGCCTGCTTTAAACTATCAGCTTTGGTTTTTGGCGGCGGCGCTTTTACCACAGGTATTTTTTTACGATGCGATGGAATGATAGACTCTTTTGATACCGGTCTTTCCTTTGGCTTCCAGATAAATCCCTTTAATGTTTTATCCTCTTCCGTAACCTTTGCTATTGGTATATACCGGTTTTCGGGTTTTGTTAAAAAAACAATGTCTGACACCTCACCTTTATTAAAGTTAGTACGTATGCGGCTGCTAAGCGATCGCTGCATTCCGGCCACTTTACCACTATCGCGCTTAAAGAAAATACTTTCGGCATTTACGGCAATGTATAACCTATCCATTTTATCGTTTTTGAAGAATCCCCGCATTTTACGGCCCGATGCCTGGTTAAAGTGCACAGAATCCTCCTTTTCAATATTTACCACAAAGGCTGAGGGAAATAACTCCATATTATCCAGCTTTTTATTACGCATCTGCAGGTAAACTGTATCGCCTGACAGCTGTGAGCCCTGTGTCCAGAATATGGGGTTTACATAGCAGCGTATGGTAGAGTCACTATTACTATAAAAAATAGAGTCGGCCTTCCCTTGCAAATCCGATTTAAATATTTTGGCATGGTGATGGGCAATTACTATCCTTATCCTGGCCGTATCACTTACATCAAACTCCCGTGTTGCAAAAACAGGATCTTTTTTCATCTGTATCTGCCGCAAACTATCCTGTTTTGCCTTTCTTAGCGCATTTAACTTATCCTTTTTTATCTGTGTCGAATCAACTTTAGGTTTTCCAAAAATGTTACGGTGTAAATAAGTGGTATCCTTTGGTATATGCAATGATACAGTTGGCATTCCTTTAAGCTTGTTGTTTAAAACAGCCAGTTTCAAGCCTCTCTCAGAAGTGTCCCTAAAATGTAGCATACGCTGTTTTTCCTGATATATTTTCAGGTTTTTGTACGTCATGATCTGCGTTTCAAGCGTATCCGCAGTCATAAATATCGAGTCACGCTTTATTTTTTCAGGATGTTTGGCAGTATCGGCTGGTAACGGGGGCTTTTTACCATCTTTATCCAACAACATATTTTTATTTTGCGATGCCAGTTGTTTAACCACCTGGCCTGCTTTTACAGAATCGGCCTTGCTTACTATTCCCTGAGGCGGTTTAAGATTCGCCGCCATTGTGGTCATATTAGTAATACTTTTAATATCCGTGGGTACTTTTACGTTTTTATTTTTTCCGGCTAATGCTTTTACCGTTGAATCTACCTTTGTAGAATCTGCTTTGCTTATTGTTACCTTAGGCTTAAGCGCTGCAGCCATCTTTGTCATATTGGTGATATTTTTGGTATCGGTTACCAGCCCTTTTACATTTTTGGCTTGTATCGGAGTTGTCTTCGTATTAACCGAGTCTGTTTGGGTGGTATCCTTTTGCTCGGTAACCATTACCATATAGGCATATTGTGTAACTACTGTTCGTTCATCAGCCTTGAAATAAGTGCCCAGATCACCTTTGAGTGTTATTCTTTGTTCATTATCATTAAAAGTGATGTTTTTAACTGCGCGACCGTACCCTTTAAGTCTGTCATAAAACAAACTATCACCTTTTAATGATTTAGTACCTTGTTTATATAAATTATGTTTGCCAAAAAAAGCCTGCTCGGTTATGGTATTGTACAAGCCGTTTTCGGTATACAGGGTATCCTTGTCTTTTTTTCCATAAATATTGGTGGGGCCGTAAAAATAGGATATACGGGTACCTGTATTATACCGCAGCGTATCTGTTTTTATAATGGCATCAATAGTAGTAAGCACCACATCATAACGAAAGTAGGAATCGCGCGAGTAAGCAAAGTAATAGCCGTTTTTACTGGTAAGCACATTATCCTTATTCACCAGTTTACCACCGCCGGTGTAGGTACCTATACGGCTGGCGGTGTTATAAGTCAAATAATCGGTTGTCAGCGTGGCATCGCGGTCAACCATTTTTACATTACTGGTTAATATGGCCAGCTTAGTATTGCCGTTATAGTTCAGCTTATCTGAGAAAATGTTCAGCGTGTCGCCCTGGTTTATGTTCACATTACCAAAAGCATCAAAGGCATTATCCTGCGGGTAAAAATAGGCGCTGTCAGACCGCAGGGTCGAGAAATCCTGTTTAAATACGCCCTTATACACCTTAATGGCATCACGGCCATTGATCTTAGTGCCCGTGCTACGTTCTGATTGTATTAGATTTACAATTGATTTCTTTTTTTGCCCCATAACAGTGGCCGCAATCATCAATAATAAAAGGCTTAAAACATATTTCCTCACGTTGGCAAAATTAGTTTTTTGTTGGGGTTATTAAATTAATAATTTTGGTGAATGCTACCAGTTAAACAATTTGTTGATTTTATTGAACAAAATACCTTGTTTACGCCTAAAAGCAAAATTTTAGCTGCAGTAAGCGGTGGCATGGATTCTGTTTTAATGGCCCACTTATTAAAAGCCGCCGGTTTTAATTTTAGTATAGCCCATTGCAATTTTCAGTTACGCGATGATGAAGCCCTGCGCGACCAGGAATTTTGCAACAGCCTGGCCAATCAGCTTCGTGTACCTTTTCATACCATCAATTTTGATACCCGGAATTATGCGGCCGACAATAAAATATCTATCCAGATGGCCGCCCGCGAACTGCGTTATCAATGGTTTGATCAGATTTGTCAGCAGTCAGATTACCAGGTTATTGCGCTTGCACACCACCAAAACGATACAATTGAAACAATATTGTTAAACCTCACCCGCGGCACCGGCATAGCCGGCCTGCATGGCATACTGCCTAAAAATGGCCAATGGGTGCGTCCCTTAATGTTTTTAAACCGCGATGAAATAGCAACTATTATAAGCGATAATAAATTGGACTATGTAGAAGATAGCTCCAATTCATCGGCTAAATATGCCCGCAATAAAATACGGCTGGAGGTAATACCCAAGCTAAAAGAGCTTAATCCAAGCCTTGAAAAAACCTTTGAAAGCAACCTGAAACATTTCCGGGATATGGAAACCCTACTTGAAAATCAGGTAGCGGGGTTAAGGAAAACTTTAACTAAACATAATGGCGATGGGCTATATTTATTGCTTGATGAAGTAAAGCAGTTGAACCCAATCCGCTTATTGTTATTTAAGTTGCTGCAGGAATATGGTTTTAATGAAACCGCCGTTGATGATCTGGTGTCTGTTTTGGATAAACACTCCGGGCGGATATTTGAATCAACCGGCTTTTTGCTGGTTCTGGACCGCGACAGGTTGATCCTGAAAAAAAGAACAAACGGAGAGCTACAAGCTATGCTCATTGCCGAAAAAGACCATGAATTAAACTATGGCAATTATAAATTGAATGTATTGCATGATGATAGCGCCCTGATCATTAAGGATAATCCGCTGGCGGTATCCATTGATTCGGCTTTGTTAATATTTCCATTAACACTCCGGGCATGGCGCGAGGGCGATTATTTTTATCCGCTGGGGATGAGGGGCCGAAAAAAGCTAAGCGACTTTTTTATTGCGCAAAAGATTGGGCTGCATCAAAAAAATGAAGTTCCTTTGCTGGTAAATGGCAATGGCGATGTAATATGGGTGGGTGGTTACCGCCCCGACGAAAGGTATAAAGTAAATAATAACACTAAAAAAGTTACTATCTTCGAATTGTATAAATTAAGATGAGCGATAAAACAGTCTTTGTAGAAAAACAGTATCTCGGCAGGGAATTTATACCTATTACTATACGCCTGGTTTTGGCCATGTTTTGTTTTGCAGCCTATTTTTTTACTGACGAACGTGAGCGTAATGGCGACTTACTGGTTGTTGTGGGTTTTGCCATTATCATCATATCTATCATCATGGGGTTTTTGCTCCATTTCAGAACCAAAGTTGAAAATAAAAGCATATTACTCAACGGTTTATGGACCACCCGCCTGGTAAAAATTGACCTGAACGGTATTGTAAAAGTTGAAAAAGGATCATATAGCCGCTACCTGTTTAATAACCCTGTATATAACCTGCACACCAAAGGCACCATTCGTTTTTATACCGCGGGTAATGATGCCATTCACCTGACCGATAGAGATGGTTTGCTCTACATCATCGGCTCCCAACATGCCAATGAGTTTTTAAGGGCGATAAAAGACGAAATGAAGAAGTAGGCATACCGCCTTTCTGCTCTTTTTAAATTCAATTCTTGTTTTCCAAAAGCATTAACTACTTATTTGAGTTAGTTTATTTTAACGCACTGTATAACAGAAACTTACAAACACACAAAAGTGTTAAAAAGCGTTAATTCTGTCGCTTTTAATGAAAAAAGGGGCCAAAAAGGATTAGTTTAGGGGCTAAATAACCCTTTACTTTGATCAAATAGCCATGAAATTTTCACTTTTAGTACTGTTTTGTTCTCTTTTTGCAGCATCAACTATTGTACAAGCACAAGCGGTAAAGCAGGCTTATGAATTAGACTATAAAGCTGATTCGCTTGCCTTGGCTGGCAATGTTAAAGATGCGATAAGCAACTATCTTAAATCTGCTAATCAATTACCAGGTCCCGGATTTAATTTCAAAAATGTTGCTCATCTGTATTTAAAAAACAATGATCAAAAAAATGCAAAAACATACATTGATAAAGCGGTGCAATATGGGATAACTATAGATCAGTTAAATGCCGATACTTTAGTAAAAGCTTACCTGGCCCAAATAAACTACGACAAGGATTATACTAAACTCAGAATAATATATAACCGCCAGATACCATACCCGGATCAAAGGACCGAGATACTGCAAATGCTTGAACGCGATCAGCTGGTAAGGGATTTAATTGGAAGGGTTGATATCAAAATATTGAATAATATTATAAGCGAAACCGATTCTGCTAACATGGATGAACTTCGCGATATCATCAAGCAAATTGGCTTTCCGGGATTCAGGCAGATAGGTCCTGATGCAGCAAGTAGTTTGTTTGGATTAATTACGCATGCCACTAATGATGCCCACCATGGTGCACAGAACTTTGCCTTTTTAGAACCATTGATGAAGGAGCAGGTTTTAGCCGGTAATTTCCCGCCGATGTATTTGGCTATTTTAATTGACCGATATAACTATCTTAAATTTAAAACCCAGGTTTATGGCACATACTGGGAGTTTGAGCCCGCCAAAAATGCCATGATAGTCAGAAAAATAGCCGACGTAGCGCAGGTAGATCAACGACGGGCCGCCATCTTTTTACCACCACTGTACAAGAGCCGAAGCAAAAAAATGATCCTGGCTGACGACTATACGAAATAGCATGTCCCATTTTATTGTCGGCTTTGCCACAACATTGTGCAGGTAAAAATTGTTATAGCAGCTTTACAGAATTATATATCTTTAAACCGGAATGGTTAAAATAAATCAAAGAACAATAATTGCCCTTGGTGCAATACTGCTGTCGACAGTTACAATTATCAATTCGGGCTGCAATAGTGCAAATTCCAATAAGCACGAAAAACAACTCATATCATTCAAACATCTTAATGGCATAAACTATAGCGAGGTGGCCAGGCGACAAAAAAATGGTCTGTCGTTTAATGAGTATGGTTACCAATTGGAACCCCAGTGGAAAATGAAATTCGTTTCAGACGATTCGGTAAGCATTTACAGTCCCACAAAAAAGGACTTTATAAACTTTCCGCTTACCCGTGGGTATGATTCTATTTTTAACGCGGCAAGGTCATGGCTCAAGATCAAAAAAATGGATAAAGACAGTATCGTGATGGAGATACTTCAGGCCAAAGGCGATTCCATTGATATTATGGGCTCCAAAGTTTATATGCTTTTTTATGCCGATGATTATGTAAAAAACGTTTTGCACACCGATACAGCCACGCTACGACACCCCAGCCGCAAGGATACCCTGTTTGTAAAGTCATTAGCCGAAAAAGCCAATAGCGATATTGCCAAAGCATTTTCGGCACGGCAACCAGTTCAGCTAATCAGCAAAAGTCCGCTGGTAAAAGTGCAGCAACAACACACCAAGCCCGATATCATGAATAAGTTTGATGCATCAGACGATTATCTTGACCCTACTTTCGATATCACTATTAATAAAGCATATGCCGATTTTTATTATTCGTTTTCAGTTACTGTTGATGATAAAGGGCTAATGCATTATGGCAAACCATTAATTGATTTTTTGGGCGAGGAAGATGCTAAAAATAATTATATCCGTGTTTCAAAGGGTATCATGGATAGCTATTTTAAACTTTACCTGAAAACCTTACCCGGTACTACTTTGGGCTTTCCGCACGCAAGCACTATAAGCATACACGTACAAGGGCTAACCACGATAGGTGTTCGGAAGAAATAAGAAGGTTGTCATTTCGATAGAGCCGGGGCGGCAAGAGCATGGGGCGAAAGAGAAATCTTATACATAATGCAAAGCTTTAATAGCATATCGTATAAGATTTCTCCTCACGCCATCACTCTGCCCGTCGCTGTTCGTCGAAATGACATTTTGATTTTTCTTATCCCTAACTCACGTTATACTATAAACCCATCATTCTTTTTCCACAATATTCATCAGCTCCTCACTAAATAAAATAGCGGCCTTTTTACGGTAAACCCCTTTTTGCCACAGAATGTATGATTGCTTTTTCACCTCCTGACCGGCTATAGGAATGGCAACCAGCTTATCCCACCCTATTAAAGTTTTCTCATTCAAAATAGTTGCCCACTGACCGTCTTGCACTAACGACAGCAAGGAGTGTACGTCATTCAGCTCTATCTTGATATTAGGAACCATTTTATGCTTATAAAACAGCTCGTTAATAAACGTGCGCGAGCTAAAACCCTTGCCCGGCAATATCAACTCAAGCTCGGCCAGCTGCTTCAGATCTACATTTTTTAGTTGGGCCAGGGGATTATTTTTGGCAACCACCATCACAATGCTCGAGCTAAACAGGGGCTGCATTTCCAGATCTTCATCGTCTGATTCATTGTGAAAAGCTACAATTACATCCAACTCAGCCAGGCGAAGTTTTTTCTCCAACTCCTCATGATTATCATAAGTGATGAAAATTTTAATACCCGGATACTTGGTCGAAAACGGGGCAAGTACCGGTAATAACAAGGAGGTAAAAGCATAAGATACACCTATGTTTAATACACCCGTGGCCGCATTGTTAAGTTCGGCAATGGTCTGTTTGCTTTTTTGTGCCTCCATCAATATTTTACGGGCATAGGCTAAAAATACATGCCCGGCCTCGGTAATACGTACGTGCTTGCCAATACGATCAAACAGCAACATCCCTAATTCGCCCTCCAGCTGTTTAATTTGTTGCGATAAGGTGCTTTGGGTAATAAATACTTCGGCGGCAGCCTCCGTAAAATTCATGGTTTCGGTAGCTTTAACAAAATACTGCAATTGTCTGAATTCCATAATCAATCGTTTTTACTAATCAATCCTATTAAAACAATCTATTTTACAAATATATCATCATTGCCGATATTTGTACTATAAAGAATTTCAATAGTCTTGCATTAAGATCTCCCCTGAATTGCTTTTGTTATGAATGAATAAATGAACATCTTCCGCTCCTTAAAGTACCGTAATTTCAAGCTGTTTTTTTACGGTCAGTCTATCTCCCTCATCGGCACCTGGATGCAAAAAACAGCTGTTAGCTGGCTGGTTTACCGGCTTACAGGTTCGGCGCTGTTATTGGGTGTGGTTAGCTTTGTAAGCCTGATCCCATCATTGATATTGGCTCCATACGCCGGTAGCATTGTCGACAGGCATAACCGCTACCGTATCCTGGTTATTACACAGGTAATATCCATGCTACAAGCCGGCGCGCTGGCATTTATGATACTGTTTAAGGTTTATAATATCCCGGCCATCATTGGGCTAAGCCTGGTACAGGGTATTATTAATGCTTTCGATGTTACCTGCCGCCAGGCCTTAATGGTAGAAATGGTTGACGATAAGGAAGATCTGCCGAACGCCATTGCTTTAAACTCCACCATGGCTAACTTAGCACGCATCGTGGGCCCCGCGGTGGCTGGTATTATCCTGGGCACCTTTGGGGAGGATTTTTGTTTCTTCGGGAACTTTTTAAGCTACATACCGGTGTTGGGCTGTTTGTTTATGATGAAGCTGAACACCAGCGCCATCATCAGATCAGAAAAAAGCATCTGGATCGAATTGCAGGAGGGGTTTAAATACGTATCCGGCGACCGCGATCTGAGCAGCCTGATCCTGATGCTCAGCATCAGCAGTTTATTTGTTATCCCTTTTAACACCCTGATGCCCATTTTTGCGAAAGATATATTTAATGGCGATGCCAAAACCTTTAGCTGGTTTGAGAGCGCGGCTGGTTTGGGTTCGGTGATCAGCGCGGTTTACCTGGCTACTTTAAAAACCAATAAAAACCTGATCAAAATTATGATAACCGCCAGCCTGGTTTTCGGGCTTAGTGTTTTGATGGTGGCTTATGCCGGTAAATTATCATTCGCCTTAATATTTATGGTGTTTACGGGTGTCGGCATGATGGCGCAAACATCAGCCATTAACACTTATATACAAACACACGCTATCCCGGTAATGCGGGCAAGGGCTATCAGTTATTATGTAATGGCCTACCAGGGCATGATACCTATTGGCAGCTTACTGGTTGGCTGGCTGGCCAGCGGACTTGGACCAAGGCGAGCCGTGTGTATTGAAGGTATAATAGGCGTACTGGCAACTGCATTGTTTGTTTTATACAAAAGAAGGCAAACCGAAGCCGGAGATGTTGGCAGTAAAACCGTACTGGCGGGGTAAAGTATTATAAATATTGTGATATTATAAAAAAGTTGTCATTTCGATGAGCAGAAGGGGGTTGTGTGATAGGGCGAAGAGAAATCTTATACAATAGATAAAGCGAACATGTATGTTGTATAAGATTTCTCCTCGTGCCTCGTTCGAAATGACAGTTTTTATAGGGATTTTCTTCCGCTGCCGCAAGCGTCCCGCTTGTGGCCATCATGATTAGCAGTGTTATTTAGTCAATCGTAGCACACCACAAGCGACACGCTTGCGGTAACGGTGAGGAGTATAAGGCAAAAGGCCTTTCCTGATTAGGAAGGGCCTTTTTTATATATCTACATTTTTAAACCGATCTCTCTGAGGCGCTCATCCAAGTATTCGCCGGCGGTAATGTCGGGGTATAACTTGGGGTGTTCTGCATTGATACAGGTTTCCAGGCTGGTTAAATCCATATCTGATACCGGGTGCAGGAAAAATGGCACCGAGTAACGGGAGTTTTTCATCAGCTCGCGCGGCGGGTTCACTACCCTGTGCGTAGTTGATTTAAGCTTATTATTGGTTAAGCGTTGCAGCATATCGCCAACATTAACCACTAGGTCCTCGCCATGAGCCTTAACTGGGAACCAGGCGCCCTCGCGGGTAAGCAGTTCCAGGCCATCAGCGCTCGCGCCAATTAATAGGGTAATCAGGTTGATATCTTCATGTGCACCGGCGCGTACAGCATCATCGGGCACCGAATCAGGATCAAGAATAGGGAAATAATGCAAAGTGCGCAGTATAGAATTACCGTTATGCACTTTATTGTCAAAATAGTTCTCGTCTAAATTTAAATAAACCGCTATTGCCCTAAGCAGGTGTGTACCTGCGCTTTCCAGCTTTTTATAAACATCGCGGGTGGTGGTGTTAAATGCGGGTAGCTCATCAACCATTATATTATCCGGATATTGTTCTTTAATGGGCGAGCCATCAGTTACGGTTTGGCCTATTTGCCAAAACTCTTTCAGGTCGGGCGTTTTAAAGCCTTTAGCGGTTTCTTTTCCTTTGCCTGTGTATCCGCGCTGACCAGCCAGACCCGGTATTTCGTACTTTGATTTAGTAACATCGGGCAAAGCAAAAAGGGTTTTCACTTCCTCATAAAGCTCATCAATCAATTGTTTGCTTAGGCCATGATTGGTAATGGTTACAAAGCCGGTTTCGTTAAATGCCTTGCCAATATCGTCTGAAAACTGTTTGCGATCGGCCGCGCTGCCATTGATATAATTGTTCAGATCAAGCCGTGGAATATTTACTGTACTCATGGTGATAGTATCGATAATAAAACGTAAAATTATTTAATTTTTGAGATAGTAGTATATGCAAGGTATAAATAAAAAATTACTAAGTGTATCCACTTATGCCAAACAAGTTTACAGATAAAACAATTTCCGGTTTAAACGTTTTATACTTTGTTTGGTCATACCTATATGTATATCAATCATTTTAACCTGATAAAAATGAAATTTGTAAATAAAATATGCGGTTTAAGCTTAATAGCATTTTTGATAATGCTAGCCGCTCCAAATAAAACCAGGGCGCAGGAAGGTGGATACGTTTCTGACCAGGAGTTTTACGATCAGCTGGCACCTTATGGTACCTGGGTTGACGACCCCAATTATGGCAACGTTTGGATACCCGACGCTGAAGATGGTTTTAGACCATACGGTTCGCGCGGACACTGGGTGGTAACCGATTATGGTAATACCTGGGTTTCTGACTATCCCTGGGGATGGGCAACTTTTCATTATGGCCGCTGGCGCTATGATGATTATTACGGGTGGGAATGGATACCTGGCCATGAATGGGCGCCGGCATGGGTTAACTGGCGCAGTGGCGGCGGTTACTACGGATGGGCGCCTTTAACTCCCGGCATCAGCATCAATGTGTCATTTGGTAATAGTTATCATGTGCCCGATTATTATTGGGTATGCGCCCCCGTGGCCTATATAAACCGACCCAACATTTATAATTATTATGCACCACATAACCGGGTGGTTAATATCATTAACCGTACTACCATTATTAACAACACCTATGTTTACAATAACCGTACTTATGCAACCGGTCCGCGTATTAATGAGGTTAGGCGGGTAACCCGTCAAAATGTACCGGTGTACAGGGTTAATAGTGTTAACAGTCCGGGTAGGCAAACAAGCATTAGCAACAATAGGCTAAACATTTATCGCCCTGACATTAAAAGAAGCACAGATGCGCGACCAGCCAGGGTGGTTAATGCTGCCGAATACAGAAAGGAAAATCCCAATAACGGTATTGCTCACCGGGCAGGCGGGCAGGCAACCATAAACCGTGGTAATGTTGCCAGGTTAGCACAGGTAGCTAAAAGCGACAACAATAAGTTAGTGCGGATCAATAATAATCAACCGGGAAGACAAGGACAGCCAAACCAACCTAATACAAGGCCTGGGCAACCGGCTAATCAACAGCCAAATCAACCTAACGTAAGACCTGGGCAACCAGCTAATCAACGGCCAAACCAACCTAATACAAGGCCTGGGCAGCCAGCCAATCAACAGCCAAACCAACCTAATACAAGGCCTGGGCAGCCAGCTAATCAGCAGCCAAATCAGCCTAATACAAGGCCTGGGCAACCGGCTAATCAACGGCCAAACCAACCTAATACAAGGCCTGGGCAGCCAGCTAATCAGCAGCCTAACCAGCCTAACGTAAGACCTGGGCAGCGAACATCTCAACCAAATACCCAGGAGGCGCAACGTCAGCAGCAGGCACAGCAACAACAGCAGGCGCAACGTCAGCAGCAGGCACAGCAACAACAGGCGCAAAGACAACAACAGACACAGCAACAACAGCAGGCGCAACGTCAGCAGCAAACACAGCAACAACAAGCTCAACGTCAGCAGCAACAACAGGCGCAAAGACAGCAACAGGCACAGCAACAGCAAGCTCAACGTCAGCAGCAACAACAGGCGCAAAGACAGCAACAGGCACAGCAACAGCAAGCTCAACGTCAACAGCAACAGCAGCAACAACAGCAAGCCCAACGCCAGCAGCAACAGCAGGCACAAAGACAGCAGCAGGCACAGCAACAGCAAGCTCAACGTCAACAGCAACAGCAGCAACAACAGCAAGCCCAACGCCAGCAGCAACAGCAGGCACAAAGACAGCAGCAGCAACAACAACAGGCGCAGCGTCAACAACAACAGCAGCAGCAACAACAGGCTCAGCGTCAACAGCAGCAGCAACGCCAGCAGCAACAACAACGTCAGCAGCAGGAGCAAAAACCGGAGGGCGACGGACAACGCACAAGGCCATAACCTGCTTTAAATATTTATTCATTATAGCACATATAAACTTATATGTTTATATGTGCTATTTTTATGGCTTATATATACCATAAAACGCCATGAAATACCTGCCTGCTAAACTATCTTTTGTTGTTTTGTTGCTAATCTTATCTGCTTTTGATAGTAAAGCCCAGCGAGCTTCAAAAAATGCAGTTAAGCATTCTACCCAAATTGATTTTATTGAAAACTCCTGGAACGAGGCTTTGAAACAGGCTGCTGCCCAAAACAAATATATTTTTGTTGATGCTTATGCCACCTGGTGCGGCCCCTGCAAAATGCTTAAGGCCACCACATTTAAAAATAATAAGGTAGCTGACTTTTATAATAGCAATTTTATCAATGTAGCTATTGATATGGAAAAGGGAATGGGTCCGGCCCTTGCCGCGCAATGGGGTTTACGAGCCTACCCAACATTGATTATTTTTAGCCCTAAGGGGAAACCGGTTTCAGGTACAGTGGGATTTCTTAAAGCCGATGACCTGCTAGCATTTGGAGTGCAGGCTTTAAATAAATAATCCTTATCTACCCAAAAGGCCACGCAATTCATTACAAAGCTTTTTGGGATAGATATCGGAATTAATTAATGCTGAACAATAAAGCTTCCTACCAATAATGCATTTATCTGATCCATACTTAACGG
Organism: Mucilaginibacter sp.; assembly: GCA_030445275.1. Classification (GTDB taxonomy): domain Bacteria; phylum Bacteroidota; class Bacteroidia; order Sphingobacteriales; family Sphingobacteriaceae; genus Mucilaginibacter. The sequence continues at coordinate 159,250 of JAUCSE010000031.1, forward strand.
CTCATCAAATGCTGCAGTTGCAACCGTTACAGATGTAGTATCGCCTGCTAAGCTTTTAAGTTTAGTAATATCAACTGTGCCTTGTATAACGTTCTCTTCGCCTTTATAATTGGCATCAATAGTTGTAATGCCGGTATCATTACCCAATGTGGCAGTACTGTTTATCCATGGCGATAGTTTTAGTAATTGACGTACTGCCGAAGCATGGCGGGCCTCAACCGCATGAATAGCTAATACTGCCGATAACATGGTTTGATTCCCTAATAAATTGGGCAACTGCCCTTTATAGCCACGTACGCCTGTATCTTCAAAAGCGAGGGCTACATTCAGGAAAACGCTGTAATCAGTAAAGATATTCTGGAACGGACCCGTTTTTGTACCATTACCACCCGAAAAGTCAAACTCAGGCGCTGTAACCGGTGTGCCACCTAACCTGGTTATTAAAGTTTTTAAAACCGATACATGCTGATTCTCGTCATCGCGTATGGTAATAAAATAAGGTAATAGATTTGCAGGTATTACTGTACCAGCGCCGGTACTCAGGTTATAAAGTGATGATTCTAAATACTCCAGTGTAAGGGCAAAGTTTAAAACCTCCACTACCGATGGCTTTGCAGTGTCAGCAGCATAAGCTCTTTTAAGCATGGTTCCTAAAGCAAATGGCATAGCAGCCATGGCTACCTTTGAACCAAAGCTGGTTATATTTTTGATAGCGGAACGACGCGGGTTCAACTTGTCGTTAAATTCCGGGTCAATTTTTTCTATATCGTTTATAATGTTAAATAAATTCATGGCGATGGGGTTTTAAGAAGCTACGTAACCGTAATTTACTGCATTAACTTTAATTTTAAAGTAAGGATTAATCATGAGCAATATTTCAGATATAGTCGAAGATTTATTAAAACCATTTCCGTCAACCTGATCATTACCTGCAAAAGTACCAAAGGCGGTAATATTACTAATCAACGCAGAATGTCTTGCTTCAACAGATACAATTTTACCGACTATTGTGAGGTATGTTTCCGTTGCAATCAAATATCCTATACCGTCATAAGCCCGTATTCCCATATCTTTAAACACTTTGGCGGCAGTAAGTACACTTGGCCTGGTGGTAAAATCAAGGGAACTAAGATCAATAACCAGTTCGGGGATCGCTTTGCCGCCCAGGGCGGTTTTAAAAAACTCGCGGTGCACAACATCATGATCACGAATACTGGTAAATGATGCTATTTCATCGGCTGTGATGCCAGCGTATGGAGTTAGTAACAATTGAGTGTAAAATGCAGCTTCCAATTGCTCTACTGCATATACATAATTTAAAATAGCCATATCACCTGTTATGCCAATATCAATCCCGTCTGGTTGAACCTTGATCTTATGATCCTTGTGACAAGCCGCTGTAGCTAATAAACCCGCGGATGCAACCCCAATACCGGCGTAACGCAAAAACGATCTCCTGGCTATATTGGCACCCGGTATGCGCTCTTGTAATTCTGTTTTCATAGAGGTTAAGTTTAAAAAGTGTTTCTATAGTTTTGTTTGTAGCTGCATACATGCCTGACTTAAACAGATCTAAAGACGTTTTGTCAATAAAATTAAGAGAAATAAAAGAAACAAAGCATCTTTAAATATTATTGAGAAAAAATAGCCTGTATACATATGGCAACAAACCGGTTACATTGGTAACTTTTGTTATTGATGATAAGCATGTTACGATGCAAGCAAGTAAGAATTATCAGATAAACGCCCGGGTCCGCAAATTAAAAATAACAGAAAGACCGCCTACCTTAAAGTAAGCGGTCTTTCTGTTATAAAATTAAATATGTAATAATTAATCGGGCATTAATGCACCAGGAAGGTCCCTTGCAACAAGGCCAAAACCTGGGCGCTGCTTAATGCTTCGTCAAATGCGGCGGTAGCAACCGCCACTGATGTAGTGCTGGCGGTTGCACTTTTCAGCGTAGTGACATCAACGCCACCCTGAGTCACATTTTGTTCACCATCATAATTGCCATTTACTGCAGCCACTCCGGTATCATTACCTAAAGCTGCGGTGCTGGTGATCCATGGTGTTTGTCCGCGAAGCTGGCGTATAGCCGATGCATGGCGTGCTTCAACCGCGTGAATTGATAGTGCAGCTGTTAATACCGTTTGATTTTTCAGCAAAAAGCCTGCTTGTCCCTTATAGGCCCGTACGCCGGTGTCTTCAAACACCTGTGCAACAGCCAGGAAAGTACCGTAATTTGTTAAAACATCAGCAAATGGGCCGTTCCCCTTGTTGTTACCTCCGGTTAAATCAATGGTTGGCAAGGATACCGGTGTACCGCCCAATGAGGTGATTACGCCCTTTAAAAAAGTAACGTGATTGTTTTCGTCGGTTGTTACCTGGTTAAAATATTTGGCAGCAGCGTCGGCAGGAATTAAAGCGGTTCCTTTAGCTTTACCGGCATTGTAAAAGGTTGATTCCAGATACTCTAATGTAAGGGCATAATTTAATACATCTACTACAGATGGAGCCGCCGAATCAGCGGCATATGCCTTTTTAAACATGGTACCTACCGCGAATGGTAATGCCGCGATTGCTACTTTTGAACCAAAGCTGGTTATATTTTTGATCACATCACGACGCTGGCTCAGCTTGCCGTAAACTTCCGGATCAATATTTTCAATTTCTTCTATTATATTAAATAAATTCATGGCGATGGGGTTTTAAGAAGCTACGTAACCGTAATTTACTGCACTAACTTTAGTTTTTAAGTAGGTATTAGCTATCTTAAGAACATCTGCTATGGTGGCTGATTTGTTTAAACTGTTTGTTGGATCAACTACATCAATGCCGGCAAAAGTGCCGGGAGTGATCAGATTGCTGATCAAGGCCGCGTGACGGGCTTCGACCGAAACAATCTTTCCGGCTATTAACAGATAATTAGCATCTGCAATAAGATAACCTGCGCCATCATATGCTGTAACACCGGTGTCTTCAAATGCCTTGGCGGCGGCTAATACACTTGTCCGGCTGCTAAAATTGATGGAAGAAAAATCGGGTGTTAAAGCAGGAATTGCTTTTGCTCCCAGGGCAGCTTTAAAAAACTCCCGGTGCAAAACCTCATGATCACGAATATCAGTTAGCAACGCGCTTTCTGAAGCGCTTATGCCGCTGTAAGGGGTAAGCACTACCTGTAAGTAAAATGCGGCTTCCAGTTGTTCTAATGCGTACGCGTAGTTTAAAATAGCGAAATCGTCTTTGGCCCCAAGGTCAATTCCGTTTGTAGTGGGATTGGGGTTATTATGATCTTTGTGGCAAGCCGCGGTAGCTAATAAGCCCACGGAAGCAGCCCCAACACCTGCATAACGCAAAAACGACCTCCTGGCCATATTTGCACCCAGCATGCTTTCTTGTGATTCTGTTTTCATAGAAGTTAAGTTTTAAAAGTGTTTCGATTAGTTTCGTTTTGTAGATGATATACGCCTAATTAAACACGCCGGATTTTGAAAACAGCGATAATAACCACTCCCGCCGGGAGTACTCCAAATCAGAGTAATTTCCTGTGAGTTAATTTAACCAGCTTACCAGTTTTAGCTTGTTGGGTTTTGATAAAAACAGTTATTGATAAACAGGAAAACGAGCTATCCCTGTTATAATGCACAATGATGGAATGTTTTGAGCAAAAAAAGGCCGAAAAACTCTCGCAGTGTTTCGGCCCTACATCTACCTATGAAAAACAACCCCTATTAAGAAAGGGACATTACGTTTAATTCAAATGCAATGCCAATTGTTAAATAAAGGTTAATAAAACAGCGTATAACGAATTTTTAATTATTTTAGACTTGTATATTGTAGAAAATACTTCCCAAATGTGGATTCTAATTACACATAGCTTAATTTTAAATAAACTGATAATTATTTTTTAATATAAATGACAGCACAAGAAACTATAAATCAATAACATTGTTATTAGAATGTATGGACCAAAACATTTATTTACTGGCAACAGATCCTAACAATCCCTGCCGGGATGTAATTCACTCGAGGGATACCCGTTTGAAGGTTAGGGTTTTTTGTTTGGATCGTGAAAAGTTTTGTCCTGATGATAGTGAAGTGCAGTTATATGGCTACGCCGATAATAAATTATTTGCGTTTGAAACCATTAACATAGCCGCCGAAGATGCCATTGACCTGGTTAATGCCATTAAATGGTACGCCCATTATATTGATTACCCCAAAATGGAAATACTGCCCGAAGACCCGCGCCCGGGCCAAAATATAGCTATGGTAATATAACCATCGGCACTTGTTCTATTCCGTCATCAGAAGTATTATTCATGAGCCCATAAAGGAGGATACCCCAAATATCTTCTCTATTCTTTATTATTAGGTTATTAATAAAGCCTTTGTAACATCACTTTTACATATTTTTTTTAAAAATCGCCCTGATTTCCATTTATTTTATCTTCAACCCGTTGATTTTCATACTTTAAAAGATTATTTTTATAGGGAGTTGATGAATTTAAAAGCAGGGCTTATGCTACCTAAATTCTTTAATTTACATTAATATATATTTAAATATATAACTATATGAAAAAGTTAATCCTTATCATCATGTTAGTAATTGTGGGAAGCACATTTACTAAAACTAATGCCGCCACCAGAGCATTACCAACCAACTACAATTTACCAGTTTCGCACAAAAGTTATTCGATCAACGAATTACAATCAACCAACGCCACTGTTGAGTTTAAGAAAGCCGGTATATTATCAATTGCTGTAAAATCATTACCAAATGGTGATGTGACTGACGGTAGTGGAAATGTAATAGGCTATTGGGTTTATGATCCAAACTCAGGCGTTTTACTTATCGTTCTTTACTAATCTAAGATTTCATTAACTATAATCACATAAGCCCTGCTTTGTTAATATTTTTGTAGCTTTATTCAAACACGCCATTATTGTTGAGACTTTATTTTTATTTGCTTTCACTTATTGCATTCGTATTTGTTCCAGTGAAGTCATTTTCACAAGAAAAAAATTCAATACATCTTAAAATTATGCAAAAAAGGCTGGCAGGTACCGCACCAGAGGGCGCTCGCTTTGATCTCTATATATACGCTGATTCCTTATTGAAAAAAACATACAACAACTTATCAACAGACACAGTAATCAAAGTTTCTGGTAATACCAGATCTGTTTATAAGGCTTTGATTCATAAAACAGGGTATGCGGATACCAGTTTCTATTGGCGATTTGATACGGTACGGGTTAACTACGTTAAAGTGTTTTTCTTGAAAGCATCGCCCATTCAATTGAAAGATGTAATTATTAAAGGCGAAAGGGAATCGTATAAACGGGGGGATACGTTGGTTATACCTGTTGATAAAATTAAAACCCAACCTCACTCAAGCGCTACGGATTTAATGGATAAGATACCAGGGGTTTCTGTAGGCACAGGAGGCAATGTTTCGGTACTGGGGAAAAAAGTAGACAAGATAAAAGTTGACGGGGTTGAAATGTTTGGCGGAAATGCCAAAGCAACTTTAGAGAATGTAAGATCTGATATGTTAAAGGATGTTGAAATCACTAACCTAACCGGCGAATCTGATGGGGGAGTTGAGCTTAATTTAAGGCTGAAGCGAGATAAAAAAGAAGGTATATACGGAGATATCTATAGCCAGTATGGCACCAACAACAGGGAAAACTTTGGCATCAAGTTTAATCATATAAAGCCTTCATCATTTTTTACTGCCTTTGTAAATTATAACAACCAAAATCAGCAGGTGTTATCGCCCAATGAATACCTTCAGCTGGTTGGTTATAATAATGATGCTTCAAATACATTAGGGACACAAAAGTTATACTATAATACTAAACTGGAAGATCCGATAGATAATTTGAATAAGATTGGCGAGCTGTTCCCTTTTTTGGAAAAGGGAGTGCATAAGAGATTATCGGGAGGCTTGAATTTGAGCAAAAGGTATAAGCGCTTAAACTGGGATTCGTATGTGTTAGGCAGCCATGATCAAAGCCAGATTAATGAAAATTCAAACACGATTAATAGTTTAGGTGAACTGAGCGGACAAGACTTGAAAAACTCCACAGCTAATGGCCGAAATTATAATATTATTGGGCAGAGCAGCTTGAAATGGACTCCAAATGATAAGAACATACTCAATGCCAAACTAATTCTTCAAAAAATTAATAATAAAGACAATCCGTCAGACCAATCGACCAGCTCCTTATATAATCACGCAGATACCCTTGTTAATGATGCCGTTATTAACAGCAATCAGCACATTACCAATAAAAATAATTTGATTTTCCTGAAAGGAAATTGGGAACACCGTTATGATAAACCGGCTAAGAAAACAACAATTTCGGCTGGCTTACTCATTAACAATACAGGGTACGAAAATAATTATGACAACCTGTTTTTTACCAACGGTATAACCACTGTAAATAACAATCAAATAAACCAGTCAAATAAAAACTACAACTACTTTGCATCAGTTCAACACAGCATTCCATTAAGCAGAAAGTTCCTGATAGACTTTAGAATAAATACCGTATTAAACAATAGCACCCTACACAGGACTGGCGAAAACATACTTGATAATGACCTGGTGCAATTTAGCGCACCTTTGAGTATCAGAAATTTCCACATTCAAAATAACCAAACCGCTTTTCAAACTTTCCTGTTTTATAAAGCAAAAGGGTTAAGCATAATTACAGGAGTAGGGGCTTTAAATACAAACTGGAATGTACATACCACAGATACTATATACAATAAGTATAACAAGCTATCGCTTTTGCCTGCACTATATGTAAATTATGTATTTGATAAATCAAAAGTATCGCTCAGATACACGAAAGAACAAACTACTCCGGCTATTAATAATTTAACCCCTGTAACTGACAGCAGCCGAATTCAGCAGGTTTATAGAGGAAATCCAACGCTGAGCACTTACCTCAGCAACAAATATGAAATAAACTCAGATGTATTTATCAGTGGTTTTGGTTCTGTAAACTTGTCATTAGGATATTTGAAAGCAAACCAACCGGTTATTGACAATTTTATTTTAACAGGCGGTCTTTTTCCAATAAGAACTTCTGATCAGTATAGAAATTCAAACGAAATAACAGGAACGCTTTCTTACTTCAGGTTTAATCCCGGGAAGTTACTTAACCCGTACTTTTTTATATTTTACATTTGGCGCAAGCAGTATCAGCTAAACCAGCAAATAGCCACACCAATAGAACTTAGCACGGTAAGTCCGCAGGTGGGTTTAAAAATGAATATCAATAAAGAACATACCCTGAATTTAGGCGTTCAATCGTTCATCAACAATACCCAATCATCTGCCTCGTCAAATGGTGCAGCAAGCCGCTTTAATGTTGATTTAAAGGATGACAACAAAATTACCGATGGCCTTTATTATAAATTTTCCACTAAATGGATATTTATATATACCAACGCTGCATACAGTTCAATTAAGCCGGTTACTAATTTTAATCTGTATCAATATCTCGGTAAACAGAAGACCTGGCAAATTAATGCCGGGATAAACAATATGTTCAATGTTGATGAAATTAAGCTGATCAATGTTGGCATAACACAAAGAACTACATCATCATATAATTACCTGTCAAGATATATCAACGTAGGCATTACATTTTATCCCGAAAAATGGAAAAAAGCACTTACAAATTAACCTTTTTAGTTTAACAGATGAAAAACCTGAAAGCCAATATTATACATCAAACTATTAAAAACACGATGAAACACACCCTACTATTAGCCTTTTTATTGATGTCATTTTTGAGCTCCTTCGCTCAATCTGCATCTACTAAATCAGAACTTGCCTCATTAGCGGGTTATAAAGTTACGTCTACAATAGAAAACAAAACGGTAGGAAGCACCCCCATTGCTGTTGATGGCAGCCAGACTGCAGTAAGTACCCAACCTACAGGTTACTCACCCAGCAAAACTGAAAAACTGACTTGGGAAACCGTGTTCGAAAACAAAACAGAGGCTACCATTACAGCAACAAAAAAACTTAAAAGAATCATTTTTATATTAGACAGGCCCTTTGGAATATTGAAATATGATTCTGATAATTCTTTTGAATCATCAGACGGTTCTGAAAGATTAGTTAAAAAATTTACGGATCAATTAGGTGTGCCATCTACCAGAACTATAAATGGCAAGGATAATGTTGATGAAAAAGCATCCGCAGTTACCAGTAAAACAGATATTCTGTGGAATAATAACTTACCCATTTATGATGCCTCGTTTTACTGGAACGGCTTAAATATTACCCTGCCACCTCATTTGAAACCGGAACAAAACGCCTCATGGAAAACGAAGATTGAGTTAAATGACAAAACGGTTGAAAACGAATTTGTTATAACAAAAGCTGACTTGGCTAACCTGGTTATTGCTATAAAAAGCAAGGAAGTGTACAAAGGTGCAACTACAAGTTTAAATGCAGAAGGAGCTCCATCGGGCATATCATTAGGACTAAATACCAAACAAAAAACTTTTGATGGAACAATTACTGTTGATGCAAAAACAATGTTCATTTTGAGCGGAACATTGAAAACCGAAACCATATCTGATCTTTCTATAAATGGCGGAGGGCCCTCAGAAAGAAAGAGTTATTCCATTACAACCATTACTACCAGTATAAAAAGATAAACCGGGGGAATTGCCTTCTTTAAGATACCATATCATAGAGCCGGGCATTGGCAACCTCAAATACGGCGATGGTTTTAAAATTAAGTATACTGATAATCAACCCATAACCGATATTTTTAATTTTTTTTTGAAGAATAGATCAGAACTTCTATATTTGCAGACCCAAAAGCAAGGGAGTTTAGCTCAGCTGGTTCAGAGCATCTGCCTTACAAGCAGAGGGTCACTGGTTCGAACCCAGTAACTCCCACATAGAAAGGTCTTGCAATTGCAAGGCCTTTTTTACTTAAGAACGGCCTCTAAGATAGTAAAAACGCGATTTTTGCATCTAGGAATTCTCATCAGAGGCAAGACATCCATAATTCAGTTTAGCAACAATTTTTGTTGAATTTCACGAAAATGTTTTACAAATGTTTTACAACGTTTTCGTGCCTAATCAAATGTTATGGCAACTTTCGGTATCAGGGTGTTCAAACACCACGAAAAAAAGGACGGAACTTTTAACGTCAAGATCAGAATTACCC